>CACNXK010000004.1 GCA_902624425.1 uncultured SAR86 cluster bacterium | reverse complement strand
AAGATATGTAGTTGCTGGCATAACAGACAAAATGTTAAATCTCATTCCAAGAAAGATCCTTGATAGAGCTTTTAAGAGGTTATTAACGAAATAACCTGAAAGGGTGGACTTTTTAGGCACAGATGATTAAACTTGCACAACTTTTTATAACATTTTATGGCTAATTCAAAACAAGCAGAAAAGAGAGCTAGACAGAATAAAGCAAGATATAAGCTTAGACATAGTCAGAGGTCTCAAACAAGAACAGCAGTTAAAGCTGTAAGATATGCAATTGAAGAAAATGATGCTGCAAAAGCCTCAGGCCTCTTAAAAACTGCTGAAAAAGTCCTTGATTCAGCCGCTTCAAAAAAAGTTATTCACAAAAATGCTGCTGCCAGAACAAAGAGTAGACTTACTGCTGCAGTTAAAAAAATCTCTAAATAAAAATCCTTCTCGATATATCGTCAAGAAGTTCTTGAACTCCCTCACCCGTAACTGAAGAAATACCAAAAACATTTGTAAATTCCTTAGCATTAAAAGTATTTAAAGATTCTAATCTAGTCTCTTCATCAATTAGATCAATTTTTGTAACAACTATATAAAACTCTTTTTCTAAAAGTTTTTCTGAAAAATCTCCTAATTCTTTCTTCAGTTTAAGAAATTGATCCTGTACCGAAATTTCTGAAAAAGCTTCAAGAAAAAAAAGAAGGATTCCTGTTCTTGATATATGTTTTAAAAACTTAATACCGAGCCCGTGACCATCAGATGCGCCTTCAATTATTCCTGGTATGTCTGCAATCACATAACTATTATCAGAATATTTAATAGTTCCTAAGTGAGGTCTTAATGTTGTAAAAGGATAGTCAGCGATTTTAGGTTTTGCTGACGAAACGGTATTTAGAAATGTTGACTTTCCAGCATTTGGGAATCCAACTAAACCAACATCTGCTAGAGATCTAAGTTCTAGTTTAATATTTATTGATTCACCGTCCTCTCCTTTCGTTATTTTTCGTGGTGCTTGATTGGTGCTAGACTTAAAACGAGCATTACCTAATCCGCCATCACCGCCTTTTGCAAGCAAATAATCTTTTTCTTCATTGCAATCAATAATTACATCACCAGTATCTGCATCTAATACAACAGTTCCTTGAGGAACTAGTAAAAAAATAGAATCGCCATCCTGACCTTTCATATTTTTTCCGGAACCATTTCTGCCATTCTTTGCTTGTATAATTTTTTTATGGTGAAAATCAACTAGTGTATTGATGCTCTTATCAGCTTTTAGAAAAACGTCTCCTCCTCTGCCTCCATCACCGCCATCAGGACCGCCTCTTGGAATGTATTTTTCTCTTCTAAAGCTTAAGCAACCGGAACCGCCTGATCCTGCTTTAATTTCAAGCAGAGCTTCGTCAATGAAATTCATGGATTTTACTGAGGAACTATATTTACAGTTTTCCTCTTTCTTGGACCTTTATAAGTAAATTGAACAATACCAGATTCTTTAGCAAATAATGTATGATCTTTACCCATTCCAACATTTACGCCTGGATGAGTATTTGTTCCTCTTTGTCTAATAATTATTTCACCAGCTTTAACAAGCTGACCACCAAATCTCTTAACACCTAATCTTTTTGACTGGGAATCTCTACCGTTCTTACTGGAACCACCAGCTTTCTTATGTGCCATTATTTACTCTCTAGTTTGATTTTATCAATCTCTATCTTGGTATATTTAGCTCTATGCCCTTGTTTACGCATACTATGCTTTCTTCTTCTAAACCTAAGAATTGATAATTTAGTTCCTTTAACTTCCTCAATAATCTTTGCTGTTACTTTAACATTTTGTAAATATGGTTGGCCTATTTCAACAGTTTTATCATCAGAATATAGAAGAATATTATCAAAGGTAATCTTTTTCTTTTCATCAGAAATAAGGTCAACGAGAAGAGTTTGTCCCTCCTCTACTTTATGCTGTTTACCACCTGTTTCAATTACTGCATACATTATTAAATCCGAAAGTTGGCAAAATATACGCTGATATGCGGAATTTATCAATAGTTAGGTATAATTTTTAATCCAATAAATAAACATGTCTAATTTAAATAAAAATCTTAAAAAAGATCTCAAAAAAGTCGAAAGCCTAATGAGAAGAGATTTAAGTAAAGAACCGGTTGTAAAAGACCTCTATGATTATATTTTTGATAAATCAGGTAAGAAAGTTAGAGCATCCATCAGCCTAATTTGCTCTCATGGTATGAAGCAAAAACAACAAGATAGAATTAAGCTAGCAGCTGTAATTGAACTTCTTCATACTGCTACACTCGTTCATGACGATATTATTGATAATTCAGACCTTAGAAGAGGAAGACAAACAGTTAATGTTGCTTGGTCTAATTCGCATAGCGTATTAATTGGTGATTTTATTTATTCAAAAGCATTTATGCTTATGAATGAAATAGGCAATTTTAGAGTAATAGATGAGCTAAGCTCTGCTACAAACAAAATTGCTGAAGGCGAATTAATGCAACTCGCAAATAAAAATAACTGGGGTTCGTCATTGCAACAACTTAAAAAAATAAGCTATTACAAAACCGGGCGTTTGTTTGAAGCCTCTGCAAAAACTGCTGCAATCCTTTCTGGAAAATCTAATGCGTTTATAGAAAATGTTTCTAAAGCCTCAAAGCTCATTGGAATTGTTTTTCAGGTGAGGGACGATTTACTTGATTATGGCATAAGTGAAAATGATATTGGAAAACCGCAAATGCAAGATATTCTTGAAGAAAAAATAACATATCCGCTCTACTTCGCGCTTAAAAGCTCAACAAAAAAAGATGCATTAAAAATCTTAAACAAGCTAAAGAAAAAAGATTTTCACGTAGATGATATTTCAGATTTTGTATCTTCATCGAATGCATTCAACAAGTGTAATTTGCTTATTGAAGGTTATAGTAACGAAATAGATAAATGTATCCTCAGCATATCTAATAAAGAAATTCGTGATCAGATGCTAAACTTGTCTGACAGTTTAAAATATAGACATGAATAAATTATTCAAACCAAAAAGCTCATATTCAAGAGAGGATCTAAATGATTGTGGGTTTGGTCAGCTTTTTGGTGAAGGGAATGGCAGGCTCCCTGTAGACCCCATGCTTATGTTTGACAGAATCACTGAGATAAATAATTCTGGAGGGAAATATTCCAAAGGCGAAGTTTATGCAGAGCTTGATATAAATCCTGATCTTTGGTTTTTTGATTGTCACTTTAAAGAAGATCCCGTTATGCCCGGTTGCTTGGGGCTTGATGCTATGTGGCAATTATTAGGTTTCTTTCTATGCTGGAGTGAGCTACCTGGAATTGGAAGGGCTTTAGGAGCAGAAAAAGTAAAATTCTTTGGACAAGTGCTTCCAACTGCAAAAAAAGTTAATTATGTCCTTGATATAAAAAGAGTGGTGAACCGAGGAGCTGTAGTTGGTTTTTCTGATGCTGATATGTTTGTGGACGATAAGCATGTTTACTCAGCAGATAACCTGAAAGTTGGTCTTTTTGCTGACCCAAGCAAATTTTAATATGCGTGAAGTTGTTGTAACAGGAATGGGGCTAATCTCATGCATAGGCAATGATTTAGAGACCGTTGCAAAGAATCTTAAGGTAGGTAAATCTGGAATTAAGTTAAACCAAGAATATGCAGATATGGGTTTTAGAAGCCATGTTTGTGGTTCGATTGAGATAGACCTAAAGCCTTTAATTGATAGGAAGGTTCTAAGGTTTATGGGTAACGCATCGGCATACGCATATCTTGCTGCTAAAGATGCTCTTATGGACGCAGGCCTCAGTGAAGACGATATATCTTCTCCAAGGGTTGGTCTTGTTGCTGGTTCAGGAGGTGCATCTTCTGCTATTCAGATAGAGGCTGCAGATATAACTAGATCAAGAGGACCTAAAAGAATCGGTCCTTATGCAGTCCCTAAAGCAATGGGAAGTACTGTTTCTGCTGTTTTATCAACAGCATTAAAAATTAAAGGTGTTAACTATTCAATTACTTCAGCTTGTTCAACTAGTGCGCATTGCATTGGTCATGGAGCCAACCTTATTCAAAATGGCTTACAAGATATAGTTATTGCAGGTGGTGGTGAAGATGAGCATTGGTCATCATCATCATTGTTTGATGCAATGGGGGCCTTGAGCTCAAAATTTAATGAGCAGCCAGAGCTAGCATCTAGACCATTTGATAAAGATAGAGATGGCTTTGTAATATCAGGTGGTTCTGGAATGGTGATTCTTGAAGAAAAAGAGAGTGCTCTAAAAAGAGGTGCAAAGATTTATGGAACCCTTAAAGGTTTTTGTGCAAACTCAGATGGTTATGACATGGTTGCGCCCTCCGGTGAGGGGGCTGTAAGGTGCATGAGCGAAGCCCTCTCACAATTTGGGCAAGAAATAGATTATATAAATGCTCACGGAACAAGTACTCCGGTTGGAGATATAGCTGAAATAAATGCGATTCAAGAGGTTTTCAATTCACAAAATCCATTTTTAAGTTCAACAAAATCGCTTACAGGACACTCTTTAGGCGCAACTGGTGCTCAAGAAGTCATTTATTCAATGATTATGATGAATAAAGGTTTCGTTTCTCCTTCTATTAATGTTGAAGCCGTTGTCGATGAAATCGGTGATATAAATTTAGTAACTGAAGAGAATAATCACAAGATTAATTCGTTTATGAGTAATTCATTTGGTTTCGGTGGAACAAATGCATGTTTAGTTTTTAACAAGGATTAATTTCTCATCACTCAGGAGGTAAATATGTTTAGTCATGTAATGATTGGGTCTAATGATATAGAAGAATCACGCGTATTTTACGATAAATTGTTCGAAGTTCTTGGTGCAAAGCCGGGAAAGATGATCCCAAGCCGAACTGGGTTAAAAAGATATTTTTATAATTTCAAAGAAACAAGTTTTGCGGTATCGGAGCCTCTAGATGGAGGGAAAGCTACTGTTGCAAATGGAGCTACTATTGGCTTCAACTTAGAAAGTATTGAGCAGGGAGATTTATGGCACAAGACTGGAGTTCAAAATGGAGGAACTTCGATTGAAGAACCTCCAGGTATTCGTGTATACGATGATTATAGTTTTTACTTGGCTTATTTAAGAGATCCAACAGGACACAAGTTATGTGGATTGCTGAGAGTTAGATAGAACTTACTTTTTTTCAATTTCCTCTAAGAAATTCTTTGGTAGGTCTTCGGATACTAAATTAGGGAAGTCAGCTCGTCTTTTTTCAAGAAAGGAGGTAACTCCTTCCCTAGCATCTCCGGACTTTCCTCTTGAACTAATAAATATACTCTCCAAATCATGCGATCTATCCGGTCCATTATCTCCAAGCGAAGTCCAAAATAATCTTCGCGCTACCGCAACTGAAACAGGAGCAGATTTTTTTGCAAGCTCCTGACAATAATTCAATGCTTTCTCAAGCATTTCTTCATCTTCAAATATGTATGAAACAAGGCCGATTTCTTTTGCTTCGTCAGCATTGATAATCTTTCCAGAAAAGCAAAGCTCTAAGGCCTTTGAGATGCCGACTATTTTGGGGAGAAACCATGAGCTGCTTGCATCATTTACAATTCCTCTATTCAAAAAAACAAATCCAAACTTTGCTTTTGTCGAAGCAATTCTTATATCTGCTGCAAGTTGCATTGTTGCTCCAACTCCCACGGCGGGACCATTACAAGCTGTAATAATTGGTTTAAGGGACTTGTACATTCTGAGTGTCAAAATACCGCCAGCATCTTTATTATAATCTTGAGGATACTCCTTAGATGTATCAAACCTATCAACGAAGGTATTTTCTCCTCTTGAGAGATCTGCTCCTGCACAAAATGCCCTTCCAGAGCCTGTTATAAGTGTTGCTCTAATTTTGTCATCTTCATCAATCGTATCAAAAGCATCGCAAAGCTCCTGCATCATAGTCAAAGTAAAAGCATTGAGCTTTTCAGGTCGATTCAGCTTAATCAAAGCGACTGAATCATGAATTTCAAATGTAATGTGCTTGTATTTCAAAGTCTAGAAAGGAATGTCTTCTTCTGAGAACTCGCCGTTATCTTGGTTTACGTCTTCTTCGCTGACACCCGAGTTATTATTTTCATAAGAGGACCCTGACGATTCTCCTCTTGAATCAAGCATCGTAAGCTCTTGTCCAAGAACTTCAGTGGTATACCTGTCATTTCCTGCTTGATCTTGCCATTTTCTTGTTTGTAATTTTCCTTCAACATAGACTTTGGATCCTTTATCAAGATATTGTTCAGCAATTTCTGCAAGCTTTCCGAAATAAACTACTCTATGCCATTCAGTTTTTGTTTTTAAGTCGCCACTATCTTTATCTTTCCAAGATTCAGAAGTTGCTAAACTTAGATTAGCCACTGCAGTATTACTTTGGGTATACTTCATGTCAGGTTTTTGACCTAAATTACCTACTAAAATTACTTTATTTACACCTCTACTCATAATTACCTCTTATAATACTAAAAGTTTAACCCATATTTCTTATTACATACATTTTAAATGAAAAGCATATCAATTAAAGGTGCTCGCACCCATAATTTAAAAAATATTGATGTCGATATTCCAAGAAATAAACTTGTTGTAATCACCGGATTGTCTGGATCAGGAAAATCCTCTTTAGCATTTGATACCCTTTATGCAGAAGGTCAAAGAAGGTACGTTGAATCTCTTTCCGCATATGCTAGACAATTTTTATCTATGATGGAAAAACCTGATGTTGATCAGATTGAAGGGTTATCACCTGCTATCTCAATAGAACAAAAGTCTGCGTCTCATAATCCAAGATCGACTGTGGGTACTGTCACAGAAATTTATGACTACTTAAGGCTTCTCTACTCTCGAGTAGGTACTCCAAAATGTCCAGATCATGATATCAAGCTGAAGGCTAAGTCCATTTCTGAAATTACTGATGAAATATGTAGTTTTGAGAAGGGTCAGAAAATCATGATCATTAGTCCAATAATTAGAGGAAAAAAAGGTGAGCATCTTGCGATCTATGAAGATTTGAGACAAGAAGGTTTTGTAAGAGCTAAGGTTAATGAAAGAATTTACTCATTAGATGAATTTCCTGAATTAGAAAAAAATAAGAAACACAATATTTCAGCAGTTGTAGACAGGTTGGTAATAAAAAATAATGAAGAATTTAGGCAGCGTGTAGCTGAATCAGTAGAGACTGCTTCTAACTTTTCGGATGGAATTATTGAAATAGACTTTATGGATGGTAAGAGTGAATCCATCCTATTTTCAACGAATTTTTCATGCCCTGAGTGTGGTTATTCTATTCCTGAGCTTGAACCAAGAATGTTCTCTTTTAATAGTCCTTTTGGAGCATGTGATGCATGTGATGGACTTGGAATAATTCAATATATTGATCCCTCAAAACTTATCCCAGATGAAGATGTCTCTATAACTAATGGAGCCATCAAGGGATGGACAAGAAGAAATAGATTTTATTTCTATCAACTAAAGTGTTTAGCAAAACACTATGATTTTTCACTTACAACTAAATGGTCTGATCTAGATGAAAAATACAAAGATATAATTCTTTGGGGTAGTAATGATGTTATAGATTTTTCAAAAAGATGGCGAAGTGGCAGTAGATTGGTCAGAAAACATAAATTTGAGGGAGTGATTGTAAATACTCAAAGACGATTTAGGGATACAGATTCAGAGTTTATGAGAAATGAGCTATCTAAACTCCTTTCTGATAAAAATTGTGATTCGTGCAACGGCTCCCGCTTAAGAAAGGAATCTAGAAATATCTTCATTGAGGATACGCCTATTAATGAAATAACTGAAATGAGAATAAATGAAAGTCTTGAGTTTGTATCTGGCTTAGATCTTCTAGGTAATAAAAAAAAGATTTCTGAAAAAATTCTAAAAGAAATCAATGATAGGCTGTCATTTCTTGAGAATGTTGGTCTTGGATATCTTGCTTTAGATAGAAGTGCAGAATCTTTATCAGGCGGAGAGGCTCAGAGAATCAGGCTAGCTAGTCAAATTGGTTCGGGTTTAGTTGGGGTTACATATATTCTTGATGAGCCTAGCATAGGACTGCATCAAAGAGATAACGGAAAACTGATAGAAACGCTTAAAAATTTAAGAGATCTAGGGAATACCGTGATAGTTGTTGAGCATGATGAAGATGCAATGCGTGAAGCTGACTATATTATTGATATGGGTCCAGGAGCAGGAGTTCATGGAGGAAAAGTATGTGCTGAGGGAGACTTTGAAGAAATTATTAAAGATAAAAAATCTATAACTGCAAAGTTTTTATCTAAAAAAAGGGAGATTGAAGTCCCAAAAAAAAGGTCAGAACATCAGAATAAGTTTATAGAGATTAAGTCTGCATTTGCTAATAATTTAAATAACATAAACATTGAGATCCCAATTGGTCTATTTACTGCAGTTACTGGAGTGTCAGGTTCTGGAAAATCGTCCCTAATAAATCAAACTCTTCTTCCTATGAGTTCTTTTATGCTAAACAGAGCAAATCTAAAAAAAGAAGTTAAATGTAAAGAAATTAAAGGTCTTGAGCACCTTGACAAAGTTATAGATATTGACCAATCACCCATAGGAAGAACTCCGCGCTCTAATCCAGCAACTTACATTGGATTATTTTCTAATATAAGAGATCTTTTTTCACAAACTATTGAAGCAAGAGCTAGAGGCTATAAACCAGGAAGGTTTAGCTTTAATGTAAAAGGAGGAAGATGTGAGGCTTGCCAAGGAGATGGTCTTATTAAAGTAGAAATGCACTTTTTAGCTGATGTTTATGTAACATGCGATGTTTGTCATGGAAGTAGATACAATGATCAAACACTTGAAGTTAAATATAAAGATAAAAATATTAGTGATGTCTTAAGCATGACGGTCGAAGATGCCTTGTCGTTTTTTGATCAAATTCCAGCCATTAAGAATAAACTTAAGACCTTAAATGATGTAGGTCTCGGTTATATTACTCTTGGTCAATCTGCTACCACCCTCTCGGGCGGAGAAGCTCAAAGAATAAAGCTTGCTAAAGAGCTGTCAAAAAGAAGCACTGGTAAAACCTTATTTATTTTGGATGAGCCAACAACTGGACTTCATTTTCATGACATTGAGCTACTCCTTAAAGTTTTACATAGATTAAAGGAGCAAGGAAATACTATTATTGTTATTGAACATAATCTAGACGTAATTAAAACCGCAGATTGGATAATTGATTTAGGTCCTGAGGGAGGAAGTCAGGGCGGTGAGCTTGTTGCATGTGGCACACCAGAAAAAGTATCGAAAGATAAAAAATCTTTTACTGGTAAATACTTAAAAGGAATGCTTAGCTAGTTTCTGATTCCTTAAGTTCAGGAACTTCGACTTCAGCATCTTCAGTTGATCTATCAACCCATTCTACAAAAGCCATATCAGCTTTGTCGCCAGGCCTAAAGCCAGCTTTAATTATTCTAAGATAGCCTCCAGGTCTTGAAGATGATTTTGGACCAATGTCATCAAATAGCTTACCAACTGATTTTTTACACCTTAACTTATCAAAGACTCTTCTTCTGTTTGCTACTGAATCAGTTTTTGAAACGGTTATAAGAGGCTCAAGATATTTTTTTAGCTCTTTTGCTTTTGGAACCGTTGTCTTAATAATCTCATGCTCTATTAAAGCAAGTGATAAGTTTTTAAACAAAGCTTTCCTGTGTGCTGAGTTTCTATTTAATTTTCTTCCTGATTTATGATGTCTCATTTTTTAACCCATCGGTGGCCAGTTATCTAGCACCATACCAAGAGAGAGCCCTTTAGAAGCTAGCACATCTTTAATCTCATTTAGAGACTTCTTGCCAAGGTTAGGTGTTTTTAAAAGGTCAAATTCAGATCTTTGAATTAAATCGCCAATTAAGAAAATACTTTCAGCTTTTAAGCAATTAGTAGATCTGACAGTTAGCTCTAGTTCTTCGATAGATCTTAGCAGCAATGGATCAAAATCATTTTGTTCTTTTTTAGCTTCTTGTTCTGCGATAGCCTCGAGGTCAACAAAAGCTGCCAGTTGCTGCTGCATAATAGTTGCAGAATGCTCAATAGCCATTTTTGCATCGATTGTTCCATCAGTCTCAAGTTCAAGAATTAATTTATCTAAATCTGTTCTTTTTTCAAACCTTGCATTCTCTACAGAATAAGAGACTCTTTTAACAGGGCTAAATGAAGCATCTACTTTCAAGCCTCCTACAGTATTATTTTCATCATCTCTGATATCAGCAGGTTCATAGCCTCTGCCTGTTCTTACAAAAACAGACATGTTTAATTTGATTTTATCAACCAGTGAAACTACATGATGGTCAGCGTCTGTCAACTCTACATTTCCAGGAGCTTCAAATGAAGAAGATGTGACTTCGCATGGTCCATCCACTGACAGCTTTAACTCTGCTTCATTGCCTTCAATTAGCTTTACAGGCATGTCTTTTAAATTCAAAAGAATATCTATTACATCCTCTCTAACACCCTCAATTGTTGAATACTCATGGGAAATACCATCAATTACAACATCTGTCACGGCAGCACCAGGCATTGATGAAAGAAGAATTCTTCTTAAGGCATTACCTAGAGTATGACCAAACCCCCTTTCAAGCGGCTCTAGAGTGACCTTTGATACAGTGTCTGAAACATTTTCGACCTGTATCTCGGTTGGTACTAATAAATCTATTACTGATATTTGCATAATTACCTCTAACCCTCTTATTTTGAGTAAAGCTCAACTATAAGATTTTCATTTATTTCTGTGCTTAGATCAGTCCTATCAGGTACTGACTTAAACACACCTCTAAAATTCTTTGCATCTACTTCAAGCCAATTGCATTCTTCTCTTTGAGCAGCTAAATCCAATGCAGATTGAATCCTCAGCTGGCTTTTCTTATTTTCCCTTACCTCGACCACGTCATCAGGCTGAACTTGATATGAAGGAATGTTTACTGTGCTTCCGTTGACAAGAATTGCTTTGTGAGAAACAAGCTGTCTTGCTTCTGCACGAGTGCAACCAAATCCCATCCTATAAACAACATTATCTAATCTCTGTTCCAAGTAGGACAATAGATTCTCACCTGTATTACCTTTCGATTTAGCAGCTTTTTTATAGTAATTTCTGAACTGCTTCTCAAGAACTCCATACATTCTTCTTACTTTTTGTTTTTCTCTAAGCTGTAATCCATAGTCAGATAGTCTCCCTCTTCTAAGACCATGCACACCAGGCGCAGTTTCCATATTACATTTTGATTCAACAGCCCTTACTCCACTCTTCAAGTAAAGATCTGTTCCCTCTCTTCTTGAAAGTCTTAAAGATGGTCCTCTATATCTAGCCATTATTTTCTCCTAAACTCTTCTCTTTTTTGGTGGTCTACATCCATTATGAGGAAGAGGTGTAACGTCAGTTATACTCTTTATTTTTAAGCCACATGCATTTAATGACCTAACTGCCGATTCCCTTCCAGCTCCTGGACCTTTAACTTTTACATCAAGACTTGTCATGCCATAGTCCTCTTTTGCAACAGTGCCTACCTTTTCAGCAGCAATCTGAGCTGCAAAAGGAGTACTTTTTCTAGAGCCTCTGAAACCAGAACCACCAGAGGTAGCCCAACAAATAGCATTACCCTGTTTATCAGTAATTGTAATTATGGTGTTATTAAATGAAGAGTGGATATGTGCAACCCCTTCACTTATTACCCTTTTAGTTTTTTTACTCTTAGCCATTGTTTATCCTCTCATAGGCTTTCTAGGGCCTTTTCTTGTCCTTGCATTAGTTTTTGTTCGTTGACCTCTTGTTGGAAGCTTTCTTCTATGTCTTATACCTCTATTGGTACCCAAATCCATCAATCTTTTTATATTTACACTGACCTCTCTTCTTAAGTCTCCCTCTAATGTATATTTTGCAACTTCACCTCTGACTTTTTCTAACTCATCCTCTGAAAGATCTGAAACTTTTTTAGAATATTCTAAGCCTAATGAATCACAAATATCTTGAGCTCTTTTTCGGCCGATACCAAATATATGCGTTAGAGAAATCTCTATGTGTTTATTTTCTGGTATGTTTACACCTGCTATTCTTGCCATAATATTTAACCTTGCTTCTGCTTATGTTTTGGGTCAGTTTTACAAATTACAAATAAAACACCTTTTCTCCTGACTATCTTACAATCTCTGCAAATTTTCTTTACTGATGCTCTTACTTTCATAACTACCTTCTATAATTCTTTAAATTTGCTTTTTTCATAACTGATGCATATTGACTAGACATCATATGAGACTGAACTTGAGACATAAAATCCATTAAAACTACTACAATGATTAAGATTGAAGTTCCTCCAAGATAGAAAGAAACTCCTGCAAAATTAATTAAGGCAAGAGGCATTAAGCATATGAGTGTTAGATAAATACTTCCGAATACTGTCAAACGCGCTAATACACTATCAATATAATTTGAAGTCTGCTCACCAGGTCTTATACCAGGTATGTATGCACCTGATCTTTTAAGATTATCAGCAACCTCTCGAGTATTAAATGTTAAAGCTAACCAAATAAAACAGAAAGATATAATTAAAGCTGAAAATACTAATACGTATAGCGGTTGACCAGGATTAAGAGCGAGTGTTAAAGACTGTAAAAATCCTGATGGGTCTCCTTGACCAAACCATTGCGTTAAAGATTGTGGAAATAATAAGAAGGTGCTCGCAAAAATTGCAGGAATAACTCCAGCCATATTTACTTTAAAAGGTAAATGACTTGCCTGAGCTTGCATCATTTTTCTACCTTGCTGCCTTTGAGCATAATTAACTGTAATTCTTCTTTGGCCTCTTTCTATAAAAACAACTGCTGCAATTACTGCCATCGCAAGAACACCAATACCAATGAGAAGCAATATATTTAAGTCTCCTTGTCTGGACTGTTCAAGAGCTTGCCCTATTGCTCCTGGCATTCCAGATAAAATACTTATAGCAATAATTATAGATATACCATTTCCAATTCCTCTTTCAGAAACTTGTTCACCCAGCCACATAAGGAATACTGTTCCTGCAACTACAGATGCTACAGTTGAGATATAGAAGGATGCAAAAGGTATATCTAAATATTTCAAGCCAGAGGCATTTAAAGTGAATGCAAGTGCTGATGCTTGGATAAGTGCTAATAGTACTGTGCCGTATCTTGTAAATTGTGTTATTGCATTTCTTCCAGCTTGGCCATCTTTTTTTAACTCTTGTAAATATGGTATTGAATTAGAGAATAATTGCATGATAATTGCAGAAGAAATATATGGAATTACGTTAAGTGCAAAAACACTCATTCTTTCTAATGCGCCACCAGAAAATAAGTTGAACATCTCGAGAATAGTTCCTTGATTTTGTGTAAATAAATCTTCTAACCTTTGCGGATCAATACCTGGTATTGGTATATGTGTACCAATTCGATATATAACAATGGCAAGAATTACAAACCTAATTCTTTTCCACAAATCTGACATGCTGCTATCTGCCATTTTTAGCTTACCTTGCCTCCAGATTCTTCAATTGACTTAAGTGCTCCCTTAGTCACAGTTAAACCAATAACATTTAATGATTTCGAAAGTTTATAATCGCCGTAAATTTTTACTTTGTTGATTTTTTTATTCACAAGTTTCTTTTCTTTTAAGATTTCTAGACTTACTTCTTTCATTCCATCCAGCATTCTTAGATTTATATCTGTGGATAAATTATTAACTCTGGAAGAAAAACCAAACTTTGGAAGTCTCTGTTGAAGTGGCATTTGTCCGCCTTCAAACCATCTTGGTATAGAGCCGCCAGATCTAGATTTTTGCCCTTTATGACCTCTTCCAGCAGTTTTACCATTTCCTGAACCAATACCTCTTCCAACACGTTTTCTATTTGATTTCGTGCCCTCATTACTGAGTGAATTAAGTGAAAGTGTATTATTTTCTTTAGCCATATTAATCAACCACCTCAACCATATCTGAAATTTTATTTATCATGCCTCTGTTGCTTGGAGTATCTTCAACTGATACAACTTGGTTCAGCCTTTTAAAGCCTAAACCTTGAATGCAAAGCTTATGGTTTTTTATTCTTCCAATACCGCTTTTGATAAGTTTTACTTGAATAGTTTTACTTGCTGTCATAATACTTCCTCAACTTTCTTACCTCGTCTTTCAGCAACTGTATCAGGTGATTCCATTGATTTAAGACCATTAATCGTTGCCATAACAACATTAACTGGATTCGTTGAGCCATAACATTTCGCAAGAACATTCTGAACACCGACAAGCTCAAGAACTGCTCTCATTGCTCCACCTGCAATAATTCCAGTACCCTCTGCAGCAGGCTGCATATAAACATTAGCAGACCCGTGTTTTGCTTTTACCGGATACCAAATTGTAGATCCATTTAACTCTACATCAACCATGCTTCTTCTAGCGTTCTCCATAGCTTTTTGAATTGCAATTGGAACTTCTTTAGCTTTGCCTCTTCCAAAACCCACCTTACCTTTACCATCGCCAACAACAGTCAGAGCGGTAAAGCCAAAAATTCTTCCACCCTTAACAACTTTTGCTACTCTATTTACTTGAACTAACTTTTCTTCAAGTAAGTCACCTTGTTGGTTGATATTTGCCATTTCTTTTGCCATATCTTTATATCTCCAAACCTTTTTCTCTTGCTGCTTCAGCAATCATCTTTATTCTTCCGTGATATCTGTACCCTGATCTATCAAAAATAACTTTTTTGATGCCACTTTTTATAGATAAGTCAGCAATTTTCTCACCAACTTCCTTGGCTGATTGGACACTTCTACCTTTAGATTTGATACTTTTATCTAGTGTTGAGGTTGCAGCCAAAACCTTAGATCCGCTCGGATCAATAACTTGAGCATAAATATGTTGAGAGGATTTAAAGACTGTAAGTCTTGGCAATTCTTGGGACTTAATCCTCATCCTTGTTTTTTTTGCTCTTCTTAGCCTTGAAAGATTTTTAATACTCATTAAGCACCACCTGCAGCTTTTTTAGCTTCTTTTCTCTTAATTCTTTCATCAGAATACTTAACACCTTTTCCTTTATAGGGTTCTGGTGGTCTAAATGCTCTAATTTCTGAAGCAACTTGACCCAAAACCTGTTTATCATGACTCTTCAGTACGATTTCAGTTTGGGATGGAGTTTCAACACTCACACTTTCGGGAAGCTCATATTTAATAGGATGTGAGAAGCCTAGTGTAAGATCTAAAGTCTTTCCGGATGCTTTTGCTCTGTAACCAACTCCAACTAATTCTAATTTTTTTTCAAAGCCCTGAGAAACTCCTAAGACCATATTATTTAAGATTGCTCGTGTAGTTCCTCCCATTGCTAGAGATTCCTGATAATCACCATATGAAACCAAAATTTCATTCTCTTTAAGATCCACCTTTACATCTTTAACTAGCTCAAATTCCATAGAGCCATTCTTGCCTGAAACAAACACAAAATTATCCTTAAGCTCTACCTTAACGCCTTCTGGGATAGTAATTGGTTGTTTAGCAACTCTAGACATTTAAAAAACCTCCACCAAAATTTCGCCACCCACATTCTTAGATTTTGCAACACGATCAGTCATTAAACCTTGGTTGGTCGATAGAACATATATACCTAATCCAGCCTTAACATTAGAAAGGTCTTTGGTGCCTGAGTATTTTCTTAGCCCAGGTCTAGAGATTCTCTTGAGATCCTTAATTGCTGGCTTGCCATTAAAATACTTGAGGTTGACGTTTATTTCATCTTTTCCACCGTTATCAATCTTTTCACAGGAATTCAAATAACCTTCCTCAATTAAAACATTAACCAAGTCATGCTTAATTTTAGAATATGGAACAATAACAGAATCTTTACCTCTCATAAGGCCATTTCTTATTCTGTTAAGGCAATCTGAAATAGGATCTTGAAAACTCATAATATATTTACCAACTTGATTTAACTAATCCAGGAATATCTCCGCGCATTGCGGCTTCCCTTAATTTAATTCTACTAAGACCAAATTTCCTATAAACAGCATGTGGCCTCCCCGTTATCGAACATCTTCTTTGAACTCTAGAAGGGCTAGCATTTCTAGGAAGCTTTTGAAGCTTTCTGTAGGCTTCAAATCTTTCTTCATCAGTCTTGCTCATATCTAAAAAAGTTTTTTTGAGCTCAGCCCTTTTGGTTGCATATTTTGCAACTGTTTTCATTCTTTTCTTTTCTCTAGCTATTAGTGATTTTCTAGTCATAATTCCTACTTTTTAAATGGGAAGTTTAATTCTTCCAATAAAACTTTTGCATCAGCAGGGTTGTTTGCTGATGTATTAATACATATATCCATACCTCTAATTTGGTCAATATTGTCATAGTTAATCTCAGGAAATATTATTTGTTCCTTGATACCAAAACTATAGTTACCCTGTCTATCAAATGATTTAGGGTTTAATCCTCTAAAATCCCTTTCACGTGGAATTGCAACATTAATCAGTCTTTCCACGAAGTCATACATTCTCTTACCTCGAAGTGTGACTTTGCATCCCATGGGCCAACCTTCCCTAATTTTAAAGCTTGCAACTGATTTTCTTGCATTCGTTACTAATGGTTTTTGCCCTGAAATTGATTGGAGGTCATCAACAGCATTTGTTAAATGCTTTTTATCGTTTACTGCTTGCCCAACACCCATATTAATGACAATTTTTGTAAGCTTTGGCAAAGCCATAACATTGCTCTGTCCTAATCTTTCCTTCAGGACAGGGACTATTTCATCTTTATATTTTTGTTGCAAATTAGCCATTTTTTAAATTACTTTTCCTGTTTTTTTATTATGTCTTTCCTTTTTTCCAGTTTTTTCATCTGTTTTCATTGAAATTCTTGAGCCTTTTTTAATTTTAGAGTCCCATATCTGAATATTTGATAAATCTATTGGTGATTCCTGCTCCACTATTCCACCTGTAATTCCTAACTGAGGATTTGGCTTGGTATGCTTTTTTACTATATTGATACCTGATACAAAAGCCTTATTTTTCTTTATGCTTGTAATCGTTCCAGTCTTGCCGACGTCTCTACCAGCAATTACCACAACCTCATCACCAGTTTTGAGCCTTGTTCTAAAGTTGTTCTTCATTTAGAGAACCTCCGGTGCGAGTGATAAGATTTTCATAAAATTTCCTGATCTTAATTCTCTTGTTACAGGCCCAAAAACTCTTGTTCCAATTGGTGCATTTTGTTGATTTAGAAGAACAGCTGCATTTTCATCAAACTTTATTAATGATCCATCCCTTCTTCTTACTCCTTTCTTAGTTCTAACTACCAAAGCATTAACAACCTGTCCTTTTTTGACTTTACCTGTTGGTATAGCTTCTCTTACAGCAACTTTAATAATATCTCCAACATTTGCATAACGTCTCTTGGATCCGCCAAGAACCTTTATACACATAACCGATCTTGCACCGCTATTGTCAGCAATATTAAGTATTGATTGCATTTGTATCATTATGAATCTCCTCCGACTTGATTTGATTCATCCAAGATCCAAGTCTTAGTCTTTGAGAATGGTTTGCACTCCCTCACTGAGACAAAATCTCCAATATTTGCGACATTATTTTCATCATGTGCATGAACTTTTGTTGATCTTCTCATTATTTTTCCATAGAGAGGATGTTTAACCTTTCTTTCAACTTTAACGGTAATAGTCTTGTCAGCCTTATTACTAACTACAATCCCTGATAATATTCTTGGATTCTTATTTTCCATTTTCGTCACCTGCATTATGTTTCTCAGATATAACCGTTTTAATTCTTGCAACTTGTTTTCGATTAAGTTTAATTTTGTGAGTTTCGTTAAGCTGGCCGGTTTTAAGTTTGAGATTATCCTCAAACTGTTCTTTGTATAGCGCTTCTAAATTCTTATTTAAATCAGAAACCGACATATCTCTTAGCTTATCTAATTCTTTGTTAGCCATTTTTAATTCTCTTTTTCCTTAAATACTGTCTTTACAGGAAGTTTTGCGCTAGCAAGTCTAAATGCTTCCCTCGCAACCTCCTCTGTAACACCTGACATTTCATATAAAACTTTGCCTGGTTGAACAAGTGCTACCCAATATTCGACATTTCCTTTACCTTTTCCCATTCTTGTTTCAAGTGGTTTCTTCGTTATAGGTTTATCTGGAAATATTCGGATCCAAATGTTCCCGCCTCTTTTGATGTATCGAGTCATTGCTCTTCTTGCTGACTCAATTTGACGAGATGTAATTCTTCCACGAGTTTGTGCAACTAATCCGTATCTTCCAAATGCAATGGTATTTCCATTCTGTGCAAGACCTCTATTCCTGCCCTTGTGCATTTTTCTATATTTTGTTTGTTTAGGCTGTAACATAATATTTAACTATTAACTCCCTCTTTGATTGGATCACCAATAATTTCACCCTTGTAGACCCAAACCTTAATTCCAATAATCCCATATGTAGTCAAGGCTTCAGCTGTTCCATAATCAACATCAGCTCTCAAAGTATGAAGCGGGACTCTTCCCTCTCTGTACCACTCGGTTCTGGCTATTTCTGCACCATTAAGTCTTCCAGATATTTCTACCCTCACTCCTTTAGCGCTTTGTCTAAGAGCACTTTGAACAGCTCTTTTCATAGCTCTTCTAAACTGAACTCTTCTTTCAAGTTGTTGAGCAACTGATTCGGCAAGTATAGTCGCATCCAAGTCAGGCTTTCTTACTTCTTTAATATTTACCTGAGTTGGTAAGTTAACTATTTTCTTAATCTCTTTCTTTAGATTTTCTATTTCCTCACCCTTTTTACCAATAATGATCCCCGGTCTTGATGAATGAATATTTACAACATAGGCCTGAGCAGACCTATCAAGTTCAACTTTACTTATCGATGAGAATTTAAGCTTAGTTCCAATATGCTCTCGCACCTTAAGATCTTCGTTTAAGAATCTTGGATAATCTTTTCCTTTAGCATACCAGTTAGCATTATGCTTTTTGATGATTCCAAGTCTCATTCCTGTTGGATGTACTTTCTGACCCATTAACCTTCTCCGTCCGCTAAAATAATTTCAATGTGGCAAGTTGGTTTGATAATCCTATCAGCCCTTCCTCTTGCTCTTGGTTTCATTCTCTTTAATCTCAAACCTTGATTAACTATCACTGATTTAACAAAAAGTTTGTCGATATCTGCATTTTCATTGTGCTCAGCATTTGCTATAGCTGACTCAAGAAGTTTTTTTATTACTTCCGATCCTTTCTTTTTGCTGAATGATAAGAAATCCATAGCATCCTGAATGCTTTTGCCTCTAATAACATCAGCAACAAGGCCAGCCTTTTGTGGTGATAATCTTGTTCCTTTTAAATATGCTCGAGTTTCCATTATTTCGCCTTTCTGTCCCCTGAGTGCATTTTGAATGTTCTAGTTAAAGCAAATTCACCAAGCTTATGACCAACCATATCTTCATTGATGTATACCGGAACATGCTGCCTTCCGTTATGAACGGCAATTGTTAGGCCCACCATTGTTGGTGATATCATTGATCTCCTTGACCAAGTTTTAATAGGTTTTTTATCGTTATTTGCAATTGCAGCATCAACTTTCTTCTGCAGTGATAAATCAATAAATGGTCCCTTTTTAAGTGATCTTGGCATGTTTAGTTCCTCTTACCTCTTCTTCTAATAATCAAATTGTCTGACCTAGTATTTTTTCTTGTTTTATAACCTTTAGTAGGTACTCCCCAAGGAGTAGATGGATGTCTACCACCTGAGGTTCTTCCTTCTCCTCCTCCATGCGGATGATCGATAGGATTCATTGCAACTCCTCGAACAGTTGGTCGCTTGCCTCTCCATCGATTAGCTCCTGCTTTTCCTATAGATTTAAGGTTGTTCTCTTGGTTTGATACTGTTCCAAGAGTTGCTCTGCATTCTGAAAGAACTTTCCTCATTTCTCCAGATTGCAGTCTTAGTGTTGAGTAAATGCCTTCTTTTGCTACAAGTCTTGCAGAAGTTCCTGCACTTCTTGCAATCTGTCCACCTTTACCAGGCTTCATTTCAACACAATGGATATTTGTACCAAGTGGTATATCTTTCAGTTTAAGTGAATTTCCATCTTTAATATCAGCGCTATCTGACGAAATAACTTCAGCTCCTATTTTCATCTTGCTAGGACAAATAATGTATCTTCTTTCACCATCTGCATACTTAAGAAGAGCTATATTTGCTGATCTATTTGGATCATATTCAATTCTTTCTACAATAGCCGGTATATCGAGTTTATTCCTTTTAAAGTCTATAACTCTGTAGTGACGCTTATGACCTCCACCTTGGTGTCTAACTGTTATTCTTCCATTATTATTCCTTCCACCTTTTTTAGATTTTGGCTCAATGAGGCCTTTGAAAGGCTTACCTCTATGTAAGTTATTCTTCTTAAGAGATATAACGAATCTTCTTCCTGGACTAGTTGGTTTTGCTTTTTGAACTGGCATTTTAGTTCACTCCCTCAAATTGAATATCAGAATCAGGGCTTAGAGATACAAAAGCTTTTTTATAATCAGACCTTTTATAAACGCCAAATCTATTTCTCTTGGTTTTACCTTTTACAACCGATGTTGTTACCTTAACAACTGTTACATTAAATAGATTTTCGACAGCTTTCTTAATTTCCTTTTTATTAGCGCCTTTATCAACTTTAAAAACAATTTGTTTCAAGTCTTGGCTTAGTTGAGAAGATTGCTCAGTAATATGAGGTGCTTTTAGAACTTTATATAATTTCATATCCATTAGATAAGCTCCTCAATCTTTTTAAAAGCCTCAGGCGTAATAGCAATTTTATGTGGCTTCAATAACATTACAGGGTTAATTTCAGCAGTTGTAACAACATTCACATTTGGTATGTTCCTTGATGCCAAGTGAAGATTTTTATCAACTTCATCTGTAATGATCAAAACGTTTTTTAGTGAAAGCTTCGAAAGAAAGCTAACCATTTCCTTGGTCTTTGGATTTTTTATTTTAGGATGTTCAATTGCTATAAGTTTTTCTTGTCTTAATAGCTCTGAAAAAATTGATCTTAATGCAGCTTTGTACATTTTTTTGTTTATTTTTTTTGAATAATCTCTTGGCCTAGAGGCAAATGTAACTCCACCGCCCCTCCAAAGAGGACTTCTAATAGTTCCAGCTCTCGCTCTACCAGTCCCTTTTTGTCTATATGGCTTCTTACCACCACCTCTAACATCTGATCTATTCTTTTGTTTGTGAGATCCCTGTCTCATACCTGCAAGATAAGTTACTACAGCTTGATGAACCAACGACTCGTTATAGTCTTTTACAAAAGCATCAGAAAGAACGATATCTTCTTTCTTGCTTTTGGATGTAGTTAGAACGCTTAACTTCATTTTTTAATAGACGGTTTGATTGTTACTTTTGAGCCATTGAATCCTGGAATAGCCCCTTTAATGAAAAGTAGATTGTTTTCAACATCTACGTTGATTATTTCTAAATTTTGAACTGTTTTTCTTTCGCTTCCCATGTGACCAGACATTTTCTTTCCTTTCCAAACTCTTCCTGGAGTTTGGCACTGTCCAATTGATCCATGAGCCCTATGCGATAGGGAATTTCCATGAGTTGCATCTTGCATCTTGAAATTATGTCTTTTGATAACTCCTGCATAACCCTTACCCTTTGAAGTTCCGGTAACATCCACATGCTGCCCTATTTCAAAAAGGTCAGCTGTTAGATGATCGCCAACTTTGCGATCTGAATCAGTATCTAACTTAAACTCATTTAATGAACCTGGAGCAACATTAACTTTTGCAAAGAATTCCTTCTGAGATTTAGAAATATTCTTTTTATTTTCTGTTTTAGAGACCAAAACAGCATCGTAGCCATCGGTTTCTTTTGTTTTTATGCCGGCAACATAATTGCCAAATACGGAAACAATAGATACTGGAATTGAGTCACCATCTTCTTGGAAGACTCTAGACATTCCTGATTTTTTTCCAATTAAGCCTAAACTCAATTTCTTTCTCCTTATTACGGGGCTTTAAACCCTCTATGGCCGCTTACGCGTTTACTCTTAGCTAATGCTTATCTGCACATCAACACCTGCAGATAGGTCAAGTTTCATTAATGCATCAACAGTCTTATCCGTTGGCTTAATGATATCTAAGAGCCTTTTATAAGTTCTTATTTCATATTGATCTCTTGCATCTTTATCTTTGTGCGGAGATATCAATATTGTGGTCCTCTCTTTTTTAACAGGCAGTGGAATCGGACCTTTTACCACTGCGCCTGTCTTTTTTGCCGTTTCAACAATCTGTTTGGTAGAGGCATCAATAAGTCTATAGTCAAAAGCCTTTAGTCTTATTCTTATAGCCTGATTTTCCATTTTTTAAACTAAAATTCCTCTATTAAAAACATATTACAAAACGCAAAATGTGGCGTATTTTAGGTCTCTAGAGCCTAATATGTCAACAAAAAATCAATATTTATTGAAATTAAAAAATTAGGCCGTTTTTAGCTCTTCAGCAATGCTTGAAGGAACATCTGCATATTTGAGAAATTCCATTGAAAAACTTGCTCTTCCTTGTGTTTGAGACCTTAAATCTGTTGCATAGCCAAACATCTCAGATAAGGGAACCTCTGATTGGACAGTTTTGCCAGAAGGTATCTCATCCATGCCTAAAATTATTCCCCTTCTTCTATTTAAATCGCCAACAACATCTCCCATATGCTCTTCAGGAGTAACCACTTCGACTTTCATTATCGGTTCAAGAATAACTGGTTTTGCCTTGAGTGCACCCTCTTTAAGGGCCATTGAGCCAGCAATTTTAAAAGCCATTTCACTAGAGTCAACATCATGATAGGAGCCATCATATAATGTAGCTTTTAAGGCCAGTAAAGGATAACCAGCAACTACTCCATTTTGCATCTGCTCCTGTATACCCTTATCAACAGCGGGAATATACTCTTTTGGAACTACTCCACCAACAATTTCATCTACAAATTCATAATCATCATCAAGACCCAATGGCTCTAGTTTAAGCCAGACATGACCATATTGACCTTTACCACCGCTTTGTCGAACAAATTTACCTTCAACATCTACTGTTTCTTTAATAGTTTCTCTATAGGCAACTTGTGGTTTACCTATATTGGCTTCAACAGAAAATTCTCTTTTCATTCTGTCAACCAGAACATCTAAATGTAGTTCTCCCATTCCAGAAATAATTGTTTGTCCAGACTCTTCGTCAGTATGTACTCTAAAAGAAGGATCTTCTTTAGCTAATTTTTGGAGAGCCAATGACATTTTTTCTTGATCTGGCTTGGATTTTGGTTCCACAGCAACAGAAATAACTGGTTCTGGGAAGTCCATTTTTTCAAGAATAATTTGATCTTTAGTGTCGCATAAAGTATCACCAGTCGTAATATCTTTTAAACCAATACAAGCTGCTATATCTCCAGCGCGAATTTCTTTTATTTCATTTCTACTATTTGAGTGCATTTGTACCATTCTTCCAACTCGCTCTTTTTTACTTCGTGTTGAATTAACCACTCCATCGCCAACAGACAAAACTCCAGAATAAACTCTTATAAATGTTAATGTTCCAACAAAAGGATCTGTAGCTATTTTGAAAGCTAATGCTGAGAATGGCTCCTCATCAGAAGATGATCTTGAATCAGTTTTCTCGTCCTCACCAGGTAGAACACCTTGAATGGCTGCAACTTCATTTGGAGCAGGTAAAAATTCAATGACTGCATCAAGAACAGCTTGAACTCCTTTATTTTTAAATGCAGAACCACACATAGCAAGAACTATTTCATTATTGAGTGTTCTTAGTCTCAGTCCTTCCCTTACCTGATCTTCGGTAAGCTCCCCACTTTCAAGATAAGCTTCCATCAGCTCTTCATTTGCCTCAGCAGCTGTCTCTAACATCTGCTCTCTTAGCTCATCACATCTAGCTTTTAGGTCCTCTGGAATTTCTGCAAGATCAAATGTAAGACCTTGGTCGTCTTCATTCCAATAAATAGCCTTCATCCTAATTAAATCTACTACGCCTTTAAAATCTTCTTCTGTGCCTATATTTAATTGAATTGGAACAACTGTTGATCCAAGTCTATCTCTAACCTGATCGACTACTCTTTCAAAGTCAGCACCAGCTCTATCCATTTTGTTCACAAAAACAATTCTTGGCACCTCATATCTATTACATTGACGCCAAACAGTTTCAGATTGTGGTTCAACACCAGACGTTCCACAAAAAACAACAACGGCACCGTCCAGCACTCTTAGTGACCTTTCAACTTCAATAGTAAAATCAACGTGTCCAGGAGTATCAATAATATTAATTCTATGTTTTGGGAACTGTTGCTCCATGCCACTCCAAAAACAGGTTGTAGCTGCTGAAGTAATTGTTATGCCCCTCTCTTGTTCTTGCTCCATCCAATCCATAGTGGCTGCGCCATCATGCACTTCACCAATCTTATGGGAAAGACCTGTATAAAAAAGAACTCTTTCAGTTGTTGTGGTTTTACCAGCATCAACGTGAGCACATATACCAATATTTCTGTATTTACTTAATTCAGTTTCTCTAGCCATTTTTAAAACCTAAAGTGTGAAAACGCTTTGTTAGCTTCTGCCATTTTATGAACATCCTCTCTTTTCTTTACGGCTGCACCTTTTCCTTGTGATGCATCTTGAAGCTCTCCAGCAAGCCTTAGAGACATAGATTTCTCTGATCTTTTTCTAGCAGCTTCAACAATCCATCTCATGGCCAATGCTTGTTTTCTTGAGGGTCTTACTTCAATTGGAACTTGATATGTAGCACCGCCGACTCTTCTAGATTTAACTTCTACAACAGGTCCAACCTCAGAAAGAGCTTTCATAAAAACATCGAGTGGTTCTTCTTTTGATTGCGATGTAATTTTATCGAAAGCACCATAGACAATCTTTTCTGCAATGGACTTTTTTCCATCTTTCATAAGATTATTCATGAATTTAGCAACGATAATATCTTTATACTTAGGATCTGGCAGTACTTTTCTTTTTTCAGGACTTCTTCTTCTTGGCATTATTATTTACCTTTCTTAGCACCGTATTTGGATCTGCGTTGTTTTCTATTAGCGACTCCAGAGGTATCAAGTGTTCCTCTAACAGTATGGTATCTAACGCCCGGTAGATCTTTTACTCTTCCGCCTCTAATTAGCACAAGAGAGTGTTCCTGAAGGTTATGACCTTCACCACCAATATAAGAAGTAACTTCAAAACCACTTGTCAATCTAACTCTACAAACTTTTCTGAGAGCTGAATTAGGCTTTTTTGGCGTAGTTGTGTAAACCCTTGTACACACTCCTCTTCTTTGAGGACATCCTTTTAATGCAGGAACGTCAGTCTTCCTAGTTTTAGGTTTTCGTGATTTCCTTACTAATTGGTTTACAGTTGCCATATTAATTATCTAAAAGCCGTGATTCTATATAGCTCATTCGTTATCGTCAACTGGTTTTTCAGATTCTGTTTCGGATTGCTCTTCAGTATCAGTATTGGTATCTTGAATCTCTTGTCTTAATGCAGCCTCAAGATCTTCTGAAGACAGAGAATATTCATCTGAATCAGAGGATTTAGTTTTTAACTTATCATGGAAATCCATACCAGTTCCTGCGGGAATAAGTCTTCCAACTACAACGTTTTCTTTTAAGCCTCTGAGACCATCTTTTTTCCCAGTAACAGCTGCCTCAGTAAGAACTCTAGTTGTTTCTTGGAAAGATGCTGCTGATATAAAGGAATTTGTGGCAAGGGAAGCTTTTGTAATACCTAATAACACTCTTTCGAATGTTGCTGGTTCCTGATCATTAGCTTCAGCAATTTTATTTGCTTCAACTAAATCTGCGTACTCTACCTGATCACCTTGAATAAACTTAGTATCTCCACCATCGACAATAAGAGCTTTTCTAAGCATTTGTCTGAGAATAGTTTCAATGTGTTTGTCGTTTATAGAAACTCCCTGCAATCTGTATACTTGCTGAATTTCATTAACAATGAAATTAGTTAAAGATGGTATGCCCTTTAATCTGAGAATATCATGAGGACTATAAGGCCCGTCACTAACGATATCACCCTTTTCTACTCTCTCACCTTCAAAAACAGATAGTGTTCTATGTTTTGGAATTAGCATCTCAACATTTTGAGATTTTTTAGATGCTCCATCAGGTGTAATTACAAGCCTTACTTTTCCTTTTGTTTCTTTACCAAACGAAACCATTCCGGATTCTTCTGCTAATACAGCAGCATCTTTAGGTGTTCTGGCTTCAAATAGATCTGCAACTCTAGGTAATCCACCTGTAATATCTTTTGTCTTAGATCCTTCGAGAGGTATCCTTGCAATTACCTCACCAGCAGTTATTTTCTGACCATCTTCGAGATTTAATAGTGCTGATGCTGGTAAAGCATATGTTAGGGGTTGGTTATTCTCTGGATGCGTTAGTTGTTTACCTCTTCCATCTGTCAAACTAACAGAAGGCACTAAATCTTTTCCAGCTGAAGGTCTTTCAGAACCATCTATAACCTCAATACTGCTTAATCCAGTCAGCTCATCAGTTGAAGCTCTGACAGATACACCCTCTTCAATATCAGCAAACTTTACTTTACCAGCTGCCTCTGAAATTATTGGACGGGTATATGGATCCCATGTAGCAATTTTTTGTCCAAGCTCTACTTTTGCATTATTAGCAACAAGCAAAGTGGAACCATAAGGTATCTTATATTGCTCAACAATCTTTCCTTGATTATCAGAAATAGACAAGGTTGAATTTCTTGAAATTACAACTTCAAGTTTATCTTTATTTTTAACGCTCTTTATATCATCAGAGAAGATTGCAGAACCATCATTCCTGCTAATAATTGAATCATCCTCAGAAGAGCTTGAAGCTGCGCCTCCAATATGGAAGGTTCTCATTGTAAGCTGTGTTCCAGGCTCACCAATTGACTGGGCAGCAACTACACCAACCGCCTCGCCCCTGTGGACAAGATGGCCTCTGGCCAAATCTCTACCATAACATTTAGAACACACTCCAAAACTTGATTCACATGTCATAGGTGATCTAACTTTTAAAGTTGATAAGTTGAGGGGCTCAATTTTTAGAAGTGCATCTTCATCAATTAGAGTGTCTTTTGAGAAAAGCTCATTCTCGTCGCCATCAAGAATTGGTTCAGCGATAACTCTTCCAAGTATTCTGTCAGTTAGATCTTGAATAATCTCTCCACCATCAATAATTGCATTCATTTCTATTGAATCTTCTGTTCCACAATCTTCTTCAGTAATAACTGAATCCATGGATACATCACATAGTCTTCTTGTTAAATACCCTGAGTTAGCAGTTTTTAGTGCGGTATCTGCTAATCCTTTTCTAGCTCCATGAGTTGATATGAAGTACTGGAGAACAGATAAACCCTCTCTAAAGTTTGCAGTTATGGGAGTTTCTATAATTGAACCATCAGGTTTAGACATCAATCCTCTCATACCAGATAACTGTCTAATTTGAGCTGGCGATCCTCTAGCACCTGAATCAGCATAAATGTAAACTGAATTAAAAGATGCTTGCTCTACTTCATTTCCATCAGAATCCTCAACACTGTCTTTACTAATTTTTTCCATCATTGCTTTTGCAACACGCTCATTAGCTCTAGACCAAATGTCGACTACTTTATTGTATCTTTCTCCTCTAGTAACTAAGCCAGATGAAAATTGATTTTCTATTTCTTTAACTTCGTCTTCTGCTTTATCTACGATTTCGTATTTCTCTTCTGGAATTACAAAATCATCTACACCAATCGATGAGCCTGATCTAGTAGAGAAATCAAAACCTAAGTACATTAATTGGTCAGCAAAAATTACTGTTTTCTTTAAGCCAGCCTTTCTATAAGAAAGATCAATTAGTGAAGAGACAGCTTTTTTATCTAAAGTTTTATTCACATTGTCGAATCCAACCTCGATTGGTGTAATTCTCCATATAAGAGTTCTTCCAACAGTAGTATCCTCAATGAAGACTCCTTTTTCAGCATTTTCTATTCTGACTTTAATCTTTGCATGTAAATCTATCTGCTCTGATTCAAAGGCTCTTTGCACTTCATCCGGATTAGAGAAAACTCTTCCTTCTCCATGAGAATTTACTTTTTCTCTAGTCATGTAATAAAGGCCAAGAACTACATCCTGTGTAGGATTAATAATTGGGGCTCCATCAGCAGGTGAAAGAATGTTGTTGGTTGACATCATTAGCGCTCTCGCTTCAAGCTGAGCTTCAACCGTTAATGGAACGTGAACAGCCATTTGGTCCCCATCAAAGTCGGCATTATATGCGACACATACCAAAGGATGTAGCTGTATTGCCTTACCCTCAATTAATAGAGGTTCAAATGCTTGGATACCAAGACGATGCAATGTTGGAGCCCTATTTAATAAAACTGGGTGTTCTCTAATAACTTCCTCTAAAGCTTCCCAAACTTCTGGTGTTTCCCTTTCAACAAGTCTTTTTGCAGCTTTAATTGTTGTAGCAAGCTCCTTGTGTTCAAGTCTTCCATATACAAATGGCTTGAAAAGCTCTAATGCCATTTTTTTTGGAAGTCCGCATTGATGAAGTTTTAGGTTTGGTCCAGATACAATTACGGATCTTCCTGAGTAATCAACTCGTTTACCAAGGAGGTTCTGCCTAAATCTTCCACCTTTACCTTTGATCATATCAGCAAGCGATTTAAGAGGTCTCTTGTTAGTTCCAGTTATTACCCTACCTCTTCTGCCATTATCAAGAAGCGCGTCAACCGATTCTTGTAACATTCTCTTTTCATTTCTTACAATAATATCGGGTGCATTTAGCTCCAGAAGTCTTTTTAATCGATTGTTTCTATTAATTACTCTTCGGTATAAATCATTTAAATCTGAAGTAGCAAATCTTCCGCCCTCTAGAGGTACTAATGGCCTAAGATCTGGGGGAAGTACTGGGAGAACATCCATTATCATCCACTCTGGTTTATTCCCAGAAGCTTTAAATGCCTCGAGTAACTTTAATCTTTTAGAGATCTTTTTAAGTTTTGTTTCAGAGTTTGTTTGAGGAATCTCTTCTCTTAGTATTCTAATCTCATCATCTATATCAAGCTCTTCTAGGAGTAATTTAACAGCCTCTGCACCCATTCCAGCTTTGAACTCATCACCATATTGATCATAAGCTTCAATATATTCTTCTTCTGTTAGGATGTCTCCAGTTTCTAAGTCAGTCATTCCTGGATCAGTCACGATAAAGCTTTCAAAATATAAAACCCTTTCAATTTCTCTTAAAGTTACATCCAAGAGAAGACCAATTCTTGATGGAAGTGATTTTAGGAACCATATATGAGCAACAGGAGCTGCCAGCTCAATGTGCCCCATTCTGTCTCTTCTTACTTTAGCAAGAGTAACTTCAACTCCACACTTTTCACATACAACTCCTCTATGTTTCATTCTTTTATATTTTCCGCAAACACATTCATAGTCCTTAATTGGACCAAAGATTTTTGCACAAAAGAGACCGTCCCTTTCAGGTTTAAAAGTTCTATAGTTAATTGTTTCAGGTTTTTTGACTTCACCAAAAGACCAAGACCTAACCATCTGTGGAGATGCTAAACCAGCAGAAATAGATGAAAAATCGTCTTGGTTTGATTGCAATAAATTAAGTAATTCTTTCAAAATATTTCTCCTATTCTTCCGTATCTAAATCAATATTTATGCCCAGTGATCTGATCTCTTTAGTTAGAACATTGAATGATTCTGGGATATTTGCATCCATCTGAAGCGATCCATCAACAATGTTTTTATACATCTTTGTTCTGCCAGAAACGTCATCAGATTTTACAGTCAACATTTCTTGAAGAGTATAAGCTGCGCCATAAGCTTCTAGTGCCCATACTTCCATTTCTCCAAATCTTTGACCACCAAATTGAGCCTTACCGCCAAGTGGTTGTTGAGTAACTAGAGAATATGAACCGGTGGATCTAGCATGCATTTTATCGTCGACTAAGTGATTAAGCTTAATCATATACATGTAGCCAACAGTGATTGGGCGATCGAACTTTCTACCAGTTCTTCCATCAAACAGGGTAAATTGACCAGAAGAAGGAAGTCCAGCAAGTTTCAACATATTTTTAACTTCTGACTCTGCAGCACCATCGAAAACTGGTGAAGCAATTGGGACACCAGCTCTAAGATTATGTGCTAGCTGATCAATATCTCCATTAGTAAGAGATGCTAGATCTTCCAGATTTGCTGCATCCTTGTTATAGAGCTTTTCGAGATATTTTCTTATATCAGCATTTGATTCCTTGCTTTTTATCATGTCATCAATAATTTTGCCGACACCCTTTGCCGCACATCCCATGTGCGTTTCAAGAATCTGTCCCACATTCATCCTTGATGGAACTCCTAATGGATTTAAGACAATATCTACTGGGTTACCATCCTCATCATAAGGCATATCCTCAATTGGCATTATTTCTGAAATGACACCTTTGTTTCCATGTCTCCCTGCCATTTTGTCTCCTGGCTGTATTCTTCTTTTAATAGCTAAAAATACTTTAACTATCTTGATAACGCCTGGAGCAAGATCATGACCTCTTACAATCTTTGATTTTTTTTCATTAAACCTTTCTTTAATTTCACTAAGAACCTTTTTTAGAGCCTGCTCTGATTCCTCTAACCTTGTATTTACATCTGCTTTTTTTGTTCTTATTGAAAAAATATCATTTAATGACATTTCTTTAAGATCATCTGAGGAAATTTTAGATCCTCTTTTAAGGCCAGGAGCCTTAGTGACTGTTTCACCATTAAGGAATCCAGAAACTTTAATTTTTGTTGCTTCCTGAACAATCCTAGTTTCGTCATCAGCATCTTTTTTTGCTTGTGCTAAATGCTCTTCTTCGATGGAGACGGTTCTATCATCTTTTTCTAGTCCATCTCTTGTAAAGACTTCTACTCCGATAACAGTTCCCTTTGTGCTTGTTGGAACCCTTAAAGATGTATCTTTAACATCAGACGCTTTTTCTCCAAATATTGCTCTTAGAAGCTTTTCTTCAGGAGATAATTGATTTTCTCCTTTTGGAGTAATCTTACCAACAAGGATATCTCCGGGGTTAACTTCTGCACCTTTATAGACTATTCCACACTCATCAAGTTTTGATAATGATCCTTCTCCAACATTAGGAATGTCAGCCGTAATTTCTTCAGAACCAAGTTTTGTATCTCTAGCAACACAAGTTAGTTCTTGAATATGGATTGACGTGAACCTATCCTCTCTTGCTACCTTTTCAGAAATAAGAATTGAGTCCTCAAAGTTATAACCATTCCATGGCATAAAGGCAATTCTAATGTTTTGTCCTAATGCCAACTCTCCATTATCAACAGATGGTCCATCAGCAAGAATATCACCTTCAACAACTTTATCTCCAACCTTTACAAGTGGTCTTTGATTGATACAAGTATTTTGATTTGATCTTGTATATTTAACGAGGTTGTAGATGTCAACTTCTGCAGTTTTATTTTTTGCATCTGTTACTCTTACAACGATTCTTCCAGCATCGACACTTTCAACGACACCTTTATTTTTAGCAACAACACAAACTCCAGAGTCTCTAGCAACAACTGTTTCAAGCCCTGTTCCAACAAGAGGTTTTTCTGGTCTTAAGACTGGAACCGCTTGACGTTGCATATTTGAACCCATTAAAGCTCTGTTTGCATCGTCATGCTCCAAAAATGGAATTAATGAAGCTGCCACAGAAACTACTTGCTGAGGCGAAACATCCATTAAATCAACCATATCTGATGACATCAATTCAAACTCGTTAGCATGCCTAACAGGAACTAGATCATCTACAAATCTATTCTTTTTATCTAATGTTGCATTGGCCTGAGCGATAATATGCTCCCCTTCATCAATGGCAGACAAATAAACAATCTCATCAGTAACTGTTCCCTTCACAACCTTTCTATAGGGAGTTTCTATAAATCCGTATGAATTAGTTCTAGCATATGAAGCAAAGGAATTAATAAGACCAATATTTGGTCCCTCTGGTGTTTCGATGGGACAAACTCTTCCATAATGGGTTGGATGAACGTCTCTAACTTCAAAACCTGCTCTTTCTCTTGTCAGCCCTCCAGGACCTAATGCAGAAACTCTTCTCTTATGTGTTATTTCAGACAATGGATTATTTTGATCCATAAACTGTGACAACTGACTTGAGCCAAAAAATTCTTTTATTGCCGCAGTAACCGGTTTGGCATTAATAAGATCTTGTGGGCCAAGCTCATCTGCTTCCGCCATGCTTAATCTTTCTCTTACAGCTCTCTCAACTCTAATTAAACCAACTCTAAATTGATTAGCTGTCATCTCTCCAACAGATCTAACTCTTCTATTTCCAAGATGGTCAATATCATCAACAAAATCATGACCGTCTCTAATATCTAATATACCTTTCATAACAGCGATAATGTCCTGTAGATCAAGTACATTAGGATTCTCTCTTTCTTCTTCTATTTTGAGTCTTCTATTAAATTTCATTCTTCCGACTTCAGATAAATCATATCTTTCAGGATTGAAGAATAAGTTCCTAAATAAGGTTTCTGCAGAATCTTTTGTTGGAGGTTCGCCAGGTCTCATCATTCTGTATATTTCAACAAGTGCTTCTAATCTATTAGAAGTTGGATCAGTTCTTAATGTATTTGCAATATATGGGCCTTTTTCAAGCTCATTAATGTAGAGGGTATCAATTGTTGTTATATTTTTTTCAGTTAAAAGTGATAAAACAGCTTCATCGATTTCACTGTTACAAGAAAGAGTTACCTCACCAGTTTCTTCGTCAAAAATATCTTTTGAAGTTACTTTACCAAGAAGGTATTCATTTGAGAAAGAAATTTCTTTCTCGCCTGAATCTCTTAATAATTTTACATGCCTTGCAGTAACTCTTTTGCCTGCTTCAACAATAACTTTATTTTTAACTTTAATGTCTTCACTGAGAACCTCGCCTCTCAATCTTTCAGGCTTTAATTCAGTTTTGACTCTGGATTTATCAAGTGTATAAGTTTCTGTTTCAAAAAATGACTGGAGAATCTCTTCAGTCGTCATTTCTAATGCTTTCAATAGGATAGTTGCCGGTATCTTTCTTTTTCTGTCTATTCTGCAGAAAAGGCTATCTTTTGGATCAAACTCAAAATCTAGCCATGATCCTCTATATGGGATAATTCTTGCCGAATATAAAACTTTTCCTGAACTGTGAGTTTTGCCTTTGTCATGGTCAAAGAAAACTCCAGGAGATCTATGAAGCTGAGAAACAACAACCCTTTCTGTACCGTTAATTATAAATGACCCAGTTGATGTCATGAGAGGAACTTCACCCATGAAAACTTCACCTTCTTTTACATCTTTAACTTCTTCAAAATTAGATTCTTTATCGTATATAACAAGCCTTACTTTAATTCTTAAAGGAGCTGAATAGCTTAATCCTTGAATGAGGCATTCTTGGACGTCAAAGCTGTTTTTTCCAAGCTCATATGAAACGTACTCAAGGGCAGCATTGCCAGATACACTTGTTATAGGGAAAAGAGATTGAAAGACTTCTTCAAGACCTTTATTTTCCCTCTTATCGGGATCGACGTTTGCTTGAAGAAACTCAGCATATGAATTTAGCTGTGTTTCTGTAAGCGTTGGTAGATCCATTACTTTTGGGAATCTTCCAAAGTTTTTTCTTATTCTCTTTTTTTCAGTGTAGCTATATGACATAAATGTTGCCCTTTAAGTATTAGTAAAAATTATTTGAGTTCTGCTGTGGCTCCAGCTTCAGAAAGCTGCTTAAGCATTTCTTCAGCTTCTTCTTTTTTAACACCCTCTTTAAGAGTATTTGGAGCGCCATCAACTAAGTCTTTAGCTTCTTTGAGACCAAGACCAGTTATAGCTCTAACAGCTTTAATAACTTGTACTTTTTGGTCACCAGCAGCAGAAAGAACAACATCAAATTCGTCTTTCTCCTCAGCGGCATCACCACCAGCAGCATCGCCAGCAGCTGCAACAGGTGCAGCAGCGACTGCAGCAGCTGCAGTAACATCAAATTTTTCTTCAATAGCAGAAATAAGTTCTACTAACTCCATAACTGACATTTCTTCAATCGCTTTTAGAATGTCTTCAGATTTTATTGTTGCCATAATAATTCTCCGATTTAGGCACTAGCCTGTTTATTGTCACGAACTGCAGCAAGAACCCTAGCAAGTTTACTTGGAACTTCATTTAGTAAAGTTGCAAACTTACCCATAGGTGCTTGAAGAACTGATGCAATTAAAGTTATGGCCTCCTCTCTTGACGGAAGTGTTGCCAACATATCGATTTGGCTTCCATCTAGCAGTTGACCCTCAACAGCTAATGCTTTAATTTCGAGAGCCTCGAAATTTTTAGCATATGTTTTGAGTAACTTTGCAGCAGCTCCAGGCTCGGCAAAAGAAAAAGCAAATAAAGAGGGCCCTTTTAGAGCTTCCTCAGTGCAACCAAAATCGGTATCTTTAAATGCAAGCTTTGCAAGTGAGTTTTTAATCACTTGAATATGCACACCTTTTTCGTTTGCTTCCTTTCTTATTTCGGATAGCTCAGAAACTTTTAAACCTCTTGCATCAGATATCACCAATGTAGATGCATCTGCAACAACAGCTTTTACTTCTTCAACAATCCTTTCTTTTTCATTCTTGGCTAAAGCCATACAATTCTCCTAATTAGACCTTTCGGTCATTTTGGCGACAAACTGCTAATGCAATTGAGTCACCACCTGCGTAGGAAATTAAGCTAAAAAGCACCTACGGTCTTCGACGGCTGCGAATAAACGCAACAATCTAGAGTTTTAAAAAACTCTAAAAACTTAAGCCAGCTCCGCTATATTTAATTTCAATCCAGGCCCCATAGTGCTACTAATTGAAATACCTTTTATATATACACCTTTAGCAGATGCTGGTTTTAATCTTTTTAATTCTTCAACAAGAGCGGTCAGATTTTGGTTTACCTTGTCATCATCAAATGAAACCTTTCCTATGCAACCGTGAACAATCCCACTTTTATCCGTTCTAAATCGAACTTGTCCTGACTTAGCATTTTTGACAGCGTCAGCTACATTGTCTGTTACCGTTCCTGTTTTCGGGTTCGGCATCAAACCCTTAGGCCCAAGAACCTGTCCTAATTTTCCAACAACTTTCATAGCTGCCTGTGTTGAAATAACAACATCTACTGTTACTTCATTTTTTGTAAACTTTTCACTTAAGTCATCCATGCCAATAAAATCTGCACCAGCTGATTTTGCTTGATCTGCAGCATCTCCATCTGCAAAGACAGCTACAACAACCTCTTTGCCGAGAGAGTTTGGCAGTGTTATTGCTCCTCGAACATTTTGATCAGATTTATTACCATCGACGCCGAGCTTGATAGCAACATCAACAGATTCATCAAATTTTGGAGATTTGTGTTCCTGCAATATTTTTACAGCATCAGATAATGAGTAATCTTTCATACTCTCAACGGTATCTAAAATATTTTTTTGTTTTTTTGTAACCATAATTATATTTCTACATCTACTCCCATACTTCTGGCAGTTCCAGCTATTATTTTTACAGCATTATCAAGGTCATTAGCATTCAGATCAGGTTCTTTTGTTTTTGCAATCTCTTCAAGTTGTTTTCTAGAAATTTTTCCTACTTTCTCCCTATTTGGCTCTCCGCTGCCTTTAGGAATATTTAGAGCTTTTCTTATCAGAACTGCAGCTGGAGGTGTTTTTACAATAAAATCAAATGATTTATCTTCATAAACACTAATTACTACTGGGAGTGGAACACCTTTTTCTGAGTCCTTTGTTTTATCATTAAAAGCATTACAAAAGTCCATTATGTTCAAACCTGCTTGACCTAAAGCAGGACCCACAGGAGGACTTGGGTTAGCAGCTCCCGCTGGTATTTGTAGTTTTAATAAACTTGCTACTTTTTTCTTTTTAGCCATTTAAGTTTTCTCTATTTGCATAAAATTTAATTGCACAGAAGTTGATCTTCCTAAAATTTGAACAGAAACTTTTACTGAGTTTCTTTCATAATCAACTTCCTCTACAACGCCGTTGAAATCATTGAATGGTCCATCACAAACTCTTATAACCTCACCTGGCTCAAACATAGTTTTTGGTCTTGGTGCTTCCTCACCAACTTCGATCCTATTAATAATACTATTAACTTCTTCAGCGGAGATCGGACTTGGTTTTTCTCTTGTTCCTCCAACAAACCCTGAAACTCTAGGAGTTTGTTTAACAAGCTGCCAGGTATCATCGTCGAGATCCATTTGAATGAGAATATAGCCAGGGAAAAATTTCCTTTCTGTTTTTTTCTGTTCACCACTTTTAAGTTCTACAACTTGTTCGGTAGGTACAAGTATCTCTCCAAACTTTTCTTTTAGATTTGCTAACATAATTCTTTCTTCCATTGCAGCTTTAACTTTCTGCTCGTATCCTGAATATGCTTGAACAACAAACCACTCCATTTTTTATCCTATAATTAATTTAGTTAACCAACTTAATAGAGACTCTAAGCCCCATAAAAGCAATGCAAGAACCAGAATTGAAACAAAAACAATCAAAAAGGTTTGAGTAGTTTCAACCCTTGTGGGCCAAACAACCCTTCTAAGCTCAGTTCTTGATTCACTCATTAGCTTTATCGCTGACCTACCAAAATCAGTCAACGCCATAAAAAATATTCCCAAACCAATAAGTCCAACAACACCCAAAACTCTGTAAAGAAATGCAACTTCTGTGTAATAGCTGTTTCCAACTACGGCAACTACGAAGAAAGACAATGAGATTAACCATTTTGCTTTGTCTAAGAATTTAAATGACTCTTGTTTACTCATAATTCTTCCTAAACTCCTCCTCATTGGCAGGCCAGGAGGGAATTGAACCCCCAACCCCCGGTTTTGGAGACCGGTGCTCTACCAATTGAGCTACTGGCCTAAAAACGTTATTAACTTTCCCCATTAATAAGGCGCGCCAAAACATCCATGTCTTGGCGATCGCTTAAATTCTCTTACTTAATGATTTTCGCAACAACTCCAGCACCAACTGTTCGCCCGCCTTCACGTATTGCAAACTTAAGACCTTCGTCCATTGCAATTGGAGCAATCAGTGTTACTGTCATTTTGACGTTATCACCTGGCATTACCATCTCGACACCATCTGGTAATTCACAAGCACCTGTAACATCAGTAGTTCTAAAATAAAACTGTGGTCTATAACCTTTGAAGAATGGAGTGTGTCTTCCACCCTCATCTTTTGAAAGTACATAGATTTCAGCTTCAAATTCTGTGTGAGGCGTAATTGATTTAGGCGCAGATAATACTTGCCCTCTCTCAACAGCATCTCTATCTATACCTCTTAGAAGAACTCCACAGTTTTCACCAGCTCTTCCTTCATCAAGAGATTTTCTAAACATCTCAACTCCGGTACATGTAGTTTCAGTTGTATCATTAATTCCAACTATTTCAAGTGGATCTCCGGTTTTAACAATTCCTGTTTCTATTCTTCCTGTAACAACTGTTCCTCTTCCAGAAATTGTAAACACATCTTCAACAGGCATTAAGAAAGGCTTGTCTGTATCTCGTGCTGGTTCAGGAATTGAAACATCAAGTTCCTCAACTAGTTTTTGAACTGCTGGAACACCTATGTCTGAAGAGTCACCTTCAAGTGCTTTTAGAGCAGATCCAACTATAATTGGTGTGTCATCACCTGGAAATTCATATTCATTTAGAAGCTCTCTAATTTCCATTTCAACTAATTCTTGTAGTTCAGGATCATCGACTTGATCAGCTTTGTTTAAAAATACTACAATCTTTGGAACACCAACTTGTCTTGCAAGAAGAATGTGCTCTCTTGTTTGTGGCATTGGCCCATCAGCAGCACTTACAACTAGGATGGCTCCATCCATCTGTGCAGCACCTGTAATCATGTTTTTTACATAGTCTGCGTGACCTGGACAATCAACGTGTGCATAGTGTCTTGCATTTGATACATACTCAACATGAGATGTTGCAATTGTTATACCTCTTTCTCTCTCTTCAGGTGCATTATCGATACCATCAAATGCAACTGCTTCACCACCATATACTTCAGCACAAACTTTAGTTAATGCTGCTGTTAAAGTAGTTTTTCCGTGGTCAACGTGACCGATTGTTCCCACATTAACGTGTGGTAAATTTCTTTCAAACTTTTCTCTTGCCATTTTTTGCCTCTCTAAAAAAATTGCCAATAATGGAGCTCATAACCGGACTTGAACCGGTGACCTCTTCCTTACCAAGGAAGTGCTCTACCGCTGAGCTATATGAGCCCGAATTACAGTTCCAAAATTTAAGGTGGCGTATTATCCCTCTAAAAGTTGATAAACTCAACCTTTTTTTAACAAAAAATATAACAAAAAAAGTGAGTTAATTGGTGGAGGGGGAAGGATTCGAACCTTCGAAGCACGAGGCGGCAGATTTACAGTCTGCTGGGTTTGACCGCTCCCCAACCCCTCCATTTAAAGGTGTGTATTTTTGATCTAGAATAGCATTAAGTCAACTAATTTTTTATTTTCATGCAATTTAATGAGCAAATTATCTTAAAAGGCCTTAATTTAGATAGTTTTGAGCTAAAAACTCATCAAATAATCGATTCTACCAATGATGAATGCAAGAGAATAAGCTCTAACAAAGATTTTTTAGTTATTACCGCAGACAAACAAACTAAAGGAAAAGGTCGAAAAGGTAAAAAATGGCACAGTCCGGAAGGTAATATTTCTCTCTCTATAGCCTTTGCTGATAAAGATTTTAGCGTTCCTATAAGTATTGCAACTGGCATCATCGTAAAAGATGCACTTCATGAAGTGTTTAATAAAAGTTTAATAAAGCTCAAGTGGCCAAATGATCTTGTGTTTAAAAATAAGAAAATAGGTGGGATTTTGGTCGAAAAAGAAATTTTTGCTAACTATACAAAAACTATAGTAGGCATTGGAATAAATCTTGAATTAGATAAAAAAGAGTCTTGGTGGACTGATTTAAAAGATCTTAATGGCAAAAAATTAAGAGATACAATAATAAATAAGATTTTAGTAAGGTTTGAGACATTTTTTAATAATGGTCTTCATGATTGGAAAATTCTTTGGGAGCAATCTTGCATTCATAATGATACTGAGATTTCCGTTTCTAAGGATGCAGAAATAATTAAAGGAAAATATCTAGGAGTGAATGATTTAGGTGAGCTTCTTCTTCAAAATGAAAAAGATGAAGTTATTTCTTTTTCTTCTGGTGAAGTATCAATAAAAGGAATTTATAATAAATAAAAATGAACCATTATTTATCAGATTTAGATCTTGAAAGTGAAATTCCTCAAAATTTTGAGTCGATTATTTTTGGAGCCGGTTGTTTTTGGGGTGTAGAAAAGAAATTTTGGCAACTGGAGGGGGTTTGGTTAACATCGGTTGGATATTCTGGTGGTGAACTGGAAAATCCCTCTTATGAAATTGTTTGCACGGGGACAACTGATCATGCAGAAGTTGTAAAAGTTATATTTAATCCAGAAGTTATTTCATTATCGAATCTATTGAAAGTTTTTTGGGAATGTCATGACCCCACTCAAGGAATGAGACAAGGCAATGACATTGGGTCACAATATCGATCAGTTATCTTTGTAAATTCAGAACTCCATAAAAACGAATGTCTATTGTCTTTAGAAACTTATCAAGATGAACTCGAGCTAAATGGTTATGGTCCTATCACTACTGAAATAAAAATAATGAAGAATTACTTTTTAGCTGAAGAATATCATCAACAATATCTAGCAAAGAATCCGAATGGTTACTGCGGACTTGGCGGAACTGGTTGCTCTTTCCCAAATAATTAATTTGTATATAATAGCAATCTTTGCCACCTTAGCTCAGTTGGCTAGAGCAGTTGATTTGTAATCATCAGGTCGTCAGTTCGAATCTGACAGGTGGCTCCATCACTCTATGACAATCCTTTCTTCATAAATTGGAGTATATCTTGGTTTATCTTTCAAATATTCCTCCACAACATCAACTATGAATATATTTGTGTCTTCATATTCTATTGATTCTGTGAACTCCCAATATCCATCCCCACCAAGTGTTACAAAATTTGTTGAAGCTACCCAATAAGTTTTGTCTCTTTCAATTGATTTCCCATTAAGACTCAATTCTCTAATTTCACCACTCGAATCAATGACATATTTAAAACTTTTAGAAACTTGTAAAACTCCATTTGTCATTCCTGCAGCATGATCAAAAAGACCTTCTATTTGTGCTCCAGAAATTTTTGTCATAACTAATGTGTTTGGAAAGGGAAAAGCTGATATTAAATCACCCTTAGTTAGAACGCCTGGCTCTAAGTCTTGTCTAAGTGCACCACTGTTAATAACTGCAAAATCAATCTTTGCATCATATTCTTCAGCAGCATCAGCAAATAAATTCCCCATATTTGATTCCTCGCCATATGCTCTGACCATCTTATCTGTGGTAAATGAAACTTCCTTGAGCGCAATCTTTTGGACTTGACTCTCCCAATAGTTTATTGCTTTTGACATCTCCGGATCATCTTCTATTTCATCATCGAAGATTGTTATTAGCTCATTTGAATAATCAATGATCTTTTTTTGTTCAGTATCAAAAGTAATCACAAGCTTGCCTAATTCAATTGAGTAAGCGTTAGTGGAAACAATAATTGTTTCGTTTGAGAGAAGTGCATCAGGAGTGCCTTTATGAGCATGTCCAGTGATCATTATATCCACACCTGGTACGTTCTTAGCGAGATCAATATCCTTACTGAGTGTCCTTTCTACATCCGATAGACCTTTCGTTGACTGCCTTCCTGGCACTCCCTCATGAACGCTGAGAACTATGAGATCAGTAATGGGCTCAAGTTCTTTAATATATTTTTTTAAATAATATTCTTCATCGCGAGCTTCTAATCCATCGACCATCTTAAAATTCGTTGTATCATAAAATGCGAATTTTCCGTGTAGTCCAATTACTCCTATCTTTAACCCATTGCTTTCAAGAATTACATAAGGGTTATCCCAAATGAGTTCATCAGTTCCCTCATAGAAAATATTTCCATTCACTATGGGAAAGGTTGCCATTTCTAGTTTATCGAGCATGCTTTCCCACCCATGATCAAATTCATGATTACCAATGCATGCTGCATCAACTCCAAGTAAGTTCATAGTATCTATGACAGCTTCTCCTTCCGTAAGAGTACTTATATATGGTCCGGAAAAATAATCGCCTGCATCAATATATAAAGTATTAGGATTTGTTGATTTTTCCTCCTTTATTAGAGTGGCTAAGTTTGCGAATCCTCCAACTGGTCTAGTTTTACTTATCCATTGCTCAATGTGTGGTTGCAAGTGAGCATGTAAGTCATTGGTGTAAAGAAAATTTAGTTGCTTAATCTCTGAGCTTGCGTGGAAGCTGACAGAAAATAATGCTAAAAGAAAAGAGATTTTTCTCATTCTAACTTAGTAATCATTTATGTCTTCTGAAGTCTCTTTTCGCTTCACAATGAAGTTCAAAGCCAGCGAAAGTATTAGAGATAATATTGCCCAGAGAGTTAAAGCTCCGGACCAGCTGTCCACAAGAATTGGTAAAGATCCACTTTCCTGAAGTTTTAGAATGAGGCCTGTTAAGAGTCCGCTTACTCCAGTAGGAAGAAAAAATATAAGGGTACCGTTAGTCAATTCTAAGATTGCGAGTAATAATCCAATCATTAACCAAATATTTCCGGAGTATAAGAGAATATCAAGCATCATTTGTTTTACCTTTATCTAGACTATCTAAAAATAATTCAAGTGTTCCAAGAGCCTTAGTAATATCAGTAGGAACAACAAGTGTTTTTGTTTGATTTGAGGCAGCTACTTCAGCCAAACCATCTACTTGTCGCTTCATAATTTCATAATTAATGGCAGGCTGCCCATCATTTTTAATAGCTTCGGCTATCAATCTTGTTTGTTCTGCATCTGCCTCCGCTGTTATTTTGACTGCATAAGCATCAGCATCAGCTTGCACCTTTACAGCTTCAGCTTGCTTTTGAGCTTCGTAAAGTTCTGCATCTGCTTTCAACTCAACACTTCTTTTATCACCCTCTGCTTTAGCAATTGTAGCTCTTCTCTCTCTTTCTGCATTTAGTTGCTGCCTTTGGGATTCCTTAGTCTTTTCATCAACTAAAACATCTAAAATTTCCGTTCTTGTTACCTCAACTCCCCAAACTTCTGCTGCTTTACTCAATCGAGCCGCAATTTCCTGATTCATTGCTTCTCTACTAGACTGCAGATCATCGAGCTCAAGCTTTCCAGCAGCTGAACGAATTATAGATATTGCTGTATTTTCGATTGCAAGATCGATATTTCTAATTCTATAGACTGATTTCGCCGCATCTAGGACTCTAAAAAAAACAGTTGAGACAAGCTCTACTTCAACATTATCCTCAGTAATAACAGACATCTTGAATGGTGGTAACTGTCTCTCGAGAATATCAACTCTGAAAGCAACTCTATCAACAAAAGGGATAATAATTGATAAGCCTGATTCGAGTATCCTTGTAAACTTACCGAACCTTTCAATTACAAAAACTTTTGACTGAGGAACAATTTTTATTCCCAGATAAACAACATATATTATTAAGATAGCTAAAAAAACTAAAACACCATTACCAAACGTCATATTTATTTCTCCTGTTTAAATATGTTTTTTAATTTAACATAAATACTTACAAATATAATTATTTATAAGTATTAGGTAAATCTCTTTTGTCTGTATATCTCTTCGTAAGTCGAGATGACCTCGTTGTAAGATCCATATCATTTCCATTAATAAAAACCTTTTCTGGAAAAGTTGAGGGCTCTAGCGGATCATCTTCCCAAATTACAATATCGGCTTTCATACCTTTTTGTAATATGCCCCTGTCAGGAATATTAAAACTTTTTGCAACGTTAGATGTAAGAGCCATTATTGCTCCTGTGTATGACATTCCATTAGCAACAGCATTTCCTGCACCTTGTCTTATTAAATGATAGTTATGAGTTCTGGATTCACTAAACATCACTTTAATCCCAGCTTCTTCAAGAGATGCAGCTATGCGAATACTTGATGCAAGTTCATCAAAAGAGTCAGGAATATTATCAAAAGGATTTATTATTACTGGAATACTATTTTTGGCAATCTCATTTTTAACAAGCTCTGCTTCTTGAGCGCTCATTAAGATTAAGTTGAGCCCATAGAGTTTTTTGATATCTATCAACTTAAGAATATCTGAGGCTCTATTTACATTAATTATTAGAGGTAATTTTTTATTTAGAAGGTTGTATAGCGCAATTACATCTCTTGGTTGTAGTTCCATTAATTCTGCAACTTCAAAACTCTCCATGGCCTCCGAAATTTTCATTGAGGATGAAATATCTTTCTCACTTAGATTTGATGCGAACTCTAAAAGATCCTTTAATAATATAAGGCTTTCTGCTCGAGAGCCTGAACTAATTGCTCCTATCTCTCCTGTTAGAGCAATATCCGGAATGCCATTTACTCTCAAACTTCCATCAAGAAGAAAATAAGAAGCCATTCCACTTAAAGGATCCCAATTAAAATCAGGAAGAGTGATTGCAGAAGTAACTCCATTTGACCTATTCCATGGAATTAAAGTTGAGTTTGGATTAATAGCATCATAAACACTAAAGCCCATACTATACATGTTGCTATCACCATCTCTAGTTTCACTTAATGCGCCTATTTCTAAAATCCCAATTTGAGTATCTGGCGCTATTACGCCAGGAGTAATTATTGAATTCGTTGCATCAATAATTAAGTCGCCTTTGAGAGCATTCCTTGATACTTCTAAAATAGTATCTCCCTCAATTAGAATGTCCCCAACGAACGGTTCTTCATTGAGCCCTGTATGAATTTCTCCACCGCTAATTACAGTAGTTTGGGAATAGGCATGAATTGATATCAAACTCAATGCAAAGAAGAATATTACTTTATTCATTCACCCTATCCTCTCTTGGATCTACTATGCCAACATCAAAATCTGAAACGGGTCCAAATCCCGTATTGCGATTAAAAGCTAGAGCACCATCAATAAATACCTGTTCGGCAAGTGAATAAACGCTGAATGGATCCCCAGACCAAAGAACAACGTCAGCATTTTTTCCAACAACTAAAGAACCAGTTTCAGAATAAATTCCAGCTGCTTTTGCAGGATTACTGGTTATCCAGTTTATGGCTCTGGCCTTTGAAATATCGTATCCCGCTTTATTACCAGCTGCTCTGGCTTTTGCTGCCTCCTGATTAAGTCTTTGAATGCCTCTTTCATCATCTGAGTGAACAATTGCACAACCCTTTCCACCTCGAGCTTGATCAACTATTGCGATATTTGCTTGGACCATGTCATAGGCTTCGTGTTTAAATCCCCACCAATCTGCCCAAAGCGCTCCACAAATTCCATTATCTGCTAACAGATCAGCAATCTTATATGCTTCAACACCATGATGAAAAGCAGTAATCTTATAATTAAATTCTTTTGCGATATCGATCATTAAAGCCATCTCTTCTGCTCGATAACAATGAATATGAACAAGTATCTCATCTTTAAGAACATCACTGAGCGTATCAAGTCTTAGATCTCTTTTAGGTGGAGATTCGATCATCTTATCTTCATCAGTTTTAGAATCATATGCCTCTAACTTATCTAAATAATTTTCAGCTTCAATCCAAGCTTTTCGATAACCTGCAAAATTACCCATTCGAGTAGAGGGTGCTTGTCCCCTATTTCCATAAACCCTTTTTGGATTTTCGCCGCATGCCATCTTTAAAGAATGCTTAGCATTTGGATATTTCATTGATTGGATGGTATTGCGTTGCAGGTTTTTAACGGTAACGCCTCTTCCACCAATTAGGTTAGCTGAACCTGGAAGAACATGGAATGTTGTCACTCCTCCCTTTAGTGCAAGAGAATATTGAGGATCTTGAACCCACATAGAATGCTCTGCCCAAACCTCTGCAGTAACAGGACTAGTTGCTTCGTTACCATCACTACTTGTTCTTACACTTGGAGCTGGATATACCCCCATATGAGAATGAATATCTATAATTCCTGGTGTTATCCATTTATTTTTTGCATTTATAATTTTTACATCTTCATCATCTACGCTTATGCCTTGTCCAATAGCAACTATTTTTCCATCGTTTATAAAAAGGTCAGTATTAAGGAATTCGTTACCCTCTCCATCAAGAATATTCCCATTAATAAAGAGTACCTTTTCGGATTCAAGAGGTTTATATGTTGATTCAAAAGCTGGAAAAGAATTTATGATAAGTGTTAAGGAAAAGACAACAAGAAAAAGCTTTTTCATGTTTCTATCTTAATCCAATAATATTTGAAAATAAACTTAACAAAACTTTCCATCACTAAGTTAGAATGCAACCAAATGGAGATAAAAGATCTTAAAAAACTATTAGAATCTGCAGAAGTTGAAATTACCTTCAAGTCTCTAAAAAGCGGACGGACAATTACTGAAAAATGCTCTCTTAATAAAAACTTAATACCAGAGGGGTACTCCTTTAATCAAAGTGAAGATTCTGATTCAATCTTGTGCTATCTAACCGAAAAAAAGCGATGGGAAGATATAAAAAATAGTACAATAATTAAATACAAAGTTTCAAAATAAATCATGAAGTCATACAAAATCATAGAGAATGGTAAACCTATAAAGCAGGTTGAAATTGAAAAGCCTATTCCAGTGGGTGAAGAAATTCTTGTTAAAACAGTTTCATGTGGAGTCTGTCATTCGGATGTTCATATATATGAGGGTTTCTTTGATTTAGGTGGTGGTGCCAAACTACCTACTCCTGCCAAAGATCTTGCTATGGGTCATGAAGTCTTTGGAGAAGTTGTTGAGCTTGGCGAAAGTGTTAGCGATGTTGAGATCGGCAAAAAATACGTAGTATACCCATGGATTGGATGCAGTGATTGTGAACTTTGTCATATTGGCAACGAGCATTATTGTGGAATTACAACAAACAGGAATATCGGTATCACAAGAGATGGAGGATATGGTGAATATGTCTTGGTACCTGATAAAAAATATCTTTTTGATGCTGGAGATACTCACGATAATCTTGCAGGAAGTTATGCTTGTAGAGGATTAACTGCTTACAGCGCTATAAAAAAAGCTAATCTTGTTGAGGGTCAAAAATCAGTTGTGGTTGTTGGCGCTGGAGGGATGGGTTTATTGTCATTGAAAATATTAAAAGCTGTTTATGATATTAATCCAATTGTTGTTGATATCGATGATGAGAAGCTGGCTATTGCGAAAGAAGCAGGAGCCTCAGCAGCCATAAACTCTAATGATGAAGATGCTGCAATGAAGATATTTGAAATCACTGGCGGAGGAGCTAAAAGCGTTATTGATTTTGTTGGAGCAGCTCCAGCTTTTGAATTTGCTTATGGTCTTTTTGGTCTAGTAAGAGGCGGCACTTACGTATTAGTAGGACTCCTTGGCGGCCAAACTACTCTTCAATTACCTCTGGTTACATTAACCGCAAGAACGCTAACTGGAACATATGTTGGAAGCTTAGCTGAGATGGGTGAGCTGATGGATTTAGTTAAGTCTGGAAAGATTGATCCCGTTCCTGTTGAAGCAAGAAATGTTTCAGAAGCTGATAAAACTATTAAAGACCTTGCGAGTGGTTCTATTAATGGTTTAGTATGTCTCAAACATGATCACTGATTTTAAAAATAAAACACCTTTTTTGCTTGGGCTTTTATTTCTTGCCCTAGCTACTTCTCATGAAATACAACATATTGCGGAAGCTTTTGAAATACATGATGAAGCTATTGAAATCGATTGCGATTATTGCGAAGAAAATCAATCACAAAACTTAGTAAATTCTAAGACAAATATAACTTTTATAGATTTTGATATTGAAGACTCAGAACTATTAAGTCTAACCGACCAATCTATATCTAAAAATTTTCATCAGAGAGCTCCACCAAAAATTTAATTTTTTGATTTTTAAATTTTAAATTTTTAGGAGTAAACATGAAAAATAAATTATTAATACTAGCAATGCTAGGTATTTTCTCAGCAAACTTCATACATTCGGATGAAGTCGAAGAGGTTGTAGTTCAAGCCTCGCTACTAAATGTTACTGAGGATGAAATTGGAGATCCGCTTCATATCTTAAGCGGTTCTGATATTTCTGATTTGGGAACTGTTAGTTTAGGTGAAGCTTTGGATTCCTTGGTTGGTGTATCGTCTGCAGATTATGGATCAGCAGTTGGTCAACCAATAATCAGAGGTCTAAGTGGCTCAAGAGTTAAAATCTTAACTAATGGTCTAGTAAACAGGGATGTTGCTGGAATCGGTGCTGATCATAAAAATGAAGTTGATCTTAGTGATATTCAGCAAATAGAAGTTGTCCGCGGTCCGTCCTCATTGTTATATGCCAATGGTGTTACAGGCGGAATTGTGAACATTGTTGATAACACAATCGCAATGGAAGATGTTGTTGATAGAGTATTAAAGTTAGGTCTTGAGACACAATCTGTAAATTCTGGAGATGCTCAAAGTTTTTCTGTTAAGGATAACTTGGGTGGATTGAATGTGTATTTCTCATACAGTGATTCTTCTTTTGGAAATTATGATGTTCCAGATGGTGCAATTCTTCATGAGGAAGAACATCATGATGAAGATGAAGATCATGATGAGGATGGAGATCATGATGAACATGAAGAAGATATGGGATTCCTTGAAAATTCTGACTCTGCACAAGAAGCAACAAGATTTGGTGTTTCTAAGGTTGCAGATTGGGGATATGTAGGTCTTTCCTTTTCAAGTTCAGAAAGTCTTTTTGGAGTGCCATATCATGGAGAAGGTCATGAAGGACATGATGATCATGGAGATGAACACGGTGATGAAGAAGAAGGTCATGATGAGCATGAAGAAGAGAGAATCTTCTCAAACACTGACTCTGATAAGTTCACTATTCGAGGTTCAGTAGCAGTAGATAACGATCTAATTAAAAACTTAGACTTTTTCCTTCAGGACTCAGATTATTCCCATACTGAACAGCATGCTGAGGAAGAGCATGGTGATGAAGATCATAGCGATGAAGATCATGATGATCATGGACATGGTGAAGAAGGTCCAACTACTTTCACAAATGATTCTTCAGAGTATGGAATGATTTTTGATTTATCAAATGATCTAATGACTCAAAAAGTTTCTTTAAATATTTCTGATGAAACAGTCTCAATAATTGGCGAAGAAGCTTTTATGAACCCTGCTGATAGAGAAGAATTAACGCTTGGTTATTTTGCAAGAAGAGATTTTGATCTATTTGAGTTAAGTTTTGGTATTCGTTATGACCAAATAGATACTAATGGTTCTGTAACTGGTCATCATGAAGAAGATCACCATGATGAAGACGAAGATCATGATGAGCACGAAGAAGAGGAAGAAACAGAAAACTATTCCTTTAGCTCAAACAATTTAAGCTTTGCAATCGACCTATGTAGACCAATCAATGATAATTGGGATCTAAATTTTGCTTATTCAAGCGTTGAGAGAGCTCCATCAGTTGTAGAGCTTTTCATGAATGGTCCTCACTTGGCAACAGGCAGATTTGAGACTGGAGATGTAAATCTAGCAACTGAGACATCTAATAACATCGATATTGCTCTAAGCTATTCGAGCGATAACTTCTTTGCTTCGGCAACAATATTTAGAAATGATGTTGATAATTATGTTTACCTGATGGATATTCATGATGAAGATGATCACGATGATCACATGGGAGCTATGAGTGAAGATGATGATCATGATGAGCATGGTCATGCTGAAGGATTAATTGAAGCAAATTACATGCAACAAAATGCTGAGTTGGATGGATATGAGCTTGAAATTGGGAGAATCTTTAACCTTGATAACGGTGATTTAGAGGTTTCTTTTGGAAGAGATGTTGTTAATGGCTCTCTAGCTGATGGAATGAACATTCCAAGACTAAGCCCAGCAAGAAATATTTATTCAGTAAAATATTTTGCTAACGATTACCTCTTTGATCTAAGTTTTAAAGATGTTGATGATCAAACGGATGTGGCTGAAGAAGAGACTCCAACAATGGGGTATCAAATGTTAGACACGAAACTTGTAAAAACATTTGATTTAAATGGTAACTCTCTTAGGGTTTCTGTTTTTGCAAATAATCTTCTAGACGAAGTTGCAAGAAATCATTCATCATTTGTTAAAAATCAAGTTCCTCTTCCTGGAAGGAATTATGGAATAAGATTTAACTTAACTTTTTAAGATCTAAGCATTAATTAAAAGCCCCTTTTTAGGGGCTTTTTTATTTATAAAATAAATTTCTAAACCTATAATGCTCATATTCAAACAATTTTAATGAACAAAAAATATTTTTTTTCTCTTTTAACTATATATTTATTTTTGTTTCAATTTATTGAAGCAGATATAGAGGAAGTTGTTGTAACTGGTAGTCTCATCAAAGTACTAGAAGATGATTCATCTCCAATTGAAGTAATTACTTCAGAGGAATATGGCCAACTGAATATAACTAATGTTGCAGAGATTAGTAAATATCTAAATATAAGTTCAGGTTCAAGATTTCAATCCAATGCCCTCGAGGGTGTTGATCAGGGGATGGCCTCCTTAACTTTAAGGGGGCTTGAGCAAGCCTCAACCCTAATATTAATTAATTCTAAAAGGCATACGTTTGCTGGAACACCCTCAAATGAAGGCGAAGGATATATTGATATAAATATAGTTCCAGAGATAGCTTTAGAGAGAACAGAAATCTTAAAGGAAGGCGCAACATCAACTTACGGTTCAGATGCAATTGCCGGAGTTGTTAATTTTATAACCTATCGAGAGTTTGATGGTTTAAGAATCAAAGCTGGAAGGCAGTCTACTTCAAACTATGACCAGAATGATGACACTATCGGATTGCTTTATGGCGGAAAATTTAGAAATATTAATTATGTTGTTGGGCATAACAGATTAGAAAGGTCACCTCTCTCAGCTAAGGAAATACCTGGCATTGCAGAGCTTGGATTAAGTGGCCTCGGTAAAACTTTTAAACTTTTAGGCCCAGATACTATTGAATCAGGAATTTATGCTGGAGATTATCCAAACCAAACAACATTCGTGCCTGATCCAAACTGTGAAAGTAATGGAGGCATTCTTGATGGATCATTTTGCAGGTTTCTTTATGGCGAAAGATTCAATATCGTAAATGATGAAAGTCATAAGAAAAATTACATAAACCTCTATTCAGATAATAATTTAGTAGATATAAATTTCACTTTTATATCTTCAAATGTGAATGTAAATGATAATCCCCAATCACCCTCCTATCCTGCACTTCCTTTTCTATCCCGAAGCATTCTGCCTGGTGAAGGTGGAAGTCCATTTAATGTTCCGGTTGTTTGGTATGGAAGACCACTTGGAGCTGAATATAAATCCCCTTACTCTCCAAAAGATATTGAGCAAAAACATTTTGGGGTAACTACATACTTTGAGTTAGCTAATCAAACGGAAGCTGAAATCTCATTAACCAAAAGTGAACACACAAATTTTCATTACAGACCCGATATTATTGATTCAAGATTCTTAGCTGCAATTCAAGGAAATGGCGGCCCTAACGGTGATGAAATGTGGAATATATTTGATTCATCTCAAAATTCTCAATCACTAATAGATTTTGTAAGAGGTGCTGAGGTGTCAAATAAAAGTGCTGATCTACTAAGTCTTAATGGTATTTTCAGAGCAGAAATTAAAAATATTAAATATGCTTATGGATTTCAAATTAATAATGAGAGCCTCGATATATTTTATGATGAGGTTAGTCGGGCTGAATTTGATACTGATGGCAAACTCATCAAAACAGCTGACCTCTTCTTTCTTGGCGGAGGAAAAAATGTATCAAAAAGTAGAAATGGTAAAGCGCTTTTTGTTGAGGCTGAAAGGAGGTTCTTTGAAGCACTTGATATAAGAATTGCAGGACGCTATGAACAAATGAAAAACGAATCTTCATTTGATCCAAAATTATCCATGAAATACAACCTTAATGAATCTTTGACGTTAAGATTTTCAAGAGGTAGTGCATTTTCAGCTCCATCTATGGCTCAAATGTTCTCAAGCCAGATTAATCTTGGTAGCGTGAGAGATATCGATGACTCAGTATTTGTTAGGCAAGCTTCGATTGGTAATCCAGACTTAAAACCCTCAACATCATCTAATCAAAATTTTGGATTAATTTTCCAAAAAGATAGTTATAAGCTTTCAATCGATTACTGGGAAGTTGATTATGAGGATCGTATTGAAGTTGAAAGTGCTCAAGCCCTGTTAACTCAAGATCCTTTTGGTCCAAGTATTACAAGAAATGAATTTGGTGATCTTATTGGCGTAACGACAACGTATTTCAATGAGGAAAATACAAAAATAAGCGGTACAGATTTTCAATTTGACTATATGTTTGAGTTAAAAAATTACTCACCAATAAACCTTAGAGTTAAAGGAACCGTATTTGATGAGTTCCTAACACCGCAAATTTCTTCAGACGGTGTTTCAAAAATGATTAACAGGGTTGGTAAATTTAATTATGATTCACACACCCACTCTCTTCCAAAGAAACGCTTGAATGCTTTCATAGATTGGGAACATAAGGATTATCTTTTCAGTTTAATTACAAGGTATATAGATGGATATACTAATGAGAGACCAATAACAGGTCTTGGAGCAAGTCTAGGATATGAGAATAAAGTTGATTCCTTTTTGGTTTTTGATATCTCAGCCAAAAAAACAATAGATCTTAATGAAGGCAATATCAATTTTGGTATTGCAATAATTAATGCGCTAGATGAATCTGCTCCTAGATTGTACGATGCTCCCGATTTCAGCTTTGATACAAGAGTTCATGATCCTCGTGGAAGACTTGTAAATCTAAATCTGGAATATAATTTTTAACCTCAAAATAGCACGAGCAAATTAGTGAATTTCTTAGAATACTCTATTGATCAAATCTTAGAAGAAAATCAAATCCCACATACTTGGTCAAGATCAGTAAAAAATGAGGTAACTGGATTGCAGCTTGAAAAAAATTTAGATAGGAAAGACTTGTCAGAGTCAGATTTTGTAACTATTGACGGTAAAGATGCAAAAGATTTTGATGATGCAGTACTTTGCAAGAAATTAAAGACAGGATATAAATTATCAGTTGCAATAGCTGATGTAAGTAGCCTTGTTAGGCCTGGGAGTGCAATAGATAAGGCAGCAAAAGAAAGAGGAACTTCTATTTATTTCCCAAATACTGTTATACCCATGTTGCCAGAAGAAATAAGTAACGACTTATGTTCTCTTGTACCAAATAAAATAAGGAATGTTGTTGTTTCAGATATAACTTTTGATGATGATGGTGAAATTAAGAATTATGATTTTTATGAAGCTAAGATTGAATCAAAATTTAGGCTGACATACAAACAAGTTGAGGAAGCTATTTTAGAGAAGAAACAGATTGCTTCAAAAAATGTCAATGAATCAATCAATGCTCTCAAAGAATTGACTATTACTCTTTTGGATAAACGTGCCAGAAGAAATGCTTTAGAAATTGAATCAGGCGAACCAATGCTAAAAATTAATAATATGGGAGAGGTTGAATCAATAAACCTTTCAAAAAGAATGTTTGCGCATCAGATGATTGAGGAAGCTATGATAGCTGCAAACATATGCGCAATTATGTTTGTGAAAAGCTCATTAAAAATATCAATAAATAGATTTCATGATAGGCCGGATGCAGACAAGTTATTGGCGCTTTTTGAAAAGTTCCAAAGCTTAGGATTAAAAAAATCTGATGATCCAATAATTTTACTCCAAAGATGTATTGAGCTTACAAAAAGAAGTGAGAATGCAACTTCTCTTCAAAGCCTAATTTTGCAAGGGCTTCCTAGGGCGATTTATTCCTCAAAGAAATCTGGTCACTTTGGCCTTCAGCTTGAGGAGTATTCTCATTTCACATCACCAATTAGGCGATATCCAGATCTAATAATTCATAGACTCATTAAATCAGTTTTAAAGAAAGAAAAAATAAATTTTGATGAAGAGGCTTTTGAGGAAGAATGCGTTAACTTATCTAATTTAGAAAAAAGAGCCGAAAAGTCATCTAGGCAAGTATCCCAGCAATTAATTTGTTTTTTCTTAAAAGATAAGGTTGGAAATGTTTTGCCGGCAAGGGTTGTTGGAGTAACTCATTTTGGGGTGTTTTGTGAGTTAGAAGGCTTTTTTGTTTCTGGCCTAATGCATGTATCAGACCTCAAAGATGATCATTATGTATATAGTGAGAGAAATAATATACTGAAGGGTAAAAGGTCTGGAAAAACATTTAAGATAGGCGATCAATTCAATGTGAGGATTGATGCAGTTATTCCTGAAGAAAGAAAGATAATATTATCTAAAAATAAATAATGAAAACTGATAACAAAATTAGAGAAGGCTTTCATTCAATCGAAATTCTTTTAAAAAATAAGCCAGAAGTTATTAAAAAAGTCATTATTCCTGAGGCAAGAGAAGATGTCAGAATGCTTAAATTGGTTCAAGCATGCTCTGAAAATGATATTGCTATAGAAAGATCAAAGAAAATCAAAAAAAATCCTCAAGCGATTGTTTCCTTGATGGATATTGGTGACCTAAAAGATCTTAAAAGTTATTTAGGAAACCTTTCTGATAGGATAGCGACATTTGTAGTTTTAGATAACGTGATAGATCCAAGAAATATGGGTGCAATCATGAGATCTGCTGCAATTTATGGGGTTGATGGAATAATTATTAATAAAAATCACTGCTCTCCCATAACCGAAGTTGTTCATAGAACATCCAGCGGAGGTTCGGATTTGTTAAAAGTTTATATGGTTTCTAATCTTATAAACTGTCTAAAAGCTCTTCAGAGTTTTGGAATTGAGGTTATTGGTTTAAGTGAACACTCTGATCAAACAATTGATCAGCTAAGTTTTTCTAAAGTTGCACTCGTATTGGGATCTGAAGAAAAAGGCATAAGAGAAAAAACGCTTTTAAATTGCGACCATAAAATAAATTTAGTTAGAAATGATAAAATAAACAGCTTAAATGTTGCTGTTGCAGCAGGAATAGCTTTAAGTGAAATAAAAAAAATTAATGGCTAGAAAATATATATTAGATTAGACTTTATCAATGCTAAAACAAAGGACACTTAGAAATTCCATAAAAGCTTCAGGGATAGGGCTTCATTCCGGAAAACAGGTTAATATTGAGCTCCATCCTGCTGATGCAAATACTGGAATTCGATTCGTAAGGACTGACCTAAAACCGCATCTTGAAATCCATGCTACTGCTAGTGAAGTAGGTTTCACAACATTATCTACTACGCTAGGATCAGGTGAGCATAAAATATCAACAATAGAGCACCTCTTATCAGCAATTGCTGGGCTTGGTATAGATAATTGTCTAATTGAAGTTGATGGGCCTGAGATGCCAATTATGGATGGAAGCGCTGGTCCTTTTGTTTTCCTTCTCCAGGCTGCTGGTATTGCTGATCAAAATGAAAAAAAGAAATTTATAAAGGTTTTAAAGGAAGTAAGAGTTGAGCGAGATGATGCATTTGCATTTATAAAACCATTTGATGGTTTCAAAGTTTCATTTTCAATTGACTTCAACCATCCTGTACAAAGAAGATTCCCTGCCGAATCAACAATCGATTTCTCATCAACCTCTTTTGTAAGAGAAGTTTGCAGAGCAAGAACTTTTGGTTTTAATAAAGATGTTGAAATGTTGCAAAAACAGAATTTAGCATTAGGTGCCAGTGTTGCAAACGCAATTAATATTGGAGAGGAAGAAATTATCAATGAAGAAGGTCTTCGCTTTGACGACGAGTTTGTCAAACATAAGATTCTGGATGCAATCGGAGATCTTTATCTTCTGGGTCATAACCTTATTGGGCAATATGTTGGTTATAAGTCAGGTCATGCATTAAATAATAGTTTACTAAGAAAGATCAGCGAAACAGATGATGCTTTTGAGATAATTGAGTTTGATAATATTGATGAGGCTCCAATTTCATATGTCAGGCCGCCTTTCGAAGGTCTCTAGAATAAAAAATGTTTGGCTTTATTGGCAAAATCTTTGGAACAAGTAACGATAGAAATCTAAAAAGGATGCAAAAGTTTGTTGATGCCATCAACAGCTTGGATGAAGATTATAGCTCTAAAGAAGATAGCTTCTATAGTGAATTAAAATCAGATTTATCTGCAAAGTTCTCCCAAAATAATGACTTATACTCGATACTTCCTGAAGCTTTTGCTGCTGTTAGAGAAGCTGGTAAACGAACTATTGGTCTGAGACATTTTGATGCTCAAATGCTTGGAGGAATTGCTCTTGCAGAGGGAAATATAGCAGAGATGAAAACTGGTGAAGGAAAGACACTTGTAGCTACACTTCCAACTTTCCTTAATTCTGCCATGGGTAATAAGGTGATCTTGGTTACTGTAAATGACTATCTTGCAAAGAGGGATGCAGAATGGATGCGACCTATTTATGAATTTTTAGGTCTTTCTGTAGGTGTTATTTATTCTGGTCAAGAGCTAAGTGAGAAGGCAACTGCCTATGACTGTGATGTCATATATGCCACAAATAATGAGCTTGGGTTTGATTATTTAAGAGATAACATGGCTCTCAGAGCTGAAGATAGAGTTCAGTGTTCACTTGATTTTGCAATTGTCGATGAAGTTGACTCAATTTTAATTGATGAAGCAAGAACACCTCTTATTATTTCTGGTCCTAGCAATGAAAGTTCAGAGATTTATTCACATATTAAGTCAATTGTCCCCAAACTAAAGAGGCAGTTGAGAGAAGAGACTGAAGAAGAACCCTTAGAGGAGAATGAAATTGGTCATTACATAATTGATGAAAAAAATAGAAATATTGACCTTACAGATGAAGGTTATATGTTAGTTGAATCTCTCTTAGAGGATATGGATATATTGTCTAGTTCTGGAAATCTCTATTCTGTATCAAATATTAAGATAATGAGATTTGTTCAAGCCACTCTAAGAGCAAATTTTTTATATAACAAAAATGTTCACTATCTTGTAAGAAATGGTGAGGTTGTATTAATCGATGAACATACTGGAAGAAGTATGCCTGGAAGAAGAATATCTGAAGGTGTTCATCAAGCACTTGAATGCAAGGAAAATGTAACTATTCAAAGAGAGTCTCAAACACTTGCATCTACCACCTTTCAAAATTTCTTTAGGCTTTTTGGCACCTTATCCGGCATGACTGGAACTGCAGATACTGAAGCATTAGAGTTTAATCAAATATATGGTCTTAATGTTGTTGTAATACCAACAAATAAAAAAATGATAAGAGATGATCAAGACGATCTAGTCTTTCTTTCTAAATCTGCTAAATACAAAGCTCTCATTAAAAAAATTGAAGAGCTTAGACAAAGCAATGTTCCGGTTCTTGTGGGAACGGTCTCAGTTGAATCATCTGAAGAAGTTTCAAATCTTCTAAAGAAAAAAAATATCCCACATCAGGTTTTAAATGCAAAACAGCATGAAAGAGAAGCAGAAGTCATTGCAAATGCAGGTAAGGCTGGAGTAGTTACTATTGCAACAAATATGGCTGGTAGAGGAACGGATATTGTTCTTGGAGGGAAAAAAGAGGACAACAAAGATTGGGAAACTAATCATAAAACTGTTCTTGATGCAGGTGGCTTATGCATATTGGGTACCGAAAGACATGAGTCGAGAAGAATTGATAATCAACTTCGTGGACGTTCTGGAAGACAGGGTGATCCAGGGAGTTCACAATTTTTCTTATCTCTTGAAGATGATCTATTAAGGCTTTTCATAACAGATAGTAGAAGGGCCCTATTTGAAAGAATAGGAATGGGAGATGATCACATAGAGCATAAAATGCTTTCGCGAGGAATTGAAAATGCTCAGAAAAGAATAGAAAACCGAAACTTTGATATAAGAAAAAACTTACTTGAATATGATGATGTAGCAAATGATCAAAGGACTGCTATTTACGCCCTAAGAAATGATCTTTTAGAAGAAGATAATATCGAAGAAACAATTCAGGGACTTATTGAAGAAAGCTTTGAAAATTCAATATATTCTTTCATACCATTTGAATCTGTTGAATCACAATGGAAAACTTCAGAACTTGATGAATTCTTAAAGGAGAATTTTCAATTTAATAAAGAGTTTAAACCCGTCATTGAAAATGATAAGTCTTTGGGTGTTGAAGAGATTAAGAATCTTATTATTTCCGAAGCCAAAGCTTTGTATAAATCAAAGTTTGAACATATAGGTGAGCAAAGCAAGCTTTTGGAAAAACAAATTATGCTTCAAGTGCTTGATGTACATTGGAAAGAACATCTCGCGGAAATGGATCATCTTCGTCAAAGCGTAGGATTAAGAGCTTATGCGCAAAAGAATCCAAAAAATGAGTATAAAAGGGAAGCATTTAATATGTTCGAAAATATGCTTGATGAAATAAACTCTGAAACTATCAGGATCTTATTTAATATCCAAATTGCTACAAAAGAAGAAATAGAAAAGATTGAAAAAGAGAATTTAAAAAATGCTGAGAAAAACATTGAGCTGAAAAAAAATGATAGCCCGTCTGAGATTGATCAAGGCTCAGAAAATAATCATAAAGCCGAGCAAGTCATTGTTTCTGAAAAAATTGGCAGAAATGAGCTTGTAAAAATTACAAATGGCGAAGAAACAAGAGAAATAAAGTATAAAAAAGCTAAGCCTCTAATTGAAAATGATGGATGGAGAATAGTTTAAAAAAAGATTTTGGCACCATCGCTATAACGCCTGATCTCTCTATTAATAATATAAGTTCATACATAGAAAATCTTGAGTTAATTCATAACAATCATCATAAAATTGAATTTCTTATTATTCGAAATAAATCTTTGGGTAAAGACGAATATAAAAAATTAGCTGAGAGAATAATGCAGTCATTAATGGGAAAGTTGCCATGTCTTCTTCATTTCAATAGTTTGGATTATTTTTTAGAGATGGATGATCTGATCTCTCACGGTCATGGTGCTCATTTTACAAGCTCTCTTCTTAAGAAATTAAATAAAACTGATCTCATCAGATATTTTGAAAATGAAAAAACTCTCGGTAGCTCCTGTCACAATTCAGATGAGATAAATCTATCAAGTGACTTAAATTTAGACTATTGTATTTTAGGTCCAGTTGAAGATAAGCGCATTAACGGAAAGGTTGTTACGAAAGGTATTGGGTGGGAAAGATTCTCAAACCTTACACAGAATCAATTAATAAAAACTTATGCTGTAGGAGGGTTATCTCATGAAAATTTTGAAATTGCCTCCAAAAACAATGCTCATGGTATCGCAGGAATATCAATGTTTAGTCAATCTTCATAGAAATCTTCTGACTGAATTGGTCTCGAAATCTTTTTACCTTCATTTGCCCATTCGCCAAGGTCTATTAGCTTACATTTCTTTGAACAAAATGGTCTATATTCATTCGAGCTATCAATGCTTACTTTTTTTTCACAATTTGGGCAATTAATCATTTTCTAAAAGATTTAAATATTTTTTATGGATACCTTCAAGATTTATCATAAACTCCTCTTTAGTCCCATTATTTACAACTACATCATTAGCTATCTTGTTTCTTTCTTCTGTAGAGGCTTGGGATTTTATTATTCTTAAGATTTGCTCTTCATTAGAGCTATCTCTTTTTGTAGCTCTTTCCAATTGAATCCCTTTTGCGCATTCTATTGCTAAAACTCGATCGTAAAACGAAGAACTCTTTGTTTCTGCAATAAGAGGAACAATGATAATTCTGTATTTACTATTTGATTTTTTAATAAAGTTTAAAATACCTTTTTGAACAATGGGATGTACTATCTCCTCTAGTTTAACTTTCATTTCTGGATTCTTAAAAACATATTCCCGTAGTGCTTTCCTGTTTATATCAGAACTTTCATCAAGAAAATTTTCTCCAAATATTTCTAAAAACTTCTTATAGCCTTCCCCCTCTTTATCAAGAGCATTATGAGCAAGGTCATCTGCATCGATGACATCAATATCTTTACTTTTAAAAAAATCACCAGCTAAACTTTTACCAGATCCTATTCCGCCTGTTAATCCAATGAGCATGACTATATATCTAAATAATCTCCCTTCCCGTATAGAAGAGGTTTTGTATCGTTATTTTTTATAACTTCTATTACATTTCCAATAAATACACTATGAGAACCATAGCTGGTAATCTCTTTGATAACACATGAGATTACTGATTGCGAATTTTTAATAAATCCTACATCATTTTTGAAATCCCAAAATTCATTCTCAAATCTTTTATCAGAAAGTTCATCAGTTCCACAAAGGTTTGATATCTCGGATTGAGAAGAAGATAGGAAACTGACATTAAAATAGCTATCTTTTTTTAAAGATGAATGAATCCTTGAGTCCTTATTTATACAAACAAGAATCGAAGGCGGATCAAATGACAAAGATGTTACAGATGAAACTGTAATTGCATGATTTACTTTAGTTTCGTGATTGTGAGCAGATACCACACATACGGGATAAACTAGTTCCCTTAAAGCAAGTCTGAAGTCTTCTTTAATATTCATAATTAGATTATCTGCACTTTTAATAATAAATCTAGCCTAAAACAAAAAAAGCTCCCAATTTCTTGAGAGCTTTTGAATAAAAAAGCCTGACGATGTCCTACTCTCACACAGGGAAGCCCTGCACTACCATCGGCGCTAGTTCGTTTCACTTCTGAGTTCGAAATGGGATCAGGTGGGACCAAACTGCTATTGTCATCAGGCAAACTGGTATGCAATTTTTATAATCACTTAAGTTAAGTATTAAGTTACTTCGCATGTAAATCCTTCTTAAGGTTACATGATCAAGTCTCACGAGTTATTAGTACGAGTTAGCTCAACGCCTCACAACGCTTACACATCTCGCCTATCAACGTCATAGTCTATGACGACTCTTTAGGAAACCGAAGTTTCTGGGAAATTTAATCTTGGGAGAGGCTTCCCGCTTAGATGCTTTCAGCGGTTATCCTTTCCGAACATAGCTACCCGGCAATGCCACTGGCGTGACAACCGGAACACCAGAGGTTCGTCCAATCCGGTCCTCTCGTACTAGGATCAGCTTCCCTCAAATTTCCAACGCCCACAGCAGATAGGGACCGAACTGTCTCACGACGTTCTAAACCCAGCTCGCGTACCACTTTAAATGGCGAACAGCCATACCCTTGGGACCTGCTCCAGCCCCAGGATGTGATGAGCCGACATCGAGGTGCCAAACACCCCCGTCGATGTGAACTCTTGGGGGGTATCAGCCTGTTATCCCCGGCGTACCTTTTATCCGTTGAGCGATGGCCCTTCCATTCAGAACCACCGGATCACTAAGACCTAGTTTCCTACCTGCTCGATCCGTCGATCTCGCAGTCAAGCATCCTTCTGCCTTTATACTCTGCACACGATGTCCGACCGTGTTGAGGATACCTTCGTACTCCTCCGTTACTCTTTGGGAGGAGACCGCCCCAGTCAAACTACCCAGCACACACTGTCCTCAACCCAGATAATGGGCCTAAGTTAGAACCTCAATTTTACAAGGGTGGTATTTCAAGGACGACTCCACCAAAACTAGCGTTTTGGCTTCAAAGTCTCCCACCTATCCTACACAAATAAAGTCAAAGTCCAGTGTGAACCTGTAGTAAAGGTGCACGGGGTCTTTCCGTCTAGCTGCGGGTACACTGCATCTTAACAGCGATTTCAATTTCACTGAGTCTTGGGTGGAGACAGTGTGGCCATCGTTACGCCATTCGTGCAGGTCGGAACTTACCCGACAAGGAATTTCGCTACCTTAGGACCGTTATAGTTACGGCCGCCGTTTACCGGGGCTTCGATCAGAAGCTTCGCCGAAGCTAACTTCATCAATTAACCTTCCGGCACCGGGCAGGCGTCACACCCTATACGTCCTCTTACGAGTTTGCAGAGTGCTATGTTTTTAGTAAACAGTCGCAGCCACCTGGTATCTTCGACCATAATCAGCTCATAGAGCAAGTCTAATCACTAACTACGGCACACCTTCTCCCGAAGTTACGGTGTCATTTTGCCTAGTTCCTTCACCCAAGTTCTCTCAAACACCTTGGTATTCTCTACCTAACCACCTGTGTCGGTTTCGGGTACGGTTTCTTACAACCTGAAGCTTAGAGGTTTTTCCTGGAAGCATGGTATTAACTACTTCTTACCAATAGGTAATCGTCATCAACTCTCGACCTTAACAATCCGGATTTACCTAAATTGTCAGTCTACTGTCTTAAACACGGACAACCAACGCCGTGATAGTCTAACCTTCTCCGTCACCCCATCGCAGTTGTAAAAAGTACAGGAATATTAACCTGTTTCCCATCGACTACGGCTTTCGCCCTCGCCTTAGGGGCCGACTCACCCTGCCTCGATTAGCGTTGGACAGGAACCCTTAGTTTTTCGGCGAAGAGGTTTTTCACCTCTTTGATCGTTACTCATGTCAACATTCGCACTTCTGATACCTCCAGTTCGCCTCACAGCTTACCTTCAGCGGCTTACAGAACGCTCATCTACCATCTTAAAAAGATCTGTAGCTTCGGTTTATGATTTAGCCCCGTTATATCTTCCACGCAGGCCGACTCGACTAGTGAGCTGTTACGCTTTCTTTAAAGGGTGGCTGCTTCTAAGCCAACCTCCTAGCTGTTTGTGCCTTCCCACATTGTTTCCCACTTAATCATAATTTGGGACCTTAGCTGACAGTCTGGGTTGTTTCCCTCTCGACTACGGACGTTAGCACCCGCAGTCTGTCTCCCATGCTCATACTCATTGGTATTCGGAGTTTGCATCGGTTTGGTAAGTCGGGATGACCCCCTAGCCGAAACAGTGCTCTACCCCCAATGGTAATACATGAGGCACTACCTAAATAGTTTTCGATGAGAACCAGCTATCTCCGGGTTTGATTAGCCTTTCACTCCTATCCACAGCTCATCCCCTCATTTTTCAACATAAGTGGGTTCGGGCCTCCAGTCAGTGTTACCTGACCTTCACCCTGGCCATGGATAGATCACCCGGTTTCGGGTCTAATTCCAGCAACTTGACGCCCTATTAAGACTCGGTTTCCCTGCGCCTACCCTAAACAGTTAAGCTTGCTACTAAAATTAAGTCGTTGACCCATTATACAAAAGGTACGCAGTCACCCAACAAGTGGGCTCCTACTGCTTGTAAGCACAAGGTTTCAGGTTCTATTTCACTCCCCTCGCCGGGGTTCTTTTCGCCTTTCCCTCACGGTACTGGTTCACTATCGGTCAGCTGAGAGTATTTAGCCTTGGAGGATGGTCCCCCCATATTCAGTCAAGATTTCACGTGTCCCGACCTACTCGATTTCACTTTAAAAAACTTTTCGCATACAGGGCTATCACCTACTATGGCCATACTTTCCAGAATGTTTTGCTAAATTTATTAAAGCTTAAGGGCTGATCCGCTTTCGCTCGCCGCTACTAACGGAATATCAATTGATTTCTTTTCCTCTAGGTACTTAGATGTTTCAGTTCCCTAGGTTTGCCTTCTATTCCTATGAATTCAGAATAGAATAATATACTTATGTATATTGGGTTTTCCCATTCGGACATCTCCGGATCGAAGCTTGTTTACCAGCTCCCCGAAGCTTATCGCAGGTTACTACGTCCTTCATCGCCTTCAGCTGCCAAGGCATCCGCCTTGTGCTCTTCCTTTACTTGATCATATAACCTTAAAAAGGTTATAGGTTTTTGAGAGTAACTTAATAAAATATATTAATTACTTTTAATTACTTGCAGTGATCTATGTGTAAAAAGTTACTTTTACACAAGAAAATTACATACCAAAGATCATACATATCCTGTTCTTTAAATTTGGTTACTCGTGTGGGCCTCAAATACAAAATTATTTTTAAGGAGGTGATCCAGCCACAGGTTCCCCTACGGCTACCTTGTTACGACTTCACCCCAGTCATGGATCACACCGTGGTAAGCGCCTTCCCGAAGGTTAGACTACCTACTTCTGGTGCAACACACTTCCATGGTGTGACGGGCGGTGTGTACAAGACCCGAGAACGTATTCACCGCGACATGCTGATTCGCGATTACTAGCGATTCCGACTTCATGCAGTCGAGTTGCAGACTGCAATCCGGACTACGAGAAATTTTTTAGGATTAGCACCAGCTCACGCTTTAGCGTCCGTCTGTATTCCCCATTGTAGCACGTGTGTAGCCCTACTCGTAAGGGCCATGATGACTTGACGTCGTCCTCACCTTCCTCCGGTTTGTCACCGGCAGTCCCCTTATAGTTCCCGGCCGAACCGCTGGCAAATAAGGGTAAGGGTTGCGCTCGTTATGGGACTTAACCCAACATCTCACGACACGAGCTGACGACAGCCATGCAGCACCTGTATCTTGGCTCTAAAAGCACACTCTCATTACAAGAGCTTCCAAGTATGTCAAGAGTAGGTAAGGTTTTTCGCGTTGCATCGAATTAAACCACATGCTCCACCGCTTGTGCGGGTCCCCGTCAATTCATTTGAGTTTTAACCTTGCGGCCGTACTCCCCAGGCGGACAACTTAAAGCGTTAGCTGCGCCACTGAGAGATCTTGTCTCCCAACAGCTAGTTGTCATCGTTTACGGCGTGGACTACCAGGGTATCTAATCCTGTTCGCTACCCACGCTTTCGCACCTTAGTGTCAGTACAGAACCAGGAGGCTGCCTTCGCCATTGGTATTCTTCACAATATCTACGCATTCCACCGCTACACTGTGAATTCTACCTCCCTCTTTCGTACTCTAGTCATCTAGTTTTGGATGCAGTTCCTAGGTTGAGCCCAGGGCTTTCACATCCAACTTAAAAAACCACCTACGCGCGCTTTACGCCCAGTAATTCCGATTAACGCTTGGACCTTCCGTATTACCGCGGCTGCTGGCACGGAATTAGCCGGTCCTTATTCTGTAAGTAACATCACGGATTGCAGGTATTAACTACAATCTTTTTCTCCTTACTTAAAGTGCTTTACAACCCGAAAGCCTTCTTCACACACGCGGTATGGCTGGATCAGGCTTGCGCCCATTGTCCAATATTCCCCACTGCTGCCTCCCGTAGGAGTCTGGGCCGTGTCTCAGTCCCAATGTGGCTGATCGTCCTCTCAGACCAGCTAAAGATCGTCGCCTTGGTGAGCCATTACCTCACCAACAAGCTAATCTTACGCAGGCTCATCTAATAGCGAGAGCATCAAAGCTAAGCCCTCTTTCTCCCTGAGGAGGTATACGGTATTAATCCGAGTTTCCCCGGGCTATCCCCTTCTACTAGGTAGATTCCTACGCGTTACTCACCCGTCCGCCGCTCTACTCGCACCCGAAGGTACTTTCTCGCACGACTTGCATGTGTTAAGCCTACCGCCAGCGTTCAATCTGAGCCATGATCAAACTCTTCAATTATGATCAATGTGTCACGTTTAAAAACTGTGACAAAGTTTTTATAATTTTCTCGTATTTTGAACACCCACACGAGTAACCAAATATGTTTAAAGAACTGCCGACTCTAGGCCGGAAGGTGAATTCTACACGTAAATAATGAGAAAAGATATCACTTTTTTGAGTTAATTTTTATCTTTATCAACAAGCTTTTTTTCGCTTAAAAATTTCATCTTTGATCGGAGTTCTTTTCCAACAGATTCTATTGAGTGTTGCTTTGTTTTTTCACGATTATTTTTAAGAAATGGGCCTCCACTTCCATCATTACTTTGACGACAATCATCAAGGAACTTATCGGCAAAACTCCCTGATTGAATATCCTCAAGAACTTTTTTCATTTCTTTTTTTGTATCTTCAGTAATAATTCTCGGGCCTGTTAAATAATCACCAAACTCAGCAGTATTCGATATTGAGTAATGCATGTTTGAAATGCCGCCTTCATGTAGAAGATCAACAATAAGTTTAGTTTCATGTAAGCACTCAAAATAAGCCATTTCAGGACTATATCCTGCCTCTACTAATGTATCGTAACCAGCTTTTATTAATGCTGTCATTCCGCCGCATAAGACTGCTTGTTCTCCAAACAAATCTGTTTCTGTTTCTTCTCTAAAGGAAGTCTCTAAAACTCCTGCCCTAGTTCCGCCATTAGCTTTAGCATATGAGAGTGCGACATCTTTTGCGTTAAAATCTTTTCCTAAAATAGAGTCTCTTTTGATCGCAATTAGCGAGGGAACACCCCCTCCTGCAAGATAAGTACTTCTTACAGTATGCCCAGGACCTTTTGGAGCAATCATGATTATACTTATGTCGTCAGATGGTTTAATTTTGTCAAAATGAATATTAAATCCATGAGCAAAAGCCAAAATAACACCATTCTTTAAGTTGGGTTCTATTTTCTTTTTGTACAAATTACTTTGGAATTCATCAGGCGCAAGAATCATTACTAAATCAGAATGTTTTACAGAATCCTCAATACTGCAAACTTTAAGCCCTGCAGATTCTGCCTTTTCCCAAGAAGATGAACCCTCTCGCAAGCCAACGGTAATATCTACTCCCGAATCATGTAAATTATTAGCATGCGCATGCCCTTGCGAGCCATATCCAATTACTGCAACTTTCAGATCTTGGATAATTTCCAAGTTCGCATCGTCATCATAATAGATTTTCATTTCTCAATATTCCTTTTAAATAAGTACTTTCTTCATCACTTACAGCAATTACTTCAATAAGTTTATTAATTTGTCTGAGGATTTGTCTCATCAATCTATCGCCAACTGTTGTTCTAATAGTGAGTCTTGAAACTTCTCCGACCTGGAATTTAATTCCTAATTCATCTTCAATAAATCTAAAGGGTTCAAAGTCTTCAATCGGATCAACATGAAGACTATCAATGTTATAGCCCCTTTGGTGAAAAAGACCTACAACTCTAGCAAGTGCTCCTGGCTTATTTTCCATTACTAGAGTCAGCTTTCTTTGAATCATGTTTTTTCACCTTTTCCAAGCCATAAATCTTTAAGGCTCCCATTTGCTACCTGCATAGGATAAACATGTTCTTCAGGATCAACATATATATCCACAAAAACTAGCTTATCTTTTAGAGATAATGCCTTAGCAATACCATCCTTGAGTTCTGAATTTTTAGTAATTTTTATACCAACATGACCATATGACTCAACTAAACCAACAAAATCAGGGAGAGAGTCTTCATAGCTTATTGAAGAATGTCGGCCATCATAATTCATATCTTGCCATTGCTTAACCATTCCAAGCGCCATATTGTTAATATTAAAAATTTTTACAGGAAGTTTGTATTGAGAACATGTAGAAAGCTCTTGGATACACATCTGAATACTACCTTCGCCAGTAATACAAATTACTTCTTCATCTGGATATGCCAATTTAACGCCCATTGCTGAAGGAAGACCGAAACCCATAGTGCCAAGACCACCTGAATTAATCCATTTTCTTGGTTCGTCAAAATGATAATATTGAGCAGCAAACATTTGATGTTGTCCCACATCTGAAGTTACGAATGCCTTCCCTTTAGACTCCTGATAAATATGTTGAACTGCTGCTTGAGGTAATATTGGTGAATCATCGTCTTCATTTTTATAAAGATCATGATTGAGTCCATGCTTATTTCTCCACTCATTAATCTGTTCATGCCACGGAATAAGCTTTTCATGGTCAATTTCCTCTTTTCTGGTCTTTAAATGGTTGTTAATAACTTGTAAAGAGTCTTTTATTTGTCCGAAAACAGCTATGTCTGCTTCTATAATTTTTGAAACCGATGAGTGGTCAACATCAAAATGTATGACTTTTGCTCTTGGAGCAAATTTATCTGGTGCATTTGTAATTCTGTCATCAAATCTTGCACCCAATGCAATTATTAAATCTGCATTATGCATAGCCATATTTGCCTGATAAGTACCATGCATACCAAGCATACCCAAAAATCTTTTATCTGTTCCTGGAAAAACTCCCAAGCCCATTAATGTATTTGTTACCGGAAAATCTAGTATTTTATTTAGTTCCCTTAATTCTTCTGATGCATTACTTGATATTGTTCCTCCTCCTGCATAAATTACTGGTCTCTCAGAAGCAATCATTGCATCGACTGCTCTGGATACTTGGTGATTTTCAGGCCTTACAGGGGGATTATAGGATCTAATATGAACACTTTTTGGATATTCGAAGTCAAATAAATCATCGGGGTTTGTTAAATCTTTAGGAATATCAATAAGAACAGGGCCCTGCCTTCCCGATGTAGCTATATGGAAGGCCTCAGCAACAATTTGTGCAATATTTTCCTGTTTATCTACTGTGAAACTATGCTTTACGATGGGCCTTGAAACACCAATCATATCTGTCTCCTGGAAGGCATCGGTTCCAATTAAATGACTTTGCACTTGTCCAGAAATAACTATCATAGGAATTGAATCCATAAATGCAGTAGCAATGCCGGTTATCGCATTTGTTGCTCCAGGTCCTGAAGTTACAAGAACAACGCCTGGTTTACCAGTTGCTCGTGCATATCCATCAGCCGCGTGTGTTGCCCCTTGTTCATGCCTCACTAAAATATGCTGCATTTCTTTTTGATTAAAAATAGCATCATAGATATGTAAAGCAGCACCGCCTGGATAACCAAATATATATTCAACACCCTCATTTATCAGAGATTGTATTAATATGTCGTTTCCTGCAATTTTCATAATAAAAAAGTTTAAGCTTGAGGTTTATACATTAAAATCGCTTATAAAAACAAGCTTTTTAGCATATTTAAGGAAGATTAAATCTTTTTAATTGTTGAATTAACTCTTGAAAATCTTGCGGTGCTTTGGATTCAAATGAAAACTTTTGCTCAGTGCCTGGCATTTCAAATTCTATTTTATAGGCATGAAGAGCCTGTCTTGGAAAAGATCTGACAATATATTTAAGCTCATCTGGTGTTTCTTTTGCAATTATTTTTCGTGTGTTATAAGTATTGTCTCCTATTATTGGAAGTTTCCTGTGAGCCAGATGTACTCTTATTTGGTGAGTTCTTCCAGTTTCTATTTCAACGTCAAGGAGTGAATATCCACCGTAATTCTCAATACTTTTAACATGAGTTATTGCTTCTTTACCATCATCTCTACAAGTCATCTTAGTTCTATTATTTTTATCTCTCCCAATCGGAATGTTTATTTCAAGATTTCCTCGCAGTGTTCCAACCACTAGCGCCTTATATTTCTTTTTTACTTTTCTTTGCTGGAGAAGGTCAATAAAATTCAATCTAAATTTTTCACTTTTCGCTACAACAAGCAGCCCTGAAGTATCTTTATCTAAACGATGAACTATCCCTGCTCTTGGCAGTTCCTCAAGTTTAGGAAACTTGAAAAGCAAACCATTTGCAAGAGTTCCATTTGAAATTCCTGCACCTGGATGAATCACCAAATTTATAGGTTTATCTACTACAAAGAAGTCTGCGGTTTCATACAAAACATTAAAATCTATTTCCTCAGATTTCCATTCAGTTGAAATATCATTTACAGGGTTGACTTCAATTTCATCATCTAGATCAACCTTTTCTCTTGGAGATGCCATCTCACCATTTAATAAAATATTTCCTGAAACAATCCATTCTTTCAACTTCGTTCTTGAGAACTCTTCAAATAAAACAGCAGCAGCTTTATCGAGTCTCAAATTTTCTAAATCCTTTGGAACTTTTTTTGTTGTTGACATAATGAACTTTTTTTAAGATTTATAATCAAATATTAGAGTAAAATAACATCCATGAATAGAAATCTTAAAAATATTCTGTTGCTTCCAATAGTTTTGGCTTGTACTTTTTTTATCTCGTCATGCAGCAAGGATGAGGTTGAAATCGAGAGACCAGAAAAAGTTTATTACGATACAGCGCAAAGAAGAATGAAAGTTAATAATTATTTTGGCGCTATTGAATCACTTCAAAGAATAGAAACACAATATCCTTTTGGTAAATATGCAGAGCAAGCGCAAGTTGAATTAGTCTATTGTTATTTTATGAATGGAGAAACCGAGGCTGCTCACTCGTCAGCAGAGAGATTCATAAGGCTTCATCCAAGACATCCCAATATTGACTATGCTTATTTCATGAAAGGGCTTTCAAGCTATACAAAGGATGCAGGACTTCTTGCAAGAGTTACAAATACTGATCTTTCTTCAAGAGATGTTTCTGGGGCTAAACTAGCATTTTCAGAACTAACTGAATTCATGACAAGATTTCCAGATAGTCAGTATGCTCCTTATGCAAAACAAAGATTAATTTATTTAAGAAATCTTGTTGCCAGTAATGAGCTAGCAGCTGCTGATTATTATGTAACAAGAAAAGCATATGTTGCTGCAATTAGAAGAGCATCTTATGTCTTAGAAAATATCCCAAATTCAAATCAAAATCATAGGGCGCTTCAGATTTTAAAAACATCTTATGAAGAACTTGGCTATTCTGATCTTGTTGAAGATACTGAAAAATTGATTGCTCTTAATCCGCCTCCACCTAATTCAGATACTACGACTGGATCTTTTCTCCAAAATGTTCCACTTCCAAATTCTCTACCTCTTATTATTGGAGGAACTATACTCTCAGGTGCTACTAATTAATTGAAAATTGTTGCTCCTTTATTAGTAATAATATTTTTTTTAATTAGATACTTTCTAAAATCAAATAAAATCGATCGTATCTCAAAAAATGAGATGGCTTCTTGCATAACATGTGGGACTTTTGTCTCAGAAGAGCTAGCTATTAAAAGTAAAAACAATATTTACTGTTCTAGAAACTGTATTAAATAGTCCTTGGTATTTTATTTAGCATCATAAACATAGCTGGTATATAAAATAAAGCTATTAATGATGCTCCAATTACTCCGACAGACATAGCCCAAGCAAGTGGCTGAAAGAAGATGCTAGTCAATATTAAAGGAAACAAACCGCCAATAGTCGTAGCTGTAGTTGTAATAATGTGCCTTGTGGCCCTTACTACGGTTTGGATTACGCCGCTTAAATCATAATCTCCTTTTTCTGAATCTTCCTTAAGAGCAGCTAAGACAACGATTGAATCATTAATTGCAAGCCCTGCTAATCCAATGGCGCCCACTAATCCAATAAACCCAAAGTTTTGCATGCCTACAACAAGGCCAAGTAAAGCTAGGCCAATGCAAAGACCTGCAACTGAAGATATTAAAAGTGTTTGCCTAAATGAGTTAAGTGCAAAAACAAGCCCAACCAAAATTAAAATGAAAAACACGATTGCAGATGCAAATAACTGAGAATTTGATTCTGCACTGCTTGCTGCTTCGCCATCTTGTTCAAGTCTATATCCTTGAGGAAGGTTGTTTTTAAATTCTTCTATATCCTTTACTAAAAATGCTTCTGACACAGATGGCAGAGATCTTGGCCATATCCATGCTTTTACTCCATTTTCTCTTTCTCCGTTATATCTTGCAAAACCACCTAGCTTTCGAGCAAGCCTTATATCTGAGAAATTCTCTATGTATTCAATGCCATTCCTTCCAGAAACAGATAAGAGAGAAGTTTGTGAAATATCAGAGGCTGCATCCGTATCCCTCTTTAATCTAATTGGCAACTCTTTATTCCCATCAAGCATTGTTCCAATAATCATCCCTTTACTTGCAAAATTAATCTCATTTATAAGTCCATTCATGTCATTTGACGAAAAAGCAATGCTCGGATTATCAAAATCTATTTCTAGATTTGTTTCATATTCGTTTGATTGTGAACGAGTGAGATAAACATCTGGTGCCTTGCTAAGAATAAGCTCAAGCCTGTTACCAAGTTCAGTTAATATATCTTGATTTTCTCCCATAATCCTATACTCGATATCTGAAAAAACTGGTGGACCAGATGTAAATTGGTCAACAATAATTCGTACTTCAGGATTATTTTTTACTAGATCTTTGGCAATCATATCTATATTATTTTTCATACTCCAATAACTTGAAGTAAAGTAAATGGCATTTGCTTCATTATTGTTCCCAAGAGCGCTATTACCACCAACAACGTTTGAGAGAATTCTTGGCAAATTCCTGCCAACGAACCAGAAATCTCTTTCTATAAAATCGTATTTTGAAAGTTGCTCTCTTACATCATTTACTTTTTCTTTTGTTGCGTTTACTGAACTATTTTTTGGTAGCTCGATTCTTACTTGGAACATATTTCTGTCATTCGCAGGAAAAAAATCTCTTTCGAGCGTTGAGAATAATAAGAAACCAACTAACGGCATTGAAAAAGAAATCATAATTGCTCTACTTGGTTTAGAGAGCGCCCAAACCAATGAAGACTTATATTGTTTGTAGAGCTTTTCATTTGAGTATCCTTTACTTAGCCTATCAGATGAAAATAAAGGGATCCTCTCCAAGTAATGTAAAGTTGGAAGGACTACTGTTAGGGATAGAAAAAGAGATGATGTGACTGCCATTATTAAAGTTTTAGCCATGCCTCCAACAAATTCATTACTTGGGCCTTCGCCAACAGCGATTGGCATAAATGCTAACGCTGTTGTTGCGGTTGCTGCCAGCAAAGGCAGGAGTAAGTGTTTCACAGATGCGTAGATCGCTTTTTTCGAAGGCATTCCATCCAATCTCCTGAATCTGTAATCCTCCACAACTATAATTGCATTATCAATGAGGAGACCTAATGCAATGATCATTCCAGTTATTGAAGTTTGATGAAGGGGCAATCCAATTAGTTGGCAAATAAATAAAACAGAAGACAAAGTCAAAGGAAGAATAAGTGCTACAAGAATTGCTGATCTCAAGCCAAGAAGAAATGCACTCAATAGAAGAACTAAAATGAAAGCAAAGCCTATACTTGATGTTAGCTCACTAAATCTATTGTCAAGGTAATAGGATTCTTCATATATTGGTATAACAGCTATCTCTTCGGGCAATCCTTGCCTAAATTCCTCGACAACTTGATTCGCCCTTTTTACATACTCATCTATTCTTTGATTGAAAGAGCCTGAAACTTCAACGATGACTGAAGGCTTTCCATCTACTATTGAATAACTTTCTATTGGTGTAACAGCTTTTTGAGAAATAGTTGCGATATCAGAAAGTTTTATAAGCTGAGAACTATTTTTAATTATAGGAATATCTTCTAGTTGAGATATTGTTCTTAGATTATCTTTGGAGCGAATTAAAATCTCTTCATCTTGGCTAGATATTAATCCAACAGATCTTTTGTTATCAAATGATGCTACAGAGTTTGAAAGCATCTGAAAGGAGATGCCCAAATTTGCTAACTTCCTTGCATCAACCTCTACAACAATTTCTTCGTTTGTCTCACCATGGAGTGTTACTTTTTCAGTAGAGCCTAAATATGCTAATTTTCTTTTTAATTGTTCTGCCAACCTAGATAGCATTATTAGTGGAGGATCTCCGTCTCCAACCCATTGGACAGAATAAAGGGCTGAAATTGGCGGTCCGGAATTTCGACTTAACTCTATCTTTACGCCATCAGGTATTTCTTGCTTAGCGAGATCAATCTTATCTTGAACCTCGCTCCAAACTTTATCAATTAAATCAAAAGAAACCTCATCTTTAAATTCAACAAGAGTAAAAGCTGCTCCCTGAGTAATATTTGATATTAGATTTCTAATCTCAGGTATTTCTCTTAATTTAATTTCTAGAACTTCAGTTACCTGAGTTTCTATCTGTTCTGGTGAAGTTCCTGGATAAACCTGAATTAAAAGCCCCCACCTTTCAGCGAGCTCAGGTGTTTCTTGTCTGGGAAGATTATTAAACCCAGAGTAGCCTACTAATAAAAAAAATATCAGTGTAAGAATGAGCATTCTTGGTCTTTCAAGGAAAACTCTAATTAATGCCATTTTACTTAAGTGTTTGTCCTTCTATTATCTTGGAAAGCCCACCTTTAACTACCAAGTCTCCGTCTTTTAGTGTGCCTGAGACAAATGCAAAATTATTCTCAAAATGTAAAACTTGGACCAAGTCTTTCTCCACTGTGCTTTTACCATCAGCAGATATTGAATAGACTGACCATAGTCCTTGTTCAGATTGAGAAAGAGAGTTTATCGGAAGCCAAAATCCCCTTTCATTTCTTCTTATTTTAAGAATCAAATCAATCAAAGATCCTGGAACAAAAAAATTATTAAATTCAAATATTGCTAACCTGCTATTTGAACCACTTATAGACATTGGTGCTAATCTTTTTAATTTTCCAATTACTTCTTCTTGGCCAATAAGAAAACTATATTCTTTAGAGATTTCAAGATTCTCAATAAGATCTTCGGGAATTGAAACATGCGCTTCTACTTTATTTGAATCAAGAATTTCTAAAATCGGATTGCTTCCATTTATTACAGTTCCTTCGTCTACAAATCTGTTCTGAATAAATCCATCATAAGGAGCCTTGAGAATTGTCTGTGCTTTTTTTACTTCAAAAAACTTTACTTGCGATTTGGCAACTAAATATTCAGACTCTGCTTTATCGAATTCTTGATTAGAAATAAAACCTTTTTGTTTAAGGTCTTTAAATCTTTCAAGAACTTGTTTTGCCAGATCAAGTCTTGCAACTGCTTGCTCAAGGTTTGCATTAATCTCACTATCATTAAGTTTTGCTAAAACATCCCCCTGTTCGACCCTGTCTCCAATATCAACTGATATTGATTTAATTCTACCTGTAATTTCAAAGGCTATTTTAGATTGTTGAAAGGGTAAAAGTTCACCTGGAAGAGTTTTAGAAACCTCATAAGAGCTGGCTGTCTTGATTTCAAGTACTTCTATCTTTTGATCTGCGTAAAGAAAAGTATTGAAACAGAAACCAATTAAAATGATGCTTTTGCATAATTCTTTATAAATTGTCATAATGTTAACGGTGTAAACATGAATTATATAACATAAGTTAACACTGTCAACATTATGAATATTACATACCAAAAGTATCATCATGGAAACTTAAGAGACGAAATACTCAGAGCAGCATATGGTTTTGTAAAAGAAAATGGATACGCAGCAATGAGCCTAAGAGGAATTGCTGACGAGTGTAATGTATCTGCTACAGCAATTTATAGACATTATGAAACTAAAGAACATCTGTTAGCAGATGTTGTAGCTAAGGGATTTGTTGAATTTAATATTTCTGTTGAGGGTAAGGAGGAAGATGATATCTTCCAGCGTTGTGAAAACTACCTTGGCTTTGCTTTTGATAATTACAATATTTATGATCTACTTTTCAGTCAATCTGTTGTTGAGTTTCTTAAATTCCCTCAAATTTTAGAGGTTGCAGACAGAGCTTTTGAATCTCTATTAGAATCTGTTAAGCAGCATGATAAAAGTCTAAATGATCTTAGCGCTTCAAATAAAGCTATTCATATATGGTCTTTTTTACATGGCATGAGCAGCATTTCAAAAAAAATGGATGTTGCTTTTAACTTACCTGATAGTGAAATGCCAATTCCAGTTAGATCGGTTAAAAGAGCAAGAGAAAATTTAAAACAGTTTATTGAAGACTTATTTTGAAGACTTCTAAGATAAGAATAATTGGCGGGTTTCTTAAAGGATCTTATATTTCTTTCCCTGCCTCATCAAAATTGAGACCGACATCAAATAAATTGAGGGAAGTTCTTTTTAACTGGCTAAATTTTGAAATAGCTGATTTGAAGTGTGCAGATTGTTTTTCGGGATCAGGAGCTCTTGGTATAGAAGCTATTTCCAGAGGTGCCGAATCAGTATTATTCATAGAAAAAACTCCAAAGTTTGCATCAAGTATTGAAACCAATCTTAAAAGACTCAAAATTTATGAGAAATCCAATGTCAAAATAAGGAATGCATTTGAGTGGCTGAAAGAAGAAAATCTTGAAAACTTTGATTTGATATTCTTTGATCCACCCTTTTTTTGATGAAAGGATTAAAAATCTTCTCACCTTTCTTAAAAATCAAAAATTAAAAAAAGGTACATTAATATATTTTGAAAAAAGTACTTTTGATAAAATAGAGGTCCCTGATACATTTACATTACTCAAATCTAAAGTAGTTGGAGATGCTGAAGGTCTCTTATTAGAAAAATGACTATTAAAGTTGGATCTAGAACCTCAAAACTTGCATTAAAGCAAGTTGATATAGTTATGAAAACTATTGGTATTTCTGACTATGAGATCATAAAAATAGATACTTTAGGTGACCAGATAAGTAGGCAAAATAAAGTGCAGTTTGATAAAAAAAATTTTGTTGATGATATTGATACTCTTCTTGTTGATAACAAAATTGATATTGCTATTCACTCAGCGAAAGATATGCCAGCTTCTTCAAATTTCTCTGAACTGGATGAAATTTACATTTCAAATGATTTAGTAAAAGGAGATGAAAAATATAATTCTAGAAGCGATATTCTAATATTTAGGGAAAATGAAGATTCTGTATTTGATAAGCGTATGAAACTTGGAACTTCAAGCCTCAGGCGTAAGCTACAGTCTGAATTTTTTATGGAAGCCAAAAATATTAGTAACCTAAATGGAAACATTGATACACGAATAAAAAAATTAAATGATGGTGAATATGATTGTATTATTCTTGCAAAAGCTGGCTGTCAAAGACTCGAACTTAATCTTAATCATCTTGTACTTGATTACCCAACGAGTATTTCTCAAGGTACTATTTGTCTTCGATTCAACAAGAATAGAGATGAAATGCTTAAATTAGTCACTCCTTTTAATGACGAAAATATGAAAAGAAAAATATATGAGTGCAATAATTTTCTCAACCTTATTGATGCAGATTGTAATTCAGCAGTTGCTTTAGATTTTAAGGAAGGAAAATTGCATGCTGATATATATGGCAAAAAAGAATTTATAAGATTTTCTGCAAAAAATGCAGAAGAAGCTTTAAATCACTTTGAAAAATTAGATGGTTTTAGGTTACTTAATGAACATAATTGATACAAGAGCAAATAATACGTTTAGTTTTTTAGAAAGGGAAAACATTAAAAATATTCCTCTTTTTGAGCTTTCATATTTGGATCACACTTTAGATCTTTCTACATATACTGATGTTATCTTTCAAAGCACTCCCTCTGTTAATTATTTTAGATATCTTGAAGATATTCGGGATAAGCAAATATTTGCAATGGGATCTGGAACTCAATCAGCTTTAGAAGCCAAGGGTGTGTCCTCAGAAATATCTAGAGAGCCTGGCTCTGAAGGTCTAAAAAACATTCTCGAAAATAGACTTAGTTCAGGCAAGTTCTTAATTGTTAAAGGTGAAGGTGGTCTAAATATCATCTCAGACTATATTCAAGAAAGAGGAGCCGTTGCTGATACATTAGAAAATTATCAACGGGTTAAATTCTCTTCATACTCAAATCTGATTAATGATTTTCATGATGGAGACTTTGTGATCTTTCCAAGTAAACTATCGGCGGAAATATATTTTCAAGAAATTTATAGTCCTAATATGAAAAGCAAGTTTATTACCATCTCAAAGAGAATTAAAGATTATGTAGATTCTCTAGGATACAAAAACTTCCAATTAGATTACTTTGCAGATAACTTTGAATCCGAAATACTAAAACTTACTTAGTTTTCTTTTTTCCATTCCCATTTTTCATGGAATCAAAAAATTCTGAGTTTGTCTTGAATGATTTTAGTCTATCAATCAAGAACTCAATTCCTTGCGAATCATCCATGGGATCTGTTACCTTTCTGACAGCCCACATAAGCCTTAGCTCTTCTTCAGAGGTTAAAAGATCCTCTCTTCTTGTTCCTGATCTTCTTACATTGATAGCAGGATAAATTCTTTTTTCGGCAATCTTTCTTTCTAGATGTATTTCCATATTTCCAGTTCCTTTAAACTCCTCATAAATGACTTCATCCATTTTAGAACCCGTGTCGACAAGAGCAGTTGCTAATATTGTTAAACTTCCGCCCTCTTCTAAATTTCTAGCAGCACCAAAGAATCTTTTTGGTCTCTCAAGTGCATTTGAATCAACACCACCACTTAGAATCTTTCCTGAGGCAGGTTGAACAGAATTATAAGCTCTGCCAAGTCGAGTAATAGAATCAAGCAGAATCACTACATCTTGCTTATGTTCAACAAGTCTTTTTGCTTTTTCGATAACCATGTCAGCTACTTGAACATGCCTTGATGGAGGCTCATCAAAAGTACTTGCAATCACTTGACCTTTAACGGTTCTGGACATTTCAGTGACCTCCTCAGGCCTTTCATCTATTAAAAGAACGATCAGTTTTGTTTCAGGGTTGTTGCTTGTAATTGAATGAGCGATACTTTGTAGCATCAAAGTCTTACCAGCTTTTGGTGGCGAAACTATTAAACCTCTTTGCCCTTTTCCAACAGGAGCTATTAGATCAATTATTCTTGCTGATAAATCCTCATTTGATCCACTACCTTGCTCAAGAACTAGTCTTTCATTAGGAAATAGTGGTGTAAGATTCTCGAATAATATTTTCTTTCTAGCGTCTTCAGGAGTTTCACCATTAATTGTTTCTACTTGAACCAAAGCAGTATATTTTTCTTTATCTTTGGGAGGCCTTATTTTTCCCTGTATTTCATCTCCCTTTCGAAGACTAAACTTTCTTATTTGACTTGGTGAGATATAAATATCATCTGGGCCAGCACAATATGAACCTTCTGCAGATCTCAAAAAGCCAAATCCATCATTAAGGATCTCTAGTACACCGCCCCCAAAAATATCTATACCATCATCAGCTTGTTTTTTTAAAATTTGAAAAATGATATCTTGCTTTTTGAGTCTACCTACATCTTCTAAGCCTAGCTTTTCAGCTATCTCGACAAGCTCGGTAATTGTTTTAGTTTTTACTTCACTTAAGTTCATTAGTTATATTTGAAAAATTCCTCTGAAAATTTGATTGATACCAAAAAGATATCTAAGAAGGGTTGATAATATAAGTTTTTTTAAAATTTTGCAAAAAAAACTTAGATTTCTGTGTCTATAAATTCTCCTAATTGTTCTTGTGTCAAAGCTCCAACCTGAACTCCTGATACTTCACCGGATTTAAAGATCAGCAATGAAGGAATAGATCTAATACCATACTGAACAGCAAGATCTCTATGTTCTTCAATATCAACTTTACAAACCTTGATTTGCTCACCATATTGCTCGGCTGCTTCTTCAACTCTCGGTGCAAGTTGTTTACACGGACCGCACCATTCAGCCCAAAAATCAACCAATACTGGTACTTCCGAGTTTAATACTTCATGCTCAAATGTTTCTGTAGTTACTTCTTTTACGTTACTCATAAATTAAATTCCTTTATTAAATCTTTAGCAAAATATGAAAGAACTGCATCTGCACCAGCCCTTTTGAAACTTATAATAGACTCCATTATAACATTTTTATCTAGCCATCCTTTATTAACTGATTCCATTAACATCGAGTACTCGCCACTGACTTGATATGCAAAAGTAGGAACTTTAAATTCATGCTTAATCCTAGAAATGATATCTAAATAAGGCATGCCTGGTTTTACCATAACAATATCTGCACCCTCCTCAATATCCATAGCAACTTCATTGAGAGCTTCTAAAAAATTAGCAGGATTCATCTGATAGGAAGATTTGTCTGATTTACCGAGATTATTCTTAGAGTTTACTGCATCTCTAAAAGGACCATAAAATTTTGAATTATATTTTGCTGCATAAGATAAGATAATTTTTTCTTCAAAACTATTTTCGTCTAATCTTTTCCTAATGAAGCCAATTCTTCCATCCATCATATCTGACGGAGCAATAATATCTGCACCTGCTTCTGCTAAAACGATAGATTGTTCTGCAAGAACCTCCAATGTCTGATCATTTAGGATCTTATTATTTTCGAGTATGCCATCATGACCATGATCCGTGTAAGGATCTAAAGCAACATCTGCAATTACTAGCATGTTAGGAAATTTTGATTTTATGGAGCATATTACTTCGGATATAAAATTATCAGTTTTTATCGCTTCAGATCCTGTTGCATCTTTTTTTGCAGGATCTATAACTGGAAAAATAGCAATTGCTTTAATGCCTAGTTGATCTATCTCTTCTATCTCATCTAAAACTGATTCACAACCAAATCTAAATATTCCGGGCATTGATTCAATTGGCTCTTTGTCTTTCAGTCCCTCTTTAACAAACACAGGTTGGATTAGATCATCTTTGCTTATGCCGCATTCACTTGTAAGTTTTATAATTGAATCTGACTGCCTTAGCCTTCTTAATCGAGTTAATGGGAATTTTCTTGAAATCATAAATTAATCAGTTATTGCTCCTAAGGATGCAGATTGTACACTTTTTGAATATTTTGATAAGACGCCTCTCTTTGGTAGCTCTTTATTTGGCTTGAAATTCTCTAATCTTTTTTGTAATTCTGCGTCAGGAATATTAATTGAGATTGTATTTTTCTCAGCATCAATGGTTATGCCGTCGCCATTTTCAAGCACGCCAATTGGACCTCCAACATATGCTTCAGGAGAAATATGACCAACAACAAAACCATGAGTACCACCAGAAAATCTTCCATCGGTAATAAAAGCAACTTTGTTGCCTAGGCCCTGTCCCATTATTGCTGACGTTGGTTTTAACATCTCTCTCATACCTGGGCCCCCTTTGGGTCCCTCATATCTGATTACTACTACATCGCCCTCATTTATTAAGTTATTTTGGATCGCTTCATTCCCTTCTTCCTCGGAATCAAATACTTTAGCTATTCCTGTAAATTTTAAACCTTCATTTCCTGTGATCTTTGCCACCGCACCATCTGGAGCTAAATTACCATAAAGTATTCTTAAGTGACTGGTACTTTTAACAGGGTTAGATATTTCTCTTATAATTGTTTGGCCGCTTGGGTAAGGATGAACTTCAGAAAGATTTTCTGCTATAGATTTTCCAGAAACAGTTAAACACTCTCCATGGAGTAAGCCTTCATCAAGCAGCATCTTCATCAGAGGCTGTATGCCACCGATTTCATTTAATGAAGACATATAATTTTCCCCAAAAGGTTTGATGTCGGCTATTACAGGAACTCTTTTACCTATTCTTGTAAAGTCATCTAAGTTTATTTCAATGTTTATAGCATGAGCCATGGCGATAAGATGCAGAACTGCATTTGTAGATCCTCCAAGCGCAATTACCACTGTAATTGCATTCTCAAATGCCTTCTTTGTCATAATGTCAGAAGGTTTAATATCTTTTTCTAAAAGTCTCTCAATTGCTTTACCTGTTTTCATGCAATCACTCTTTTTATCTTCAGAAACTGCATCTTGACTACTGCTTCCAGGAAGAGACATACCCAAAGCTTCAATTGCAGAAGCCATTGTATTTGCTGTATACATTCCTCCACATGATCCTGGGCCAACAACTGAGATCTTTTCAACAGATATTAGTTCCTCTTCAGAAATAGCACCCTTCGAAAATTCTCCTGTTTTTTCAGAAACAGTTACGTAATCAGTATTTTCTTCACTTGGCTTTATTGAACCCCCATAAATAAATATTGATGGTCTATTTAATCTAGCTAAACCAATAATCACACCCGGCATATTTTTGTCACATCCTCCAATACCGATAACTCCATCGTAACCAAGGCAACCTACGACAGTCTCTATAGAGTCAGCTATTACTTCTCTTGATACTAGAGAATATTTCATTCCTTCCGTTCCCATAGAAATACCGTCGGAAACGGTAATTGTATTAAAAGTTACTGCTTTGCATCCTGAGTTATTAACTGAATGCTCAACAATCTCAGCAAGTGAGTTCAGATGCATATTGCATGGCGTTACGCTCGCTCCAAGAGAAGCAATTCCAACTATGGATTTTTGGAAATCTTCATCGCTAAATCCTGCTCCTCTAAGCATTGATCTTGAGGCTGCCTGATGCGGGCCATCATGCAATATTTGTGAATACTTCCTATTTGGCATCTTAATTTGATGAATATTTCAAGGCAGCTTTTAAAAGTCTCTGAGTATAGTCCTCCTGAGGATTCTCAAAAACATCATCGGCTTTGCCAAATTCTACTAGCTTACCTTCACTCATTACAAAAATTTGATCACACATTGATCTAATTACTTTAAGGTCATGACTTATAAATAGATATGTCAATTTATACTTATCCTGTAGTTTCTTTAAAACATCAATTACCTGTATTTGAATAGACCTATCAAGTGCAGAAGTTGGCTCATCAAGAATCATAAACTTAGGATTTAAAATTATTGATCTAGCAATAGCAATTCTTTGTCTTTGTCCGCCAGAGAACTCATGAGGATATTTAAAGATTAGGCTATCATCAAGACCGACATCCCTCATTACATTTGATATCTTCTCTAGTTTTTCTTCATTGGAATAGTTGAAATGAATGTCTAAACCCTCTCCGATAATTTCACCAATAGTCATTCTTGGTGAAAGTGATCCATATGGATCTTGAAAAACTATTTGAATATCTTTCTTTAAGGACTTTTTCTCGGAAAAGTTAAGTTCTTTAATTGATCGGCCATTGAATTTAATTAATCCCTCATAATCAAGAAGATTTATAATAGCTTTACCAAGTGTTGATTTTCCAGAACCAGATTCGCCGACCACCCCAATAGTTGAGTTTCTTGGAATTTTTAGTGATATATCTGAGACTGCACAAAATTTATCAATTTTAAAAAGCTGTTTTGATGGGATTTTATAAAAGACACTGAGGTTAGAAATTTCTAAAATATTATCTTCTGATGTAATCAGCTCTTCTTTTGCTTCAGGTTCGGATTTTAAAAGTTTAATCGTATATTCGTGTTTGGGATTAGAAAAGATCTCTGATGTAACTCCCTGCTCTACAATTTTTCCTTCTTTCATAACACAGACTCTGTCACTAAATTTTTCAACAAGTCCAAGATCGTGTGTAATGAAGAGAATTGACATCCCTAGTCTTTCTTTAAGCCTATTCATCAAATCAAGTATTTGAGCTTGAATAGTTACATCAAGTGCTGTTGTTGGCTCATCAGCAATCAGTAGCTCAGGTTCATTAATTAGAGACATTGCAATCATGATTCTCTGGCGTTGACCTCCAGAAAGCTCATGCGGATATGATTTATATCTTCTTTCAAGATCAGGTATTTCAACAAGTCTCATCAACTCTTTAGCTTTTTCTTCTGCTTCATTTTTTGAAATTTTTTCATGACTCAAGATGGATTCGGTAATTTGGTGACCTACTCTATGGTATGGATTTAGAGAAGTCATAGGTTCTTGAAAAATCATTGATATTTTCTTTCCACGAATCGATTGCAGTTGTTTATTAGACATTTCCAATATTTCGGCATCATGGAATTTAATTGATGCATCATCATTAAATACTGTTTTGCCCTCTGGCAATAGTTGCAATATAGACATTGCAGATACTGACTTACCCGAGCCTGATTCACCGACGAGTGCCATTGTCTCATTTCTATTTATTTCAAAAGAAGCATTCTCTACAGCAGTAAAAATAGAATCTCTGACTTTAAATCCAACAGTAAGATTTTTGACTTCTAATAGACTGCTCATAAGTTTGTTCTAATTTCTCTAAAAATATCCATCGTTGCTAATTTAGCTGTTTTTAATCGTGTTATGTTGATGAAGCCGTGGAATAAACTTGGATAATGAATCTGTTTCACATCATTACCAATGTCATTCAATTTTGCAGCATATGCTTCTGCTTCATCACACAGCGGATCAAAACCGGCGGTAATTATAACTGTTTTGGTATTAAATTTATTATTATTATCAATTTTTAGTAAATCGAACCTTGGATCTAAATTATTTGATTCATCAGCCCTAAAGTAATGCCAAAACCACTTCATTTGCTCCTTTGTCAGTAAAAAATTTTCTCTTAGCCTTTCCATCGAAGGAAAATCTAAAGACGGTGAAATCATGGGATAAATTAGAACTTGCAAAAAGGGTAATTCTTTATTTTTAGAATTAAGATCATGTAACAATGATGCAGCTAAATGAGCTCCTGCGCTGTCTCCACAGATAATGATATTTTCTTTTTTAAACCCCTTACTTTTTAACCAGTCAAAGGCAATGTTGGCTTCCTCCAAAGCTTTAGGGAATTTATTTTCAGGAGAGAGGCTATACTCTAAAGAAAAAATGTTGGAATTAAGCTCTTGGCACATTAGAGATACAACTGGGTTATAGACATCGATATTGGAGATGGCATAACCGCCACCATGAAAGAAAAGAACAGCTTTATCTGTCATTTCTGAATCAGTAGAATATTGCCTCAAAACTAACTCACTTTTTTTCTCAATAATATGATCCTTTTTATTAATAACTTGTTTTGGTAATTTATTATTATTAATTTTCATTCGGATATCAGACATCTTTTTACGCATATCATCTGAAAAATCAGCCATATCTAAAACTTGTCCAAATTTTGTCATATACCATGATATTAGAGAGATATAAGTCATTGATTGATAATCAAATACCTCATTTTTATAAGATATCTCTTTTTTCATAGTTAGTGCTTTCAGGATCCAGTTAGGTAAAATAAAGAAAATACTTAATAAAAAGTTAATAAAAATATGTTTCATTCTGATTTGTTGCGAAATAAAAAATTCTTAATCCCATTATACTTAATCTTAATATCCATGTTTTCAAATAATATTTTAGCTAAAAGTCAGCTAGATTTAGGAAGTAACATCCTCAACCCAAAAGACGCTTTTAAAATGAAAATTATTGATTCTGATAACTACCTTTCATTGAATTGGGAAATAGAAAAGAATTATTATATTTATAAAAACTCAATCAAACTTCTTCATAAAGATAAGTTAATTAATTTTGAGCTCATAGGTGATCCTATAATGCATAAAGATGAATTCTTGGGGGAAACTGAGATCTTCAGAAACAGCTTAAATTTGAGGCTGCTAGGACAAAAACAACAAAATCAAATGGACTATGAAGTAGTCTTTCAAGGTTGTGCTGAAAAAAGATTTTGCTATACACCAATAAAAGTCAAGTTATCCTCTTTATAAGTGCCGCAATAATCTTTTAATTTCTTCGAAAAAGCATATAAAATCGACTGATGGAAATCCTTTTAATAAATGGTCCTAACTTAAATCTTCTTGGTAATAGAGAAAACTCTATTTATGGAAACGAAACATTGGAAGATATTGAAAAAAAAATGTCTGAAATTTGTAAAGAAAATAGCATCTCTTTCTCTTCCTTTCAAAGCAATGCTGAGCACGAAATTGTTGAAAAGATACATTCAGCTAAAGATGAAAATATTTCAAAAATAATTTTGAATCCTGGTGCCTTTACACATACTAGTATTTCTATAAGAGATGCTCTCATTGGTGTAGGAATACCTTTTTTTGAGATTCATATTTCAAATATATTTGCAAGAGAGGAATTTAGGCATAAATCATACTTTTCTGATATAGCTGAAGGAGTTGTATGTGGCATGGGAACAAAGGGATATGAGTTTGCTTTAGAAAAAGCAATCAATTCAAATTAGATTTTATGAGTATGGATATAAGAAAAATTAAAAAGTTAATCGAGATGCTTCAAGAGTCAGATTTAACTGAGATTGAAGTTACCGAGGGAGAGGAAGCTGTAAGGATTTCTCGAAAGTCCTCTAATGACTTTGAGGTTATAGAAAAACCGGTTCAGGAAAGAAAAGCAGAAGCCCCAGTAAATATTGAAACTAAAGAAGTACTAAAATCTGGTTCAAAAGTTATTACCTCGCCAATTGTTGGAACTTTTTATAGAAGGCCTGCGCCAGATAAAGACCCATATGTAAAAGTTGGTGATGTTATTGATGCTGGCCAAGTTGTTTGTATTGTAGAAGCAATGAAAATGATGAATGAAATTAAATCTGAATATAGTGGAAAGATAGTTTCAATTGAAGTTGAAGATGGTGAGCCTGTTCAATTCTCTCAAGATTTAATCACCTTAGAATAGATGTCAAAAAAAGTCCTAATTGCCAATAGAGGAGAAATTTCCCTACGCGCCATAAGGGCATGTAAAGAGCTTGGTTTAAAAACTGTATGTATTTATTCTGAAGGCGATAAAGATCTAAAAAGTCTTCGATTTTCTGATGAATCTGTTTGTGTTGGTCCTGCTGATCCAACTAAAAGTTATCTCGATGCGCCTGCAATTTTGTCTGCAGCGGATGTCACAGGATCGGATGCGATATATCCTGGATATGGATTTCTAGCTGAAGATCATTCATTTGCTGAGCAATGTAACCTGAGTGGATTCAAATTTATTGGTCCCGGTTCTCAAACGATAAAACAAATGGGAGACAAAATAACCGCAAAATCTATTGTTACAAAGTATGGTATTGAAGGAGTTCCTGGCTTTGATAAAGAACTTCCAACTCAAGATGAAGAAATCTTAAAAATAGCTGAGGGAATAGGATATCCGCTTATTGTTAAAGCGACAGCAGGAGGTGGCGGAAGAGGAATGAAGATTGTAAGAAGCTCTAAAGACCTCATCAATTCAGTGCAAATTGCAAAACAAGAAGCACTTAATGGTTTTGGTAATGATGTCGTCTATTTCGAGAAATTTATCGAAAATCCAAGACATATTGAGATACAGGTCGTTGGAGATGGGAAAGGTAATGCAATCCATCTTGGCACAAGAGATTGCTCAATTCAAAGAAGACATCAAAAGTTGATCGAGGAAGCACCTGCAAGAGATGTAAATGAAGAAAAACTCCAAGAAGTCTTAAACAATTGTGTAAACCTATGTAAGGATGTCAACTATGAGGGCGTTGGTACTCTGGAATTTCTTTATGAAAATGAATGTTTTTATTTTCTTGAAATGAATACTCGTATTCAAGTAGAACACCCTGTTACTGAAATGATTACTGGTTTTGATTTAGTTAAAGCTCAGTTAAGAATAGCATTAGATATGCCAATGACTTTAAATCAAGATGATATAAATTTTAGGGGGCATGCTATTGAATGCAGGATTAATGCAGAAGATTCAGTAAACTTCATTCCAAATCCTGGAAAGATAACTAGAATGCATATTCCAGGTGGATTTGGTATCCGATATGACTCACACATTTATAATGGATATGAGGTTCCACCCTACTATGATTCAATGTTAGCCAAAATAATATCTCTCGCTGGATCAAGGAAATCGGCGATAAAAAGAATGTTAAGTGCCCTTGATGAATTTTTCATAGAAGGAATACAAACTACGCATCAGTTTCATCAAAAAATGCTGAAAGATGAGAAATTCGTAAATAATCAGCATACAATCAATTACCTCGAGAATGAATTTCTAAAAAATGTTTGATGAGCAATATAATCCAGAAGAGATTGAATCTAAAATTCAATCAGAATGGGAAAAAATAAATAAATATCAGGCTAAGCCAGACGATAGAGAAAAGTTTTATTGCTTGTCTATGTTTCCTTATCCTTCTGGAAAACTTCATATGGGTCATGTAAGAAACTACACCATTGGTGATGTGATTTCTAGGTACAAAAGAATGAGGGGATTTAATGTCTTTCAACCTATGGGCTGGGATGCTTTTGGACTTCCTGCTGAAAATGCGGCTATTCAAAATAAAGTTGATCCACAGAATTGGACTAATCAAAATATTGATACTATGAAGTCTCAGCTGAAAAGACTTGGATTTAGTTATGATTGGTCAAAAGAGTTAAAAACTTGTGATCCTAGTTACTATAAGTGGGAGCAAGAAATTTTTACCCTTCTCTATAAGCAAGGCCTAGTATATAGAAAAAAATCTCTTGTTAATTGGGATCCAGTTGATGAGACTGTTCTTGCTAATGAGCAAGTCATTGATGGAAAAGGTTGGAGATCAGGAGCAACTGTAGAGTTAAAAGAAATTGATCAATGGTTTTTAAAAATAACTGATTATGCTGATGAACTGCTTAGCTCAATAGAAAATCTAGACTGGCCTGAAAATGTTAAATCAATGCAAAAAAACTGGATTGGGAAATCATTTGGTTCAGAGATAAATTTTCCTCTTTCTAATGGAGAGGAATTAACTGCTTTTACAACAAGAATTGATACTGTATACGGTGTCACATATGTTGCTATATCACCAAATCATCCTATTGCACAAAATTTAGGAAAAAAAGATTCAGAAATTGATAACTTTATTAAAAAATGTAATGAAACAAAAATGGCTGAAGCTGATATGGCTAAAGCTGATAAATTGGGCTTCAAAACAGATATAAAAGTAAAGCATCCATTTTCAGGGATCGATATGGATGTCTGGATTGCCAACTACGTTCTAATGGACTATGGAACAGGTGTAGTAATGGGAGTTCCTGCACATGATGAGAGGGATTATGAATTTGCTATCAAATATCAAATTGAAGTTCAGAAAGTAATTGATTGTGAAGAACTGCCATCATCTGAGAAAGGAATACTTATTAACTCTGAACAATTTAATGGTCAAACTTCTGATGATGCAATATTCAATATAAATAGCTTCCTTGAAAAAGAAAAAATTGGTAAGGGTATTGAAAACTTTAGATTGCGAGATTGGGGAGTAAGTAGGCAAAGATTTTGGGGATGTCCTATACCTGTAGTTTATAAGGATGATAAACCTATCTTCCTAGAGAATGAAGATCTTCCAGTAGAATTACCAAATATAGAAGATGGAGAGTCACCAAAACCTTTAAGCCAAAATAAAAATTTTTTTGATATTGGTCCCAATGAATCCAGAGAAGTTGATACATTCGATACTTTTGTTGATTCGTCTTGGTATTACGCAAGATTTACAGCCGCAGATAACAATGAAAAGGCGCTAGATGAGGATTCAAAATATTGGCTTCCTGTTGACCTCTACATAGGTGGTATTGAGCATGCTATCTTGCATCTTCTCTATTCTAGATTTTTTCATAAAGCTATGAGAGATATTGGTTTAGTGGAGGGTGATGAGCCTTTTAAGAAACTTTTAACCCAAGGTATGGTTCTTAAAGACGGATCAAAAATGTCTAAGTCAAAAGGTAATACAGTAGATCCACAACAATATATTGATAAATATGGGGCTGATACGATACGCCTTTATATGATGTTTACTGCGCCACCGGAGCAAAGTTTAGAATGGTCAGAAACTGCTGTAGAAGGTGCTTTCAGGTTCTTAAAAAAACTTTGGAGCTTTGCGCATAATAAAAAGTTTAAGAAAGCAGAGATTCAAGGTGAGTTTGATAAAAATCAAAAAGATTTTAGAAGAAAAATTCATTTGACTATTAAAAAAGTTACTGATGATTACGAAAATAGATATGCTTTCAATACTGTTATTGCTGCCTGCATGGAACTTTTAAATTCAACTCCTGATCAGATAAAAAATGAGATATCTTCAGAAAATGATCAATATTGCCTTAACGAATTTATTACCTCGATTTTACAGATGCTTTATCCGATAGCTCCTCATATTTGTGAAACTTTATGGAAAAATTTCTTTGAAAATAACTCTGAAATTGAAGATAGCTGGCCAACCTTTGATGAAAATTTAATGGTAACTGATTCATTTGAACTTGTTGTTCAAATCAATGGAAAAGTAAGAGGAAAGATTGAAGTACCATCAAACCTTGATCAAACCGAAATTGAAAGTATTGCTAAGTCAATAAAAAATGTGGATGATTTACTTGGCGATAAGGAAATCAAAAAATGTATCTATGTAAAAGAAAAGTTAATAAATTTCGTAATCTAGGAATTATAATTTTTCTTAATGTGACACTCCTTGGATGTTCCTTTTCTCCAATAAATCTTGAATCAAAATTTTTTGTCAAAAAGCTAAGCTACGACCTCTCAATACCTGAAAAAATAAAAAATGATCTAAATATTTATATCAAAGAAAATAAATCGTCTTTAATAGAGGTAAAGTTCTTTGAATTTGAAATTAAAGAGAATAATTTTTATGGTGGCAAGAATTTAGGATCCTTAGAAAGCGAAATTGTTGGGAGTATTCAAATTCAAGGGCTGACAGGAGATACAAAAAAAATTATCTCCTCAAAAAGATTCAATACCCAAAGTCTAAATCCCTTGGCACAAAAAGAATTAATAAAATCAATAGAAAACCAAGTAATTAAAGATTTAAATAAAAAGATACTTTTATATTTAAAGGGATATGAAAATAAATAGTCTTAATTTTATGAACAATTTTAGAGGAAATGCTGTATTGAGCCTCGTACATGGCAAAGAAATGGTTCTCAAGAATGAGGTGAAAGACTTCTTATCAAGAGAGTTCGCTGGCGAGGGCTTTCATGAAACAGTAATTTTTGAAGCAAACGACTCTGACGGTTTTGTATCAGCTATTCAAAATAATCTTGGGGGTGGTTTATTTGGATCACAGCTTGTCATAAAAGTAATTCATACAGAAGGCAGATTTCCAAAGTCTTTATCAGAAACCCTAGAAAAGATTGATTTAAACAATATGAGTAACATTAAAATTATTATTGATAGCGTTTCTGAATCAATCAGTTCAAATACTAAATGGATCAAGGAAAATAAAGAATTAATACAAGTTATCGAATGTACTAAATTAAAGCCTCTTGATGAAAAGAAGTGGTTGAGAGATAGGCTCAATTTTCTTGAAAAAGGAAATGCAGAAAGAGTTGCAAAGCAATTATTTGAATTAAATTCTAATAATTTAGTTGCACACAGGAATGATATTGAAATTTTAAAGATAATACATTCATCCGAAAAAGAATCAGTTTCACTTGAAAACTCTATTAGTAGCTCAATTCATGCTCCCTATGAGCTTGAAGATAGCCTGCTTAATTTTGATAAAAATAGATCTATTAAGATTTTGCGACAAATTAAATACAATGATCCTAACTCTCTTGCCTTAGTTATATGGGTTTTAGATAAACTTATAAGCACATCTCTTATGGCTAAAAAAAATACCTCGCCTGTAAAATATCTCGAAAGTCTAAGAATGTGGCAATCCAAGGTAAACCTTTACTCATCTTTTATAAGAAAAAAAGGTTCAAATCTTTTTAGCCTAAGCAAAGATATTTTTGAGATTGAGAAAGCTTTTAAGGGAATTAAAAAACTAGATGCTTGGAAAGAGATCGAGAGACTTATAATAAAGATTTGTTCTAACTAAAGTACTTTGATGCAAATGCTTCCTTACATATCCTAAGTAATTCACATTTAGGATTAATTTTAGTATCAAGATTTACTATTTCTTTTACTTCAATAATTCCCTTTGTAGTGCTTGTAAACCATATAGAGGAAGCTTCTTTTAAGTCATTTACATCAAAAATTCCTTCAACAAAATCAAATTCTTTTTCTTTTATAATTTCTATCACTTGATGCCGAGTTATACCAGGTAAAATATTGGGAGAAAGTTCTGGTGTGAAAATTTCATTATTTTTAACAAAAAAGATATTGCTTGCGCCTCCTTCAGTTAATTGACCATTTTTGTGCATAATGATTTCATTACAATTCATTCCTTTGGCATCATTCATCTGGAGAACATTACCCAGCAAAGAAGTGGATTTAATATCGCATCTCTGCCAACGAATATCATCTACTAACATAACTTTTAAGGGAGATTGATTTAAAAAAGAGAATTTTTCGATGAAGCCAAACCTTTCGCATTCACTTTCATCAAAAAGATGAGATCTTATTGAATCAATGCCTCTTGAAACTTGAAAGTAAACATATCCATTCTCAAGATTTGATTCATTCAAAAGTTTTTTAATTTCAGCACTGCATTCATCAATAGAACACTCTATTTTCGTCTCATAGAGACTATGCTTGAGGCGATCAAGATGTCTATCAAAATCAATAAACTCGTTTTTATAAAAAGAAATGACTTCATAAACACTATCGGAAAAAAGAAATGCTCTCGACATTGGCGAGATTTTGATGTTCTCTATTGAGTCAATAACACCATTATAGGATGCTAGTTTAGGCATTACCTAAACCAAACAAGCCTCTAAACCATAAAACAAAACTTGCCCAAAGTCGGCCAAAAAACCCTTTTGCTTCTACATCATTTAGGGAAACTAGATTTTCAGTATGTAATATTTTCTCTCCATCTTTTATTATTAATGTTCCAAGATTTTGGCCCTCTTTTATTGGAGCTCTTAGATTATTTTGGAAGTCATAACTTATAGTTATATTTTTAAAAGTGGTTCTTGGAAGAGTAAGTTTGATATTATTTTCTGAACCCAGAGAAATAAAATCCTTCTTGCCGCCCCATACCGTTACTTCCTTTAGAGCATTATCTTTTTTAATTACTTCCTGCGTTGAATAGAACCTAAAACCATACTCGAGCAGTCTTTGAGTATCATTAAACCGCTCTTTATCCGATTTTGCTCCAGCCACAACAGCTATGAGCCTCATATCATTTCTTTTTGCGGAGCTAATAAGACAATAGCCAGCTGATTCAGTATGTCCTGTCTTTACTCCATCTGAGGAATTATCCTTCCAAAGAAGTCGGTTTCTGTTTGGCTGCCTTATATTATTAAATGTGTAATATTTTTCTTTGTATAGGCTATATGTCTCAGGAAAGTTATTAATTAGTAAGCTTGTCATTGTTGCTAAATCTTTAGCGCTTGAAAAATGGTTGCCATCTGGCAGTCCTGTAGAGTTCTGAAACAAAGTATTCGATAGGCCCATCGATGCAGCATATGAATTCATTAAATCTACAAAACCATCTTCAGTGCCTCCAACGTATTCAGCCAAGGCCACTGTTGCATCATTACCAGATTGGATAATAACTCCCTTGAGCAGATCTAAAACGCTCACCCTTTTACCCTGCTCGATAAACATTTTGGAACCTTCCATTCTCCATGCTTTTTCACTTATAAGAACATTGTCATCTAGGCTTAAGAAATCATTAGCAATTTGATCAGCAACTACATAACTGGACATAACTTTTGTCATGCTTGCAGGTTCAATTGGTGCATCTTCATTAAAACTGGCAATCACAGTATTTGTATTTGGCTCTATCAATATATAACTCTTCAGGTCAAGAGTTGGTGTATTTGGAATGAAAGACTGAGTAAAAGACTCAAGAGAAATCAAACCAAAAAACAAAAATAGTATTTTTTTCATAACCCTAACTCCCTCGCTAGATTGTAAACCACCATTGCATAAAAGTGACTGTAATTATATTTTGTAATTGCAACAAAATTTTCAGTACCGATAAAATATTTATTACTTTTTTTATTAATTCTAATCTTTTTTCCAGCTACTAGTGTGTCTTTGTCTTTTATATCATTCATTTCCATTAATTTCGAAAGGCTAATATTGTTCATAAGGGCTATTTCAGATAACGTATCTCCACTTTGGATCTTGTAAAATAAGTCTTCACCTTGCTCTAGCTTTACTGGTATAAATTTACCTTCAAGGCTATAGGGCCTTCTAACATTGTTATGCTCTATTTCTAAAACTATATCTGCATCTGCATTCCAACCATGAATGCTCAAATAATTTGCAATACTACCAATTGCATCTTTTTTTGAACCAAAGAGGTCTGCGAAGCTATCTCCATCATAATCCACAGCATACGCTAAATATGAGGATGAAATAAATTGACCATACCCCATTGCGCCAGCATAAGAGCCTTTAACGCTATAGATATCAAGGTTATTTTCTCTTGTAAGTATAAAAAACTTTATAAGTTCGTCTCTAAAGAACTCTGCTCTTCTAGGATAGTCAAAGCCTAATGTTGTCAACGAGTCTAACACTCGATCCTTGCCTTGAATATTTCCATATCTAGTTTCAACTCCCAAGATTGCAGTAATAATTTCTTTAGGAACTCCAAATTCTTTTTCAGCTTTCTCAAGGGTGTCAAAATTTTCTATTATGAACTTCTTTCCATTTTTTATTCTTTTTTCTTCAATGAATATATTCCTATATGCATCCCATGAAATGGTAAATTCTGCTGGTTTTGAAATTCTATCAATTATGCTTTGTTGCTTATTAGCATTTTTAAGCACATTTAAAACTTGTTCTTCATCAAAGCCATGAGAATTTACTAGTTCATTTACAACAAATTCTGCTCTTGGATGCTGTGAGTAATCAGACTGAATAAAATTAAATTGAACTAAAAATATTATTAAAAAAAGTTTTTTCACCTTGGTACCAATTTTTTATGAGATGCCATAGATATTATTATGCCAAATGCTATATAAAAAGAAATTAAAGAGGATCCGCCTTGGCTTATTAATGGTAAAGGCATTCCAACAACAGGAAGAAGCCCAATAACCATTCCAATATTTATGAATAGTGTTGAAATAAAAACTAAAGATAATCCTCCTATGACGAGTCTACAAAATCTATCTCTGGCATTAATTGATAAATAAAAGCATCTAATGAAAATAAAAAAATATAGGCAAATCAATATTGTTAATCCAATTAGGCCAAACTCTTCTGCAATAACTGCAAATATAAAGTCAGTTTCGGTTTCAGGTAAAAAATTTAAATGAGATTGTGTTCCTTCACCAAAACCTTTGCCAAAAATACCTCCCGATCCGATAGCTATTTTTGATTGTGTAATATTCCAAGCTGATCCAAAAGGATCAAGATCCGGATTAAATAATGTTGCAATTCTCTGTCTTTGAAAGGGCTCTAAAAAGTTATTCCATAAAAATGGAAGGGATATAATAAAAACTGCGAATGCAGAACCTATAAATGTCCAGCTTAGGCCAGCTAAAAATAATATATATAAACCGGAAAGTAATATTACAATTGCTGTTCCCAAATCCGGTTGTGATGCAACAGTTAAAAAAACTATAAAAATTAAGAAGATTGTCAAAAATGTGTTCTTAAGGTTAATAGGTAAAGAAACTCTATACAAGTAAGACGCAATAAATATTGGTAGAAAGACCTTACATAATTCTGATGGTTGAAGCGTTATAAAGCCAAAGCTAATCCACCTATTTGCACCATTTATTTCAGGGCCAAAAAAGATTGCAATTAAGACAAGAATCATACTTATTATTAAAAGAAATCCCGAATATGAATAATAAATTTGAGGATCTGGCTGGCTAAGAATTATCATCAGGGCTAATCCAAAAAAAACAAAAACTGACTGCTTAATTAAGACAGAGGAATTCCCATCTGACGCACTGTAAAGGAAAAAAAGGCCTAGTACTGAAAGAAGTATTACAGATATTATTAAGTAAGGATCGTAGTAAATAGAAAATCTTTTAAAGTCTAGGTATCTCATTCTTGCAACAACGAATTTAAAACTGAGATTGCGACCGGACCGGCAACAGACCCACCACTTTCTCCATTTTCAACTACAACGCTTACAGCATATCTAGGGTTAGGCATTGGTCCAAAAGCAATAATTAAAGCATGATCTCTAAGATTGTCATCTAGTCTAGTTTCAACATACTGTTCTCTATTGTCTCCAGAAACTAGTTCCGCCGTACCGGTTTTAGCTGCAACCAAATAACTCTTTTTATCCTTTAATCTTCTTGCTGTGCCAGTATTTCCCTCTACTACATTAATCATTGATTCGTGCAGTTTGTACCAATCATCGTTTGTAAATTTATTAAACTGAATACTTTTTTCATTCTTGATGAGGTCTTTTTTCAGCGACAAATCACTGTATTTTCCCTTATTGGCAATGATATAAGCATATTTTGCTAATTGGATCGGAGTTGAGACCAAGTAGCCTTGACCAACACCCATATTAACTGTATCGCCCTTAAACCATCCAAAGTTATGTTTATTTAACTTCCACATTGGTTCCGGTACAAAAACTTTATCTTCTTCAAAGCAGTCGATACAAGCTTTTTCACCAAAGCCCAAAGATATAAGATGCTCATTGAGTTGATTAATATCTGATCTGTATGCCAAATCAAAAAAATAAGTATTAGAGCTTTGCGTTATTGCTTTGAATAAATTTGTGTTTCCATGACCTCCCTCTTTCCAATCTCTATAGATTCTCCCATCCTCTGGCAAAGTGAAAAATCCCTCATCAAAAATTGAGAAATCCCAGTCGATAAGTCCTTCCTCAATCCCATATATTGCGATAGCGGGTTTTATTGATGATGCAGGAGGATATCTTCCTTTTAATGCTCTATTAAAAAAAGGTTTCTCTTCACTCTCAATAAGTTGATCAAAATCCTTTTTAAGAATCCCGTTAGCAAGTTGATTAGTTGGAAAAGTTGGCGAGCTAAAAAGTGTGACTATTGAGCCATCTCTGATATCCACTGCAACTACAGCCCCTTTTCTATTGTTAAGAGCTTTATGAGCAGCTTTGTGAGATTCCAAATCAAGACTTGTATAAAGGTTTTCACCCGACATGGGAACTGATGAAATTGTTTCATCAATTGTTCTTCCTCTTGCATCAACCTGTCTTAAATTATCTCCAAATTTTCCTTTGAGCATATCTTCATAAATAAACTCTAGGCCTGTTTTGCCAACAATTAATTGATTTGTATAAGAGTAATTTATTTTTTTATTTAAGCCTTGGGTTGATATCAGTGTTTCAAGCTCATCTTCATTGGGCCTTCCAACATAACCTATAGAGTGAGAAAAGATTTCAGGATGCAAATAATTTCTTAAATATCTTTTTCCAACATAAGCATTTTCAAACATATGGCTTCTAACAAGAAATTTTGCTTTCTCTTCATCAGAAATAGATTGCATTAAAGTTAACTCTTTATTTAAAACTTTTGCCCTCTCAAATTGTGCTAAAAAAATCTCTTTATCTTCTTTTTCAATTTTTAAGAATGAGGATATTTTTAAAAGAAAATCATAAGGATTATCTATAAAAAAAGGCTTCGTAATTAAATCAAAGGTTGGAACGTTATTAACTAGTATTTCTCCATTTCTATCAAAAATAATCCCTCTTAGTGGCTGAACTGAAATTTCTTCATTTTTATTATTTTCAGCTGCAATTTCATATTCTGAATAATTTGATATTTGCAAATTGAATATCTGAAAATAAAAAATTATCCCAAGGATCCCAAAAATTAAATAAAGAAAAATAAGCCTTTTATTAAAACTTGATTTCTCCTTGAAGGTTTCATTTATTTCTGTCATTTATGATATGGCTTATTTTTTATAATTGAGATTGCCCTGTAAAGCTGTTCAATAAGTAAAATCTTAAATAATTTATGAGGAAAAGTTAATGCAGAAAATGAAATTACATGATCTGATTTTTTAAGAAATGAATCACTTAAGCCATGAGAACCTCCTATAACAAGACTGCAATCCTTTTTTGAGGATAAAAATTTCTCAGTGAGTTCTGCAAACTGAAGACTATCAAAGTGCTTTCCCTTTCTGTCAAAAGAAATTATCAATGAGTTAGGTTTAATCTTTGTTAAAATCTTTTTTTCATCGAATGATTGAACCTCTTTAATTTTGAGCTTTTTACCTTGAGCCGGCTTTATATTTTCTATTGTTAGATTCGCATAAGGTGTAATTTGTTTTAAATAAAAATTTAAGGTTTCTTCTTCCCATTTATTTGCTTTATTAGAAATTGAGATTACTTCTAATTTCATAAATTAGAATTTGCGGTTGCGTCTTCATACCCCCAAAGTGTTTCTAAATCATAGTAAACACGAGTTTCATTATTCATTATGTTTATAACTAAATCCTCGCAGTCGATTAGAATCCAGTCAGAAGTATCCTGACCCTCAACTCCCAAAACCAAAATATTATTTTTTTTAAGATCGTCTACAACCCTGTCCGATAGAGCTTTAGCGTGCCTTGATGAAGTTGCGGAAGCAATTATCATCTCATCAGCAAATGACGAGATACTTTTCAAATCAATACAAACAATATCTTTAGCTTTAAGTTCTTCTAGAGAGTTTATACAGAGTTTTTTTAATGAAGTTTTCGCCAAGTTGTTTTTGCTTTTTATACATTAAGTATATGATAAAAAAAGAGATTATTATTAAATAATTATGCAAAAATATTTGTCTGAAAATGTTGTTGATATTTTCTTCATACTTGGCATTAGTTCAATAGCGATATTAGTGATAAGTGCTTTATCGATTGGTTACTTTATTAAGAAAATTCCATATGACTATTTCCTGAATGATAAGAGGGGGATGTCGCATTATAAAGATAACAATCCTATTTTGTGGATAATTACTCTAGCTGTAAAGAATCTTGTTGGCTATTGTTTAATACTTGGCGGCATCTTAATGCTTGTTCTCCCTGGTCAAGGGTTACTTACAATTTTAGTCGGATTGATGTTAAGTGACTATCCAGGAAAATTTAAGCTTGAAAAAAGAATAATTAAAACAAGCTTGGTCTTAAAAACTGTCAATTGGTATAGAGCTAAATCAGGTATACAGCCAATTATCTTCAAATAGTTCTTTTATTAAACCTAAATCAAGGTGTATTATTCGACTTGTAAATTGTCAAACTTAGTGAATGGAGGATGAGCATGTCAGTAACAAATAAAAAATGGGTTTTAAAAGAGAGGCCTCAAGGTCTTGTAAAGAATGAGAACTTTGAGCTCATAGAAGAAGACCTTAGGGAAATTAAAGATGGTGAAGTTCTTATAGAAAATCAATATTTATCTTTTGATCCAACCCAAAGAATGTGGCTCACAGACTTACCAGGATATCTTCCTCCAGTTCAAATTGATGAGGTTGTGAGATCTGGTGGTATAGGAAAAATTATTGAATCAAAAAATGAAGATTTTTCTGAAGGTGATTTAGTAAGTGGTATGGTTGGTTGGCAAACGTATCATATTCCTTCAGAAAATGATTTAAAGACAATGCGTAAAGTTCCAGATGTCCTACCAATACCTACTATGCTTAATATTTTTGGATCTACTGGGATTACTGCATACTTTGGTTTGCTAGATGTTGGAAATCCTCAACCGGGTGAGACTGTTGTTGTGTCTGGTGCTGCTGGAGCTACTGGAGCAATGGTTTGTCAGATCGCAAAAATTAAGGGCTGTCACGTCATTGGAATTGCTGGTGGAGAAGAAAAGTGTTCATGGTTAAAAGATTGCGGTGTTGATGATGTAATCGATTATAAAAACTCTAATGTTCCAGAAGAGTTAACAAAGCTAGCTAAAAACGGTATAGACATTTACTTTGATAATGTTGGTGGTCCTATTTTAGAGTCAGTTCTATTTTTAATAAATATCAATGCAAGAATTGTATGTTGTGGAAGTATCTCAAATTATACTGGAGACCAAATGCCTGTTGGGCCAAGAAACCTTACAATGCTGATTGTCAGAAGAGCCAAAATGCAGGGGTTCTTGGTTTTAGATTATTATGGGCGAGCAAGTGAAGCAATTGATGATATTTCTAAGTGGGCGATCGAAGGAAAAATCAAACATCGAGAGGATATCCAAGAAGGAATTGAAAATTGTCCGGAAACATTAAACAGATTATTTACAGGTCAAAATCAAGGGAAACAAATGCTAAAGATCTGATTAGGTCTTTCTTATTGATTCAAGAATCTTTGATAGTATTTTGAATCTTTGATCAGCATCGAATGCTGTTAACAATGTTTGCTTTTCGTCTGCTGTTAATGGAATTAAGTTCCCGAGATGATAAGAAACAGAGTCAGCAGAATCTAAATCAATGTCTAGCTGTAATGTTCTTACTTCAGGATGCTCTTTTAATTTAACTAAAACCTCTATGAGGTCCGGATATTTTGCTAAAAGCGATTGGTCATCAACTTCCGGTTCAGTTAAAGGTAAAACTTCACCAAGGTATGATTTATCCTCAAGCTGAATGACATTATTTAATGAAACTTTTGATTCAGCTTTGACAGTTATTCCTAACAAGCCATTGGGTAAATTATTGAAGTCAACTATTTTTACTGATGTTCCAACCTTTTCAATACCAAAATGAAAATCATCAAACCTATCTGACTTGTAGGAGATAACAAAATTTGATGCATCAGACATGCACTTTTTAACCATATTTAAGTATCGAGGTTCAAATATTTGTAGGCCTTGAATTGTTCCTGGGAGAACAACGAGCTTAAGTGGAAAGATTGGTAAATTAACTTGCTTCAATTATTTCTTTTAAAGGTTTAAATATATTTTTACTATTCCTATTTGTCATGATCAAAATAATATCAAAATCTTTATAAATCTTTGAAATTGAATGTATCAAATCATCATGGGAATTATGAACATTATTCTTATTGTTCACCAAAATGGATTTATGGTCTAGCCATAAGATGTCACTGTCAAGATTATCAATTGATATTAATTCTTTGAGATGAAATCCACCCGACATTGTATTTGATCCAAGCTCGATCACATTGAGGATTTTTTTTTCAACATACTTATCTTTTACCGCATCAATTGTTGATTTTATGGCTGTAGGATGGTGTGCAAAATCATCAAGAATTGTAACTCCTTTGAAAGTACCTTTGTTCTCAAGTCTTCGAAGCACGCCTTTAAATTCTTTAAGCCCGTTATAAGCATCCATAAGTTTAATACCATAAGATGCGGAAGAAATGATTGCTGCTATTGCATTTAAATTATTATGAGATCCATATATCGGTAACTCAGCTATCTGCACTGAGTCTCCCTCAAAACTTACTGTTGAAGAGGATATGTCAAAGCTGGCATTACTAGAATTGCCATTGATTTCAATGGTATTTGCCCAACATCCTTGGTTTATAACATCTAATGCATTTTTATCATGGTTAAAAAAAATAACTTTCCCATCTTTTGGGATTATCTTTATTAGGTGATGAAATTGTTTTTTTATAGCATCTAAATCATCAAATATATCCGCATGATCAAACTCAATATTATTTATTAGAAAAATATTTGGCGAGTAGTGAATAAATTTTGATCTTTTATCGAAAAATGCGGAATCATATTCATCTGCTTCTATGATAAAAACTGGATCAGTTCCTGTTTTGGCTGAAAAAGAAAAATCAGGTGAAACACCGCCTATTAAATATCCAATATCTTTGCCTAAAGACTCAAAAATTTTTGCAATCATAAACGAGGTTGTAGTTTTTCCATGGGTTCCGGATACAGCTATAACAAATCTATCTTTTATAATTTCACCAAGCATTTCAGGTCCAGACTTATAAGGAAGATTTTTATTTAAAATTTCCTCAACACATTCATTTCCTCTTGAAAGCGCATTTCCAATTACATATAAATCAGCTTCTGGCATAGTGTTTAGATTAAATCCTTTAACTAGTTCAATTTCTAATTCTTCAAGTTGATTAGACATTGGTGGGTAGAAGTTATTATCTGACCCACTTACCTCATGACCAGACTCGATCAAGATTCGTGCCAAGCCACCCATAAATGTTCCACAGATTCCTAGGATATGAATTTTCATAAATACTTTTAATAATTAGAACATTTTTGCTAGCATAGTTAAATCTTTACTTAAGCTATGAAAACTAATGCATTTTATGCTCAATCCGGTGGAGTAACTTCTGTTATCAATGCAACAGCTGCAGCGGTAATTCAGGAATCAAAAAAATTTCCAAGACATATAAATAAAGTTTATGCAGGCAAGAATGGAATACTTGGAGCCTTGAGGGAAAATCTTATAGATACATCTAAAGAATCAAAAAAACTTGTTGATTCACTGTATTGCAGGCCAGGAGGTATATTTGGTTCATGCAGGTATAAACTCAAAAGTCTTGAGGAAAATGAAAAGGAATATAGAAGGCTTATTGAAGTATTTAAGGCCCACAACATTGGTTACTTTTTTTATAATGGTGGCAATGACTCTGCGGATACTGCATATAAGGTCTCTCAAATAAGTAAAAGTCTTAATTATGACTTAACGTGTATCGCAATTCCTAAAACAGTTGATAATGATTTAGCAGTTACCGATTCATGTCCTGGATTTGGTTCAGTTGCAAAATATGTTGCTATCTCAACCCGAGAAGCAAGTCTAGATGTTCAGTCAATGATGGAAAGTTCTACAAAAGTTTTTATTCTTGAGGTAATGGGAAGGCATGCCGGGTGGATTGCAGGATCTTCAGCACTCGCCAAACAAGAAAATTCTGATGCCCCACACATAATTCTTTTACCGGAGGTTACTTTTAATCAGACTAATTTTCTTAAAAAGGTTAAAGATACAGTTAATAAATTGGGTTACTGTGTTGTAGTAGCATCAGAGGGTATAAAAAACAAAAAAAATAAGTTCCTTGCTGAAGCCGATACAAAAGATGCCTTTGGGCATGCACAACTTGGTGGAGTTGCCCCTTTTCTTGCAAATCTTATTTCACAGAAACTCAAGCTTAAAAATCATTGGGCTGTTGCTGATTATCTTCAGAGAAGTGCAAGACATGTTTCTTCAAAAGTTGATTTAGAGCATGCAGAGGCAGTTGGAAGATATGCCGTAAAATATGCAGTAGAAGGCATGAATGGTGTTATGCCGGTAATAAAAAGAAAAAAGACTTTGAAATATTCTTGGGAAATAGTTCCCGCAAAACTTTCTAAAATTGCAAATCTTGAAAAGAAATTGCCCAAAAGTTTTATTACAAAAGATGGCTTTGGCATAACTAAAAAAGGTTTAGATTATTTTAGACCTTTGATACAAGGTGAGGGTTCTGTGAATTATAAAAATGGGCTTCCAAGATTAGAAAAACCAAAGTTAATTCTTGCTAAGAAGAAACTTCCTAATTGGAACTAGATTTAGGTCTTTCAACTGTTATTGATAGCACCCTTTTGTAACCCTGTGGTAAAGATCTGCCCCTTTTTGCTCGCTCAAGTGTAAATCCTTCAAGCTCTTTCGAAGAGAATGCCCTGATATTGCCATTATCTCTTTGAATGTTTAACTTTGATCCCTCACTGAAGGTTTTTACAATAATTAATCTTTCTTTCTTTTCATCAAATTGTTTTTTAGGAATATTTATTATTTTAGTGCCTTTCCCTTTTGCTAGAACAGTTAGTTCATCCAGATTAAAAATCAGTAACTTTCCAAAGTTTGTAACTGCGGCTATATATTTATCGTCTTGCATAATCTTTTCACAAGGGAGAATCTCAGCACCCTGCGGAACCTTCATAAAAGCTTTACCTGTTTTCTTGTTAGAGATCATGTCTTCAAATTTTGCAAGGAACCCATATCCTGAAGTGTTAGCAATTAAGAACTTGTCCTCGCCCTTCCCAATCGCAACACTCATAAATTCAACACCTGAGCTAGATGTCACTCTTCCTGTTAAAGGTTCGCCTAAACCCCTTGCAGAAGGAAGTGTATGCGCTGGCAATGTATAAGCTTTTCCAAGAGCATCAATAAATACGCAAGGTTGATTATTCCTTCCTCTGCTGAAGTCTTTTAATTTATCTTCTCCTCTGTAAGAAAGAGTTGCAGGATCTATCTCATGGCCTTTAGCACTTCTAATCCAACCAGCATTTGAAAGAACAATTGTTACTGGGTCAGATGTAATGGTGTCCTCTTCAGAGAACATTTTTGCACTTGAAGATTCAATGATGGGTGAGTTTCTCTCATCTCCAAAATTTTCTTTTATCTCTTTTAGTTCATTTTTAATAAAAGTTTTCAACCTTGCCTTAGAATTAAGAATCTTCTCGAGTTCTTTTTTTTCTTTTTTTAGAGCATCTCTTTCTTCCTCTAATTTAATTTGTTCAAGTTTTGCCAGTTGTCTGAGTTTTATTTCTAATATTGCATTAGCCTGGATATCAGATATTTTGAATTTCTTTGTAAGTTCTTTTTTAGGATCATCCGACTGTCTGATGATTTTAATTACCTTATCCAGATCAAGATAGACAATTAATAAGCCTTCTAATATGTGCAATCTATCATCTACTTGATCAAGTCTGTGTTCAAGTTTTCTTGTGACTGTTGCTTTTCTGAATGCTATCCAGTCGCTAAGAAGATCTTTAATTGAATAAACCTTAGGTGATCCCTTTAGAGATATTAAATTAAAGTTACCCCTATAATTTTTTTGCAAGTCTGTTGATGCATATAAATGATTCATAAGATCCTCTGCATTTACTCTATTTGATTTTAAGCTTATTACTAATCTTGTTGGCTCCTCATGATCACCCTCGTCTCTGAGATCAACAATCATTGGGAGTTTTTTATTTATCATTTGATTGGAGATTTGTTCTAAAACTTTTGAACCAGATGTTTGGTGAGGAAGGTCAGTTACAATTATGTCATTCCCTTCTTTTTTCCAAGCACATTTCATTTTGAAAGCTCCTCTACCAGTACTGTACATTTCATTTAACTCTTCTGGAGATGCAACAATGGGAGCTTTGTTAGAAAAATCTGGTCCCTTTATATATTTGAGAATATGATCAACGGAAGTCTTTGGATTTTCTAAAACATGAATTGTTGCATCAATTACCTCTGTCATATTGTGTGAAGGTATATCGGTAGCCATACCAACAGCTATGCCAGTTGTTCCATTAAGTAAAATAGATGGAACTTTTGCTGGGAAAATAACTGGTTCAAGAAGTGAGCCATCAAAATTTGGCTGCCAGTCCACTGTCCCCTGTTTTAATTCATCTATTAAAAGATCTGAAAATTTTGTGAGTTTTGATTCTGTATATCTCATAGCTGCAAAAGATTTAGGATCATCTTGAGATCCCCAATTCCCTTGACCATCTACAAATGGATACCTGAATGAAAAATCTTGCGCCATTAAAACCATAGCTTCATAAGCAGCACTATCACCATGTGGATGGAATTTACCTATTACATCTCCAACAGTCCTAGCAGATTTCTTGTACTTTGATGATGCATTCAGTCCAAGTTCTGACATTGCATATAAAATTCTTCTTTGAACTGGTTTCAGCCCATCTCCAATATTAGGTAAAGCTCGATCCAAGATGACATACATCGAATAATTGAGATATGCATTTTCTGCATATTTTTTAATGCTTTGTTTATCTAAATTTTCTTTAGTCATTAAATCTCCGCTAAGTTACCTTTCTTTTCAAGCCATTCTTTTCTGTCTGGAGCTCTCTTTTTAGAAAGCAGTAAATCAAATACTGAATTTGCATTATCAGAACTATTTAAAGTTAGTTGAACTAATCTTCTTGATTCAGGTTTCATGACCGTTTCTCTTAGTTGAGACGGATTCATTTCTCCAAGACCCTTAAATCTCTGAATATCTATCTTAATTTTCGAGTTCTGTTTTTTAATTCTTTTAACAATGGATTCTTTTTCATTTTCATCGAGGGCATAAAAAACTTCTTTTGCAGCATCTATCCTGTATAACGGAGGCATGGAGACAAATATTTTTCCAGAGGTTACTAAATTCTTATAGTGTCTTAAGAATAATGCACATAACAAAGTCGCAATGTGCAGCCCATCTGAATCAGCATCAGCAAGAATACAAATCTTTCCATATCTTAGATTGGAAGTATCTGTATCTCCTGGCAAAGATCCAATAGCAGTTGCAAGATCTTTAATTTCTTGAGATTTGATTATGTCTGCGCTTTCTAAATCCCAGGTATTAAGGATTTTTCCTCTTAAAGGCATTATCGCTTGAAATCTTCTATCTCGGGCTTGTTTTGCAGACCCTCCTGCTGAGTCTCCCTCAACTAAAAATAACTCACTCTCTTCAATGTTATCGCAGTTACAGTCGGAAAGCTTTCCAGGAAGAGCTGGGCCCTTAAATGTTTTCTTTCTATCAACTTTTGTTGAGCTTTTAATCCTCTTTTGTGCAGCGGCAATTGCAAGATCAGCAATTTTTTCACCCTCTTCGGTATGTTGGTTAAGCCAAATACTCAGAGAATCTTTTGTTGAGGACGAAACAAAGCTCATATGATCTTTGGAATCAAGTCTCTCTTTAGTTTGACCAGCGAATTGAGGATTTTTTAACTTTGAAGAAATGACAAAGATGCAATTAGCAAGAATGTCATCAGAATTAATTTTTATTCCTTTTGGAATCAAATTTCTGTAGTCACAGAATTCTTT
>CACNXK010000003.1 GCA_902624425.1 uncultured SAR86 cluster bacterium | reverse complement strand
TTAAGCCAATTACCAAGGTCTGCATTTTCACCTGTACCTCCCTCTACTCCATCGGCACCTAAAGTGTAGACATCATAGGATGAGTTTTTTAATCCAGGATATAGATAAAGGTATTCTCTGCCCCATGGATCTTGAGGAAAAGACTTTATATATCCTCCTTCAGGATAGAGTGACGGTCGTTTAAGATCTGACGGAGGAACAACTAATGACTGTATTCCTTGATCAGTAGTTGGGTAAGTTAGCTCATTAAATTTATAAAGTTCTAGCGCTTTCTCAATTTGTGAAATATCTGCTCTCACTTTTTCTAAATTTGCTCTTTGGAGAAAAGGAGACACATTAACTGCAACTACTGTAGCTAGTATGCCTAGTATCACAATTACTGCCATAAGCTCAATTAAAGTAAATCCTTTTTTCATAATTAATTTAATATTAGTGTGTTCATTTGCATTATAGGAATAAGTATAGCCATAACGATTAAAAGAATAAATCCACCCATCACAATAATGATTAATGGCTCTATGAGAGATAAGACAGTTGAGCGAGTTGTTTCAATCTCAGATTTCATAAAGTTAGAAGCTTTTTTGAACATCGGAGTCAGGTTGCCAGACCTATAACCGCTGGAAATGAGTTGGTTAAAGATATCTGGAAATATTTGTTCGCGGGATAAAGCACGTGAAAAATCAGAACCCTCTTTTACTGACTTTATTATTTTATTAAGGCGATCTTTAAGATAAGCATTGTTCAAAACATCAGATGTTTCTTTTAGTGCATCGTCTAGAACTATCCCTGATGACATTAATAAGTACATTGTGCTACTGAATCTTTCGGTCTCAGATTTTAATAAAAATCCTCCAAATATTGGGATTTTAAGAAATATTCTATGAATATTTACCGCCTTATCAGTTCTTAGCAACCTCTTATAATAGAAAAAAGAAACACCTACTATCAGTAGGATAGAGGGAATTATATAAATCATATTTGAAGATATATTCATTAATATTGATGTAAGTAAGGGAAGATCAACGCCTGATTTGACGAATTGGTTTACAACCTGAGGCATTACAAAAGTAAGTAGTGAAATTACTACTACTATTGAAAAAGAAAAAAGGATAAACGGATATGTTAAAGCAGTCCGAACTTTCTGATTAATAGATAAACTTTCTTCGAGATAATCTGATAATGATTTAAACATCTCAACAAGCCTTCCTGAAGTATCACCAGCTTTAATTAAAGATATGTATGTATTATCAAAAACTTGAGGGTAAGCCTCCATAGCATTACCTAGTCTTTTGCCCTGAATAATTTCATCTCTTAAATTAAATAATATATTTTTTAAATCTTTATTTTTAACTTGCTCAGCAGTCATTTTTAAAGCCTCATCAATTTGAGCAGCTGCCTCAAGAAGCGTGCCAATTTGCCTGGTAGCAAGAACCAAATCCTTATTCTTGATTTTATATCTTTTGGTAGTTTGAGATTTTATTTCTTTAAGTTTGTGTGGTATTAAATTAAGACTTTTTATTTCCTTTCTTGCCAATCTTTCACTTTCGGCATTTATAAATCCTGATTGAATTCCGCCTTCTGAATCAAAAGCTTTATAGCTATACGAAGGCATCTTCTTTTATATTGTTAGATCTGATGAGCTCATCACAAGACGTTATACCTTTTATAAGAAGATCTGAGCATGAAGAATTTATAGATGGAGCATTTTTAAATACATACTCATTAATCTCATTCTCTGACTTTTCGTTGTGAATCATGTCTTTAATGGTTTTATCAACATTTACACACTCTGCAACAGCAATTCTTCCTTTGTATCCAGTACCATTACATTTATCACAGCCCTTGTGATCATAAACTTCAAGATTCTGCTTAAGACCAAACAAATCAGCAATGTCTTTATTAATAGTGTTTTTAACTTTGCATCTATCACATAACCTTCTTACAAGTCTTTGAGAAATTACTGTTTTCAAACTTGAAGATATTAAAAATGATTCTATTCCCATATCTCTCAGCCTAGTGATAGCTCCGACAGCGCTATTTGTATGTACTGTTGATAAAACTAGATGGCCCGTTAAGCTAGCCTGAATAGCAATTTGGGCAGTTTCTGTATCTCTTATTTCTCCCACCATCACAACATCTGGATCTTGCCTGAGCATTGCGCGTAATCCTGTAGCAAAAGAGTACCCTGTCTTTTGATTAACCTGTGTTTGTCCAATGCCTTTCAGGGTATATTCAATTGGATCCTCAACAGTAAGAATATTTTGAGACGAGTCACTAAGATCTCTAAGACCAGCATAAAGCGTTGTAGTTTTTCCTGAGCCTGTTGGTCCAGTAACTAGAATAATACCTTCTGATTCACTTAAAGACTTCTTATAGGTTGAAAGTATTGTTTGCGGTAAACCAAGATCATTAATATTGATTTGTGCTGATTGTTTATCTAAGAGTCTTAATACAATTCTTTCTCCATATGTAGATGGTAAAGTTGAAACACGAACATCAACATTTTTATCTCCTAGTGATAACGAAACTCTTCCATCCTGTGGCAACCTCCTTTCAGAAATATCAAGTTTTGAAATTACCTTTAGTCTGGCAATAATTAATGGTGTGAGTCGAGGATCTTGAGATAAAACTTCCTGCAATATTCCATCTATCCTATATCTAACCGATAAAGAATCTTCATATGGCTCAAAGTGAATATCAGATGCTCTTAACTTAATTGCCTGACTTAAAATACCATTTATAAGTTTTATGATTGGGGCATCATTGCTCCCACTTAATAGATCTTCTGTAGCTGTAATTGTTCCTGCAAAAGTTTTGAGATCAAAATTATCTTTAAGTTCTTCTGAAAGTTCAGAGTTTTGTGAAATCACAGAAAAATTTGATGTTATGAGGTTATTTAATTCCTCAGCATCACAAATTTCTACTTCAAATGATTTCCCTATATACCTAAATAGCTCCTGATGTATATCAAAGCTTAGCTCTGAAGTTGAATAAATTTTAATCTCGCCATTTTTATCTATTCCAAAGATATTATTCTGTTTTACGAAGTCGTAAGGAAGAATGCTTGATGTTTCAGCCATGACATCATTAGGTATATCAGACATCTATTTATCTTTTGTGAGGTCGATTAGCTTAGATTGCTGCTTAAGTAATTGTTCTGCTTTGATAAAATTATACTTTTCAGTCGAAATCTGAGAAACCGATTCCGAGTCAACTAAAATCTTAGGTCTTAAAAAGACCATTAAATTCTTTTTCACTTTTGACTCACTGGATGATTGGAACAATTTACCCAGAACTGGAATTGAACCTAGGACAGGGACTCTCTGAATATCTTCCTGTATGTCTTCATCAACCAAACCGCCCAAAACAATAATTTGATTGTTATCTACCAATACAGTAGTTTCTATTGTTCTTTTATTTGTAATTAAATCAGTAGTCCCAGTTAATGGGCCAGCAACACCTGATACTTCCTGTTTTATCTCTAAGATAACTGAATTGCCCTCATTAATTTGAGGCTTTACTGAAAGCTTGATACCAACCTCTTCTCTTGAGGTTGTCCTGAAGGGGTTTGTATTATTTGAACCTAAACTTTCACCTGTTGTAATAGGAATTTCCTGACCAATAACAGTAGAAGCTTCCTCATTGTCCATTGCCAATAATGATGTAGTAGTTAAGATATTAGAATTCTTATCTGCATCTATAGCATTGATAATCGCTATCATGCTGTCATCATCCTCTGATATTTTTCCAATACCTGCAATGATGCCCTGAGAGTTTAAAAGCGAATTAGCTGCAATATTTGAAAAATTAGCATTATCACCAGACTCAATCGCAGATCCTGTTAAGCCTAGAAGGTCAGGTCCTGTTCCATTCTGAAATCTAGTAATTCCAATGGGTATTTCTCCATCCTCTGCACCAGCAAAAATAGTTTCTACACCCAAGCTTCTTGCAGCTGTTTCTGAAAGCTCTACTACTATAGCTTCTACTAATACTTGAGCCCTTCTTATATCAAGTTTAGATATAAGATTTTTTATAGTTGCTATATTTGATTCATCACTTGATACAACAACCGAATTTGTTGGAGCATGGTAGGTGACTATTGGTTTTTCTGATTCTGAAGAAATAAATCTTGAAGCTATAGAACTAACTATTCCAGCAACCTCCTCAGCATTAGCATATTTAAGATATATGACAGCGACTGAACCTTCACTAATTGCATCAGCATCTAATTGCTGAAGTGTTTCTTTGATTATATTTGTTGTAATTGAGTTGGCAGACACTATTACAGAATTTGATGCACTGAAAGAAATGGCAACAAAATTATTGATTGTAGGATTGTTTTGGGATTTTAACTTCTCAAGAATTCTAACTGCTTCAACTGATGACAGATTTTTTAAATCAACAATAGTCACACTTGCAGTGTTGTCTTCATCTAATGACTGAACTACCTCCGTTATTCTTTCAACATTGCTTTTTCTATCAACGATAAGTAAAGAGTTAATTGATGCAATACTTGAAACATTCGCTTGCCTTCCGGCGATTGGCTTAATGAGTGGTAAAAGTTCAACTGAGGACCTATTTTTAAGCTCAATAACTCTTGTAATAAATTCGCCGCCTGATTCTCCAGAGTTTTGATCTCTAGTTGCTTCGTTTTCAGGGACAATCCTTACAAAATTCTCATCATTAAGGGCGCTAAAACCATTAACCTGTATTGTGCGTAAATAAACATCCCAAACTTCATCAGAAGATAGTGATGAGTTAGAAAAGATTGTAACCTTCCCTTTTACTCTTGGATCGAGAATAATAGTTTTCTTTGAAAAATTAGCTATATCTTGAGTTACTTTTTTAATATCGACATCTTCATAATTAAGAATAAAAGTTTCCTGAGCTTGCACAATAAAAAATGCGCATAATGTCGTCGCTAATAAAGATTTTTTAAAAAAGTTATTCATTACTAAACCTATTATTTATTGTAAATTTTTTACCTTGAAATTCAAAAATTATTACACTTTTATCTACTTGTATTAGTTTATATTTATTTTCTAACAACTCATTAATCTGAACTACGTATTCCGTACCTCCCTTTTTTACAATCACTGATGTATTCTCATCACCCAATCTCACAGCGGATAATTCATAATTAAAGCTTGCAGGAGGTGTACTAGAGATATCGTTTCGTATTGTTGTGTTTTGGACATTAATTGGCCTAATTACAGAAAAATCCTCTATTTTATTGGAGCTGTTCAAGATCAAAGTGCTTACAAGCAGATATGCTGATAGTGATATCACTAAAAAGTAGAACACATATTTTAGATTTATTTTATTCATATTAAAAAACGAACTGAGTATTTTAGCTTATTTAAAGGGAATATACTTTAAACAGCTAGCTTAAGTTAGGAATTGTAAATTGGGAGTGTAAACCAAAAAGTGCTGCCTTTATAACTTCTTTTCATTACACCAACTTGACCACCAAGACTTATAGTGAGGTTTTTTACAATTGCAAGCCCAAGACCGCTTCCAGTTTTTTGGCTTGCCCTTGCATCTGGCGTTCTATAGAATCGCTTAAAAACAAGCTCTTGATCAGAGCTTTGTATCCCTATTCCAAGATCTTTAACTAAAACTTTAATGAAATTTTTCTCTTTCTTTACTTCAATCTCAACCTCACCTTCGTCATTAGCTTTAGTGTATTTAATAGCATTATCTAGAAGATTCGTCATGATTCTCTCAACAGCAGCCTCGTCCGCTAGAACATTGGGTAGTTTTTTCTCTATAAAATTGATATTTATTCCTTTTCTTTTAGCAGAACTGTAATGTGAATTTTTAACAACATTTACAACATCACAAACATTTAATTCACTAAGATCTAAGTGAATCTCGCCATAATCAATCCTTGATAAGTCTATTAAGTCACTAACCAAACCTGAAATCCTTTCAGCATTATGAAGGATGGCTTTTGAAAAAATTTTTGCATCCTTCTTGTTATCAATAGCACCATCCACCAAAGTTTCAGCATTTGCAGAAATAACACTAACGGGAGTTCTTAATTCATGCGATAAATTGGAAATAAAATCTCTTCTCATAGAAGCATTTGCCCTTAATTCAGTAACATCATTAATCACAAGAATGATTTCATTTGTTGTTTTTGATCTATTTATGGATCCAAGTAACCATTTAGGATTTGAACTTTTGCCTTGGATTTGAAATTCATATTGGAATAAGCCATCTTTTAAAGCATTTTTAAACATATTCTTTAATGCATTAATTTTTAAATCATTAATATTTTTATTTTTAAGAGATTTGAACTCAAATATCTTTAGCATGCTTTCATTTGCATATGTAATATCACCATATGTAGAAGCCAGCAGAACACCCTCTCCTAAGTTATCTAAAACACTTCCAAAAGAATCTGTTTGTTTTGCAATCAATTTAATTCTAGTTCGGTTAATTCTCCAAACAAGCAATGATGAAAATAATGAAAATAAAAAAATTGTGATGCTTATTTCAAGATTGGAGCTGTAAGCCCCATCAAAGTAGCTCTGAATTAAAAAGAACGAGATAAATGAAATTAAGAAAACAGTGAAGATTCTAAGAAAAGAAAACATTAGACTCTATTCAGATGACCTAGAGAACCTATATCCAACACCTCTGATTGTTTGGATATGTTTACCCATTTCTTTAAGCTTTTCTCTTAATCTTTTGACATGAGTATCGACGGTTCTGGTAGTAACATGAGAAGAATATCCCCAAACTTCTTCTAAAAGCTGGTCACGAGTTTGAACCCTGCCTCTTCTGTCAACTAAATGCTTCAAAAGTTTAAATTCCAAAGCAGTTAAATTTATCTCAATATTGTTAACAAAAACCTCATGAGAGTCATCACTAATAGTCAAGCCCTCAAAAGTAAAGACTGTGCTAGAGTTTGAGTTTCTTTCCTGTGTATTTCTTTTTAATATGGCCTTTATTCTCAACATAAGCTCTCTTACGCTGAAAGGTTTCGTTACATAATCATCTGCGCCAAGCTCAAAACCAACTACTTTATCAACTTCATCACCTTTTGCTGTAACAATAATTATAGGAATATTTTTATAAATATTTGATGACTTAAGAGTTTTACAAAAATCTAATCCCGAGCCATCAGGAAGCATTAAATCTAGAATTATTAAAGATATATTATTTGATGAAAGTTGATCATCAGCTTCTTTAAGGTTGAGCGCACTTACGGGGTGAAAACCCTCATTGGCTAAATTATAAGAAACGGTTTTGTTTATATCTGGTTCGTCTTCTACTACTAAAATATGATGCGACATAACTACTAATTAATATTTATACATCATCATAAAAAAAATTAAAGCTCTTTTTCATAATTCACAAACATTTCACGCAATTGCGTTTTTGAAAATTTCCCTGAACCAACTCGCGGCAATGGATTGTCTTCAAAAACTACAAAGGCAGGGATCTTAAACTTTGCCAATCTCTCAGCTAAGAAAGAATTTAACGTATCTTCATCCAAATTTTTAGAGTCTTTTAGGTGGATTGCAGCACAGAGTTTTTCACCAAGCCTCTCCTCAGGTATCCCAAAGACACAAACCTCGGAAACAGAATCATGCTCATATATTGCTGCCTCTACTTCTATACATGAAATATTTTCTCCACCTCTAATAACTAGATCCTTGACTCTATCAACAATGTGCAGAAATGGACCATTAAAATATCCTAAATCACCAGACTTAAACCATCCCTCTTCATTGATCACCTCATTGGTTGCTTCCTCATTTTTCCAATAGCCGGCCATATTTGCTGGACTTTTGATAACAATCTCTCCAACCTCGCCTTCAGGCAATGAATTCCAATTTGAATCGATGATATCAACATCAGTTAATGGTGGCACAACTCTGCCACAGCTAGAGGGGTTTTGAAGATATTCATCACCGCCACCGATTGTTCCGATTGCATTAGTTTCAGTTAATCCATATCCTATAGAGGGTCTGGCCTTAAAAGCTTCATCAAGCTGTTTCACATGCTCTGGAGGTCTTGCTGCGCCTCCTCCTGATAAATCTTCAAGGTTACTGAGATCATATTTATCTCTATCAGGATGATTTAGAAGCTCCCAGGTTTGCGTTGGAACACCTGTTATATTTGTTATTTTTTCTTTTTCAAGTAGTTCAAGTGCTTCTTTTGCATCCCATTTTTTCATCATAACAATCTTTCTGCCAACAGGAATTGACATAAAGAAACCTACATGACTACCGGTTACATGAAATAAAGGAACACAATGAAGAATTGATAGTTGCTTACCACTATTAACATCCAATCCATCACCATATAACTCAACCCTTATCTGAGAAATACATAACCATGAAAAGAAGCCTGAAATCATACTTTTATGAGTCAATAAAACGCCTTTAGGGTTGCCAGTAGAGCCTGATGTATAAAATATAGTTGCATTGTCTTCACCAGAAATATCTACTTCTGGCCATGAATCACTTTGATCCTTAATAAAATCATAGAAGTCTTGATGATCACTGGTTTCTGATCTTACTGAAACTTTTATTAAATCAAGATCATCCAGACCCACCAATCTTTTATCATCAGCAATTAAGAGCTTTGCTTCACTATTTTGTAGGCCGTATGTTACCTCTTTGGGAACCCACCAAGAGTTTAGAGGCACTGCTACAGCTCCTATCCCAATAATTCCCATCATAGCAATGATGTATTCAGGGGAATTGACCATGCAAATTGCAACTCTGTCACCTTTTTGTATACCAGCAGCAATTAATGCGTTAGCGAGTTTTGCAGATTTATCGAATATTTCTTTGTATTCATATCGCTCATCGTCATAGACAAGCCAATCTTTGTCAGGATGAAGTAAACCAAAATCAAAAAACTTTCTTAAATTTTCTGGTATTGCTGGGTTACAAAATTCGCGGTAAGTAACGCCCTTATCATTAGTTACTTCTTTGAATTCAAAAATTTGACCAGGCTCTGTATATTTTTTTACTGCTTCTGAGTATGCATCTGTCATAAAATATCCTCTAAAGATGATTCTAAATTCTACTATGCTTTTGTGGAAAATAATATTATGTTTTAATAGTAAAAGATATGAGTTCTGGTAAATTACATTTTGCAAAAATTTGGGAGTCAAATGCAAAGCTTGTTGGTGACTCTCCAGCACTAATTAATGATTCACAAGTTGTCTCTTGGTCAGAGTATGAGTCACAGGCTTCAAAGATTGCTAATTTCCTTCAAGAAAAAGGACTTAAACAGGATTCGAAAGTTGGGATATATTTACATAACTGTAATGAGTTTCTTATTGCTCAGTTTGGTGTTTTTAAAATGGGGGGTTGCCCCATAAATGTCAACTATAGATATAAAGAAGATGAACTTGTTTATCTTTTAGATAACTCAGATACTGAAGCAGTTTTTTTTCATGGTTGTTACTCATCTCAAATTGATTTAATTAAAGATAAGCTTCCTCAAGTTAAAGCTTACATTCAAATTGATGATGGAACGGAGCCCTTAAATGATAATGCTGTCTTCTTTAATGAAATAATTAAAGATTTTGATCCGCTCCCACCTCAAGATAGATCGGAAGAAGAAATTTATATGTTGTATACAGGTGGCACAACCGGAATGCCTAAAGGTGTAATGTATAAACAAGGTGGTTTTGTAACAAGTATGTTAAAGACTCTCAAAGCGATGGGTTTTGAGATGCCTGATGATATAGATCAACTGCCTGAATATGTTGCAAAAATTAAAGAAGCAAACATGCTTCCAAAGTCTCTAGTCGCTTGTCCGTTGATGCATGGAACCGGTATGTGGTTAGGAGCTTTCCTGCCGATGTTGACTGGTGGGTGTGTGGTATCTGTTCCTAATCTAAGTTTTGATGCTGATAAGTTGTGGGAAGAAGTCGAAAGATCCAAGATTTCTAGTATTGTAATTGTTGGTGATGCTTTTGCTAAGCCAATGTTAGAGTCTCTCAATAAAGCTAAAGAGGCTGGAAAACCTTATGATATTTCTTCTGTTATGTTAATAATTTCATCGGGCGTTATGTGGAGCAGTGAGGTTAAGAAGGCACTTCTTGAACATCACGACATGATGTTAATGGATACCATGGGCTCTACAGAGGGTGGCATGGGTGCATCAATAACTTCAAGAGCAATGCCAACTGAAACAGCTAAATTTAGATTAAATCCAGGGACAGTTATAGTTTCTGATGATGGCGAGGAAGTTGAACCTGGTTCTGGAGTAATGGGTAAAATTGGAACAAGTGGATTAGTTCCTGAGGGATATTATAAAGATCCTGTTAAGTCAGCTGAGACTTTTAAGGAATTCAATGGCGTTCGATATAGCTTCCCTGGCGATTATGCAACAATCAATGAAGATGGGACTATTAATCTTTTAGGTAGAGGAAGTAATTGTATTAACACTGCTGGTGAAAAAGTCTATCCAGAAGAAGTCGAGGAAGCTATCAAATTAAGCGAGAGTGTATATGACTGTCTAGTTGTTGGATTAGATGATGAAAAATTTGGGCAGAGAGTAGTTGCAGTTGTTTCACTGAATAAAAATTCTGATATTTCGGAGCAGGATCTTACTGATTTCACAAAAACTAAGATTTCTGGTTATAAAGCTCCTAAAAATATCCTTTTCGTTGATGAAGTAAAAAGAGCACCAAATGGAAAAGCAAACTATAAATGGGCAAAAGCTGAAGCTATAGATAAGCTATCTTAATGAAATCCTTAAAAAATAAATTTCTATATTTTATAGAAAAGGTGCCTGGTGACTTTTTTTCTAATACATTGATATATTTATGCGAACATGATGGCAATGGTGCTTTTGGCTTTATAGTAAATCAGCCTACTGATTTTACTGTATCAAAATTTTTATCATCAATAGGTAATAAAACTAATAATCATATAACTAGCTTTGAAAGGCTTATGCGAGGAGGCCCAGTAGATCTAGATAAGGTTTTCATGCTGCATAATGATAGATCAATCTCAAATGCGAATACTAGTCCTTTAACTGATAGGCTTTTTCTTACAAGTGCTCCAGAGGTAATTAATAGTGTAAACACTAATGCTGGGCCAAATAAATTTAAATTATTTCTTGGATATTGTGGCTGGTCTGCAAATCAACTTGAGTCTGAAATTAAGAATAATTCTTGGCATGTCATAGATGCAAATACTGATTTAATATTTGATGAGCCTCCCCACAATCTTATTTCAGCTGTTTCTGAGGATTTAGGATATGACTTATCGAATATCTCTGGTGAAAGTAAAAAGGTTCATTGATGAAAATTATTTATAATTTTTTTCTTGCGCTTGTTTTAATATCCGTCCCTTCGCAATCGATTGCTTCTTATGCTCAATCAGATATTTCTTCAGATGGTGTGGTTGTAACTCAGCACTATCTAGCAACTGAAATAGGTGAAAATATATTAACTCAAGGCGGTAATGCCTTTGATGCAGCTATAGCAGTTGGCTTCGCATTAGCAGTTGTTCTTCCACGAGCCGGAAATATAGGTGGTGGCGGATTTATGGTCATTTATGATGAAGATTCAAACGACACCTATGCCATTGATTATCGTGAAAAGGCTCCTGCTGCATCTTTTAGAGACATGTATCTAGATGAGAATGGAGAATTTGATATTCTCAAGTCAACATTTGGATATAAAGCAATTGGTGTTCCAGGAACAGTTCATGGTTTTTGGAGTGTTCATCAAAGATTTGGTTCTCTGCCATGGGCAGATCTAATTCAACCAGCAATAATTTTAGCTGAAAGAGGTTTTGTCATGTCTGATTATATGGCTCAAACCCTTAATAATTATTCTGAAAAAATGTCATATTATGACGAAACTCGGAATATCTTTTTAAGAAACTACCCTAACCTAAAAGATTCTAGGTTAATACAAAATGATCTTGCTAAAACATTAAAAAGAATACAAAAGGATGGCCTAAATGGATTCTATTCAGGAGAAACAGCTTCTTTAATAGCTGCTGATATGAGAGAAAATGGCGGATTAATCACAGAGCAGGATCTCTTAGATTATAGATCCGTTTGGAGAGATCCCATTAAAGGGACTTACAGAGGAAAAACAATAGTTACCATGCCTCCTCCCTCATCCGGGGGTATTCATCTTATTCAAATGCTCAATATTTTAGAAAATTTTGAATTAAGTTCTTATGAACATAATAGTTATGAATATGTTTCTTTACTTTCAGAAACAATGAAATATGCATATGCAGATAGGTCTGAGTATCTTGGAGATCCTGATTTTTTTGAAGTACCTATCTCTAAAATAACATCAAAGGAGTATGCAAAAAAGATTTCTGCATCAATTAAAGATTTAGGCGTCTTGCCCTCATCAAAAATTAACCCAGGAATGTATATAAATCTTGAATCTAATGAAACGACTCATTTCTCAATTGCTGACAAGTTTGGAAATGTTATATCTAATACCTACACCATAAATTCAGCTTTTGGATCAGGAGTAACTATAAAAGGTACTGGGGTCTTGATGAATAATGAGATGGATGATTTTTCTGGACAACCTGGTGTTCCTAATCAATTTGGATTATTGGGCGGCAAGGCTAATGAGATAGAGCCAGCTAAAAGACCTTTAAGCTCAATGACTCCAACACTTGTATTTGAAAATGATAAACCATTTCTTGCTATTGGCTCTCCAGGTGGTTCCAGAATTATAACTGCAGTACTGCAAATTATCCTGAATGTAGTTGATTTTAAGCATTCGCTCGAAGAAGCAACAGCTTCCAAAAGGATTCATCATCAATGGTATCCTGATGACATTGATATTGAAGAAAACTATAAACAGTTAAATGAATTATTAGATCTAGGTTATGATGTCGATATTATTGATACAGCAACATGCACACAATCAATAATGATTAGTAATGGAGAATTCCTTGGAGTTTCCGATTTAAGAAGACCGGATTCTCTCGCTTTAGGAGTAAATAATGGTTGATAAACTTATAGTAATTTCTATTTATGCAGTCCCCACAATTCTTTTTTTAATATTTTGTTATTTCTTTACAAAAAGAAAGTAAATTGTTCTTAATAGATTTTTTTGTTTTTTTATTTGTTGGAGCTATTTTTGGAAGCTTTATATTCAGCTTTATAAATCGTCAAACACTAACGTTAGAAGCTAAAGCAATTTCCATAACTAGTCCTCCATCTTTCTGTCCAAGTTGTAAAAGAACTTTAAAGCCCCTAATGCTTATACCTATCATCAGTTATTTGTTTTTGATGGGAAAATGTTGGTACTGCAAATCAAGAATTAAAGTTTCTTATCTAATTTATGAGCTTTTGATTGGTCTGTTTACAATCTTTTTCTTTATTAATCTCGATATTACTTGGATCAATATTTTGCTTTATCTAATTTGTATATTAATAATTATCCAAATACTTTTAGATTATAAATTTCTTTTACTTTCTACAAATATAAGCACTCTAATAATAATTTTAGGATTGGCACTAGCATTAATAGGTAATGAAATCACTATCACTGATTCTTTTTTAGGTATATGTTTAGGATATTCTTCATTGTGGTTATTGAATTTCATTTTTAAATCAATCAAATCAAAAGATGGTATTGGTGATGGCGATTTTATTTTTTTAGCATCACTTTGTTCAGTTCTAGGATATAAGTTAATTGGGCCGATTGTTCTTGGAGGATCAATTATTTCTTTATTGATCTATATTACAGGCTTTAAAGAAGGAACACTCCTACCATTTGGAACTGGTATGGGCCTTGCAACATTATTCCTAATTTTATTTCTATAAAAAACTGAACTTATCTTAATAAGGTTTGTCCATATAAGTGTTGACCAATTCCTCTTAATTTTTTTCCCCAGGGGTCAACTAAAAGCGGGCCTTGGTCCGCTTTTGTTTTAATGGAGCGGGTGACGGGATTCGAACCCGTACCAATAGCTTGGAAGGCTATTGTGCTAGCCGTTAACACCACACCCGCACAGAATCAGTATTATAAAATAAAAAAGGGGCATGAGCCCCTTTTTTTAAAATCTACCAAGTACTATTCATGAGTGTTGTAAATCATGTGAGCTTGGTATGTATCAGCATTTGAGCATGACTCAATATGTTTAGATCTTTCTTCCCACATACCATTCTCCCGCATTAAATCGTTCCATTCTCTCCAAGATGAAATCATATTGACTCTACTATCAGAGTTATACCAATGCGTCATCATCATAAAGTCACGATCTGTTGCTTCCTGATTACCTCTATATGGTGTAAAAAGACTTACTCCATATCCACCTAGTCCAAAATCTTTTGCTAATTTTTCTTGTTTAGCATAAAGAGCTTTAAGTTTTGTAACATTTGCATCTTCAGTAAACTTACATCTTCTCCAATCAGTGAATAGACGCTCATCTCTTTCCTCCATAGGGATTCTTAGTCTTAGGACGGAATGAAACCTCATAGAAACAGCTCCTTTTGCACAGTCGCCGACATTTTGAGGGGGAACATCATTCTCTCTTGCCCATTTTGGATACTCATTCATATAGGCGCCCCATTCTTTATATTGATCTTGACCGCTTGGCCAATTACCCCACATAACATAATCATACTCTGCATTATTATCCCAGATAGGTAACAAATTGATTCTGTTATATTGAAGTCCTTTTTCCTTTAAGAATCCTTCATAAGAGGCCTGTTCTTTTAGCAGATCACTATAGTCTTTTCCATCATTAAAATTACAGAAAAAAAACTCTGACCTATGAATATATTGATCAGATGTTTCAGCAATTGCTGAAAAAGAATTAAACAGTAAAGTAGTTATTAAAAGTAATTTATACATCTTTACTCCGGAGCTCTCATTACAAGACCAGTATAAGTTCTTGCATTAGTGCATGTAAAACTGGCTTGTAAGTCTTTAGTTTCTTGACGATCTGCAAATTTATCATTGTATAGAGCTTGGTTCACACCTGTTTCAGATATTGATGCTGTATACATTAATCTAATAAAGTCTACTCCTTCAGGAAGTGCTCGACCGGCATTTGGCACAATCATTTTTCTACCTATTGTATCTCCATCTTTCTTCACCATCTTGGCAAAATCCATATAAAGATCATAAACATTATTATTATTGACACCTTCCGCATTAGAGCAGTCTGAATAGGTTGCATACATCATATCTCCAACGCCAAATTCAGCAGGATCAGAAATAGTCCATTGCCATGCATCAACTTGTTCAGAATTAGTAGAAGGAAGAGTTCTTAGTAACTTATCCCCTCCTCCAGTGACCCAAGTTTCTAAACCCTTAAATTGTTCAACAGATGATGGCCAATTATTTACCCAAACAACATCAACTGCTGATAAATCACTATTAAAATAAGGCGTAAGCAGAGCTACCGTCATTGTGTCGTAAACATCACCCTGATCTTCAGCCCAATCAGCAAATTTTTGATACCACATAACCATATCATCTAGATCTTTTCCATTGTTATATGTACCTATATAGTACTCAGCTTTATTAACAACTGGTTCATACTTATATTCAGAGTCCTGAGCAAAGCTAGTAATTGAAAATAAAAAAGGTACAAGTAATAAATATTTCATTTATATCCTCCGTAAATTATATTTTTTAATGAGATTTAATCTCAATATGATTGTTTCAGTATCACATCCAAAAATCAATATATAGTTAAAAAAAACACCTAAAAACTAATAAACCTTATAACCAATATATGAGTTAGATGAAAAACATTCAGATTGTCCAGAAAATAATTCCTTGATTTCAATAGATTCATCACTGCCAACCCAGTTAGCAAAGAAATCATCTCTATCCTCAGGAGAATTAAATAAATTATGCCAATAAAAGTTTCTAGAATCTGAATCTGAATTAAGAAAATCAGCCTTATAAGCAATACTATATTCGTTCAATAAATTAAAGAAATAATCAGATGCAACCTTAAACGTTCCGAAATTTGAATCTGAAGAAAATTCACAATCAAGTATCTCTAGATAAAAAATACTGTTCTGTATATCTAACTTAGATATTAAAGTTGTTGCAATAAGATTATTATTTTTTTGGAGACATTGAAATATCTCATTTTCAGAATTAATAAATAATCCCAGTTTTTCTCTATCAATAACTTGACTATTTTTAACATTAATAATAAAGCTCTTTATTTCATTTTTTTGATTATCAGCAAAGTAAAACTCTAATTGATATTTAAAACTATGATTTTTGAGTAAAGCTGAAAGTTTTGGAATATATTGTTCGAGGTCGTTTAAATTATTAGCGCCCAATAATGAACAATCATACTGGGAACTGAAGTAATTGAGATCTGGTTGAATTAATTCAGAAAGATTTTGTTGCTCATAAGAGCTTTCATTACTGCAGGAGGCTAAAAAAAATAAAGCAATTAAAAGATTTTTTTTCTTAATCATCATCTATAATTTATTTATGAACAATTTTATCAAATTATATCTTTTATCTGCTTTAAGTTTGTCTTTTGTTCATGCCGACACTGTAAAATTTGGTCTTGGATCATGCCTTGATCAAGATTTTCCTCAACCTATCTGGGATGCTATTGGTGAAGAGAACTTGGATTACTTTGTATTCCTTGGAGATAATGTATATGGCGATGTTCCAAGCGGATCTTTGAGGAAAATGGTTGGCGCTTATAAAAAGCAGAAAGATCTATTTCCAAAATGGTTAAATAATGTAGAGATATTTCCAATTTGGGATGATCATGATTACGGGCTAAATGATGCTGGCTCTGAATATTCTCTTAAAAGACAATCTCAAGAAATATTTCTAAATTTTTGGGACATATCCTTAGATGACGATAGACATAATAGAGATGGTATTTATTTTTCAGAAGAAAAAATAATAAATGGTAAGGTTTTTAAACTAATTTTTTTAGATACAAGATTTTTTAGATCTAAATTAAAGGGTCCAAAAGGAAATTATGTTGAGAACCTAAATCCTGACGCAACAATTCTTGGAACTAGTCAGTGGAATTGGTTAGAGAGTGAACTAAAAGATGAGTTTGATTTCTTAATTGTATTTAGTTCTATCCAAATAATTGCCAAAGATCATCCTTACGAAAAGTGGAGCAATTTCCCTCTTGAGCAAAAAAGATTGTTGAGCCTAATTGATAATCACAAAAATAATGTTTTGCTTGTTTCGGGTGATAGACATAGAGGTGGAATCTACAACATGGATGGAATTTATGAAATAACTTCTTCCTCTATGAATAAACCTGGAAGTTCTTTTGATGAAACTGACGAATATTTAATTGATGAAACATACTATAAAGAGAATTACGGAGTTATTGAGATTGACAACAACTCCGTTTTAGTCGAACTATTGGATATAGAGGGAGAGATTATAAATAGTATTAAGCTATCTTATTAATCTATAAAATTAAGACAAACTTTACTTATAGAACTTTCCTTCATCAACTCGTCTAATTTTTTAAAAATTTTACTCATTTTATTGTGTCCTAATTGTGACATTTGCATGTCAATTTGTAACATTAATGTCACATAATAGACACATTAGCAGGAAAGTCAAGTATTCAGAGATCTTCAAGTAAGAATGGAGCTGCAGCTTGTATCATTTTTGAGTTCTCATGAGCTGCATTTTTGACAACTTGCAATCTCCATCTAAATGGCATATCGAAAGAATCAGCAATGAGAACATTTCTTTCAAAATAACGAATGCCCCTTTGAAATCTATTATTACCCTGCTCTTTTGCCCCTTTATCACTCCTTAATGAACCATGGTTAGGGTCTATATCTTCGTCACCAAGCATAATCGCTCCTTTAAGAGATAGAAACCATTTGAGTCTATCTTCAGAGATAGGCATATCTTTGACACCATAAGGATAATTAATATCTTTTAAAAAGGTATACCATCCAGCATTGGCCATAACTGCTTTTTCAGCCCTAGTATCCTGACCAAATAAAAGATATCTATGAACAAACTGTGACCCTCCTGAGTGACCATAAATTCTATATGAGTTCTCCTGAATCTCGAATTTAGATCTAAAATAATCAAATATTAGGCTTATTGAGTCACTAAGAGAGTTGTTGGGATTGTTTTGAGGTTCTAGACAGTATCCTGAATATTCATATTCACAGCCTTTTCCTTGAGCAAGCTTTTTATCGACAACAAGAGAGTTATAGGATGGAAAAGCTGCTTTATCAAATTTTGGTGCAATCAAAATAATATTTTTATTATTCGTATATTCATACCATTTTCTAAAATATGACTCGGCTGTCCTTGATGCGCCATGAATAACAAAAAGCACTTTAGTATCTTGATTCACCTCCTCCGGAAGTGAATAAAAGATTTCTATATCTGGTTTTGACCAAAGTGAGAACGTTAACTTATTGAAGCTGTCTGTGAAAGAAGAAAAAGAGATAAATAAGCAAACTATAGAAAAATACAATTTTATGCGCATATATGCATAATAAAGCAAATAATAATTATTTACACAATGACCTTTGATATTTCATCAATCAAAGCGATTCATGAATCGCCCTATAAATTTGTAATTTCTTCGAGTGGTGGAGGAACTAATGCTATTTCTGCTTTAATGGGTGTGCCAGGTGCAAGCCAATCCATTTTAGAATCTTATGTGCCCTACTCTAGAGAATCACTAGATATTCATTTAAATAAACAACCTGATCATTATTGTTCTCAAGCAACATCACTTAGCATGGCATCATTGGCATATAAGAAAGCGTTAAAGATATCTGATATTGATAAAAAGTATCTATTTGGTATCGCCGTAACAGCCTCTTTGAAGAGTAACTATAATAAGCTTGGAGAGCATAGATTCCACATTGCCTTACAAAACCAAAAACATACAATAGTCATCAACTGTGTTCTTGAAAAAAATAAGAGATCTCGTGAAGAAGAAGAAAACTTATTATCAACATTTATATTAAATTTGATATCAAAGTCTTGTGCTTTAGATTTTGAATATCCTCAAATATCTGATGAAATTGAGATTACTGAAGTTCATGGAGAAAAAGATTGGATTGACCTGATTGATGACAAAGTCGGATTTATTTCCAACACTGCTAACAAACCAGAATTAATATTTCCCGGATCATTTAATCCTCTTCATAAAGGGCATCTTAAAATGAAAGAAGTTGCAGAAAGAAAAACTGGAATGGATCTTTATTACGAAATCTGTATTGATAATGTTGATAAGCCGCCATTAACTTTCTTTGAAATCTCAAACACAATCAATCAGTTTGAAAATGATTCATGGGTTTTAACAAAAGCTGGGAGATTTATTGATAAAGCAAAATTATTTGAAAATGCCACTTTTGTAATTGGTTATGACACCTTAAGAAGATTATTTAATGAAAAGTATTATAAAAACTCAAAGATCATGAGAGAAAATTTAATGATCTTTGAAGACTTCAATATAAACTTCCTAGTTTTTGGAAGAAAAGATTTTGATAAATTTAGGTCCCTTGAAGATGTTGATATACCAGAAGAGTTAAAACCCAGATTTACTGGTTTTGATGAAAATACATTCAGAGACGACATATCGTCGTCAGAAATCAGAAAAAAAGAATTGGATTAACTGTGGGGCGGCAATTTGGCTTCAACAAACCATTCGTGAACTCTTTTCACGGGATTAAACTTCTTAAGTCTTAGTTTAGTATTTTCTAAAATAAATTTTCTAGTTTTAATTACAGTGTAGTGGTAAGTGTGAGAATCACGAGTCTCGCCTTCAGGAATTAAATATACTTTTGTTTGTTTTTTATCTGCCATAACGTGCTGAATTATACACAAGAACAAGGAATTTTAAACAGATTATATGCTATTAATATAGTTAAGACTGCCAAAAAGACAGGTATAACCCCTATTTGCTACTTTAATACCGACCTTATTAAGAATTTCCCTGTGAATATCACTTTTCCCTTCTATAAAATGCTTATTAAACAAATCTTTATTTGCAATCGACAAAAAAGACCTAGAAAGAGATCCCGCAAGAATAATTCCCCCTCCGCTTGAAAATACCAGCGATAAATCTGAGAGAGTTCTTGCAAAAGCTATGGTAAACATATCAATTACCTCTATGGCATCATCGTCACCATTGATAGAAAGAGAAAAGATTTCTTCTGATTTAACTTTATTTCCAGTCTTTGTTTCAAACATTCTAGAAATTCCAGTGCCTGAAATAATATCCTCTAAAACATTATATTCATCACTGTTTATCTTTAGAAGAGATTTCAAAGCAGATAAGCCCAAATTAGTATTTCCTATCTCTGTTGCAATCACATTATTGCCAGAAATCACTGATGCGCCAAGACCAGTACCAGGCCCAATGACTAAAAAGGTATTATTAAAAGGCTCGCCCTCTTTAAAGTTATCAAAATCATTTTCAGAGAATGTTCTAATACTATATCCAATTGACTCCCAGTCATTTAGTAAATAACAGGAATCTAGATTAAATCTTTTTTTAATTTCATCAGCATCAATTTCAAAATTCCTATTGGTCATCTTGATCGAGTTATTTACTTTAGGCCCTGCAATAGAAAATACAATGTGTTTAATATCTGACTTTGCTAACAGCACTGACATCAAATTATCAAAATCATTTAGGCTATCAAGTTCAGCTTTATTTTCAGAGACAAAATCAGAATCTCCAATATTTGAATATGCATATCTAATATTTGTGCCACCAATATCGACAAGAAGAAGATTCTTATCTAGCACTGAATAACTCTCTTGGAACTTCTATCTTTATTTATAACAATCTTATTAATATCTATATCCCATTTTCCAGAAGTCATTAACATCGCAGGAATATATACTTTAGATAAATCTAGACCGCTTTTCTCTAGACATTTATAACTAATATCAACCTCGATCCAAGAATTATTATTTTGATCACTTAAGAAATCCATTAAATTAATTGCTCCACTGCAATTTACACCGCAGGTTGCAACAAAAAATAATAGATCATCAGATCTAGAGTTTACTCGAAACTTCATGCTCACATATGGGTTGCTAAGCTCACTCATAACAAGATTCTCATTCAATGATATGCCCCAGGCATTCATTAGCTCGGAATCATTAAAAACAATGTTTCTAGAATCGTACTGCTGATTAAGATCAAATCTTTTCAAAGAAATATTTTTTTCAGGACTAGTGTATAAATTAGCATTAACAATCGATGGAGATTTATTATTTTCAATTACAAACTCATTAGCATTCAAAGGTGAGCCTTCAAAAATAATCTTACTTTCAATCTTTTCGATTATTTCTTCTTCTTCAAGAAAAGGAATGTTAATAGTATCGGAATAAGATAATCCATACCCAAAGGCGAATAAATGATCGGATAGAGGATCATTAGAATTTAGAACAGTCTGCGTAGATTTTTTAGGCCAAGTAAATGAAAGTTTTCCTGTAAAATCTTTATTTATCTTTCCATTTTTTTTAAAAATAACATCAGCTATTCCTTCAACGGCCTGACCAGGGAGCCATGCAGCAATGAAAGCAGAGGAAAGATTTATTTGTTTGTTAACCGCCAGAGGCCTTCCGCTTAAAAATATTGAAGTAATGGGAATAGATTCGTTACTAATCTTTCGCATTGCGCTTAGATAATTTAAGTCCGACGATTTAAATGATAAATCCTTCACATCCCCAAAGAACTCTGCATAGGGATTTTCACCATAAACTGAAATTACATAGTCAGGTTTTTGCTTGTAACTACCATTTTGTGAAAACTCTATTGAGCCCCCATTCTGAATGACTTGTTCAGCTAAAGCTTCGTATATGGATAGTGTATTTGGAAAATCTGATCTATTTAACTCAGTACCCTGCCACGTGATTGTCCAACCACCCATTTGATTCATTATCTCAACAGCAGCATTTCCAATTACTAGAAAATGCTTTGTGGAATCTAGAGGTAGTAGATTATCGTTATTCTTGAGCAAAACAAGAGATTTTGATACCGCCTCTCTTGCTAGCTCTCTATGCTCAATTTTACCAACATAATTTTCATATTCATGAGGCTTTCGTCCATTTAACATTCCAAGCCTATCCTTCACAGTGAGAATTTTTCTAACGGCATCATCCAATCTATCCTCTGAAATATCTCCGGATTTAACTGCCCTTACTGTATTTGTGTAAAGCTCTTTCCATTCATCGGGGGCCATATAAATATCCACACCAGCATTGAAACTTTCTGGACAATTTGCATTTGTACAGCCTGGAACCTCTCCGTGACCATTCCAATCTCCAACAACCAGCCCATTGAAACCCATTTGATCCCTCAAAACATCAGTTAATAGATATTCGTGGCCATGCATTTTTACACCATTCCAGGAGTTAAAACTTGCCATAACAGATTGAACACAAGCTTCAAAAGCTGAATAGTATGGCGTTCCATGTATGTTCTTCAAACCACCTTCAGAAATTCGAGTATCCCCCTTATCAATTCCCTTAAAAGTGCCACCATCACCAATGAAGTGCTTCGCAGTTGCCATAATATGATTTGAATCAAGAAATTCATCGCCGGTTCCTTGAACTCCCTCAATAAAAGCTTTTCCTATTCTTGATACAAGATCTTGATTCTCTGAAAAACCTTCATAGGTCCTACCCCAAGTATCATTCTGAGGAACTGTGATTGTAGGAGCAAAAGTCCAAACGATCCCTGTCGAGAGAACTTCCTTTGCAACAACCTCTGCAATTCTTTTAATCAGATCAGTATCTTGAGTCGCGCCAATGCCAATATTGTGAGGGAATACAGTCGCCCCAATAACATTACTATGACCATGCACAGCATCTGTTCCCCATATTATTGGAACAATTTGATCTCCAATAATTGGTGAAGCATCATAATAAGCTTTACTTAGATTTTGCCAATCTTTGACTGTGCTAGTTTTTTTATTATTTGGCCAACTTCCACCTCCGTTGAGAATTGAACCTAACTGATATTTTTTTGCTTCATCAGGTGTGACATATTGAATGTCAGGCATAATTATTTGGCCTACCTTTTGTCTAAGAGTCATTTGATTGATTATTTCATCAAGGTTCTTTGAATCTTCTATATTACAAGATGATGGACTTGACCAATCTATAGATGCACTAGTATTGATAGAAATACCAAATAATAAGGCAATTAGGGAAAATTTTTTTACCACAGGCTAATATAGATTATTGATAATATCACTACAACAACAGCAGTATTTATATTAAAAGCTCTAGATGTTGCAAAACTCATATCATTTAAGTTAATAGCCTTAGGACTGTCTGTATAGCCTTGAATAAAAGATGTTAAATAACAAACAAAGAATGATGAAAAGAACACCACAGCCATTCTATGAATGAATGGATATTCAGGGAAAAAGTAAAATATAAATATTGATAAAGCTAGAGAAGTTAATGCAGCATTAAGCACTGATAATGTTGTAGCCTTTGGCCAAAATAGAGCTACTAAAAATATAACTAAAATCCCTGGAGTAAAAAATCCGGTAAAGTTTTGAATATATTGAAATGCTGACTCTAGGCTCCCCAATAGAGGTGTTGCAGAAAATACAGCTATTACTAAAGCAACAACCGAGGTTGATCTTCCAATGTTAACCAATCTTGCATTAGACGGATTATTTGTTGCATAAGCTCTATATACATCCATAGTAAATATTGTGCTTATACTATTGGTCATAGATGCTAAAGACGAAACGATAGCTGCAATTAATGCAGCGAAGGTTAATCCTAACAATCCATTAGGCAGTAAAGACATCATCATAGGATATGCTTTATCGCTTGTTTCAAGTAATGGGAATAGAACAGCTGCGCATATACCTGGGAGAACGATAACAAGAGGCATAATAATCTTTAAATAGGCTGCAAACATAACTCCTTTTTGTGCTTCTGGAAGAGATTTAGCGCCAAGAGCTCTTTGAGTTATATATTGATTGAAACCCCAATATGCAAAGTGTGCTATCCAGAGACCTCCAATTAAGACCCAAACACCTGGAAGGTCTTTATAGGATGGATTATCAGGAGACAAAATAATGTCCCATTTTTCAGGTAATGATCTATACACTTCAACGAAACCATCAGTAACAACACCATTTCCAATCTTTGATAAAGCAATGAATGAGACGGCTAATCCTCCAAATATTAAGAGTACAACTTGAATAATATCTGTAAGTGCAACAGCCTTTAATCCCCCATATAAAGAATATGCTAAAGATAGAATTGCAAGTAAAACTAGACCATAGAAAGTTTCAAGTCCTGTAAGAGTATTGATAGCTAGAGAGCCTAGCCACAAGACTGAAGTAAGATTGATAAATACATACACTGCAAGCCAGAAAAAGGATAATACCAGGCTAACTCTTTTATCAAAGCGTTGCTCTAAGAATTGCGGCATCGTATAGATTTGTTTTTTTAGAAAGAGAGGCAGGAAATACTTTGCCATGACAATTAGAGCAATTGCAGCTGTAAGTTCATATGTAGCAATTGCAATACCCACTACAAAACCCTGACCTGACATACCGATAATTTGTTCTGCGGAAATATTTGCAGCAATCAGAGAAGCTCCTATAGCCCACCAAGGAAGGGATCTGCCGGCTAAAAAATAATCTTCAGGACTTCTCTCAGATCCTGATTGTTGCCTAGAAACATATGTAGCTATGGCGATTATACCGACACAATAAATTGCAATGATTGAAAAATCTAATGAATTAAAAAACATGCTATCCCCTTTAAAAGTTTACAACCCTAATTGCATCAGAATGTTTCTCAGAAAACATCCCCGAAATAAGAACAAACTTCAATTTTTTCTTTTTACTAAAAACCTTTTTGAGTGTATTAGCAATTTTAGACATATTATTTTTATTATCAACAATACTTTTTTGATAAATACTTAAAACAGAGCCAACTAATGAAAGCTGACTATGAACTCTTTTATCATTGGTGAAAGCATATATTGGAACATTGAATGGCTTTGCATTGGCAACTAGATTTGCTGTATACCCGCTTCTTGTAACAACGATAATACCATCAGCATCAATTGACTCAGCGAGATCTCTTGCAGTCTTTGCTAAATATTCCCAGTCGCTGCTTAATTTAAGTTTTTCTTCATAACCTAATGTTCTAAATTTTTCTGAACTACCAGCTATTGATTTGAGAAACTTAATACATTCAACAGGATACTTCCCAATACTAGTCTCACCAGACAGCATAATTGCATCTGCACCCTCATAGATAGTGTTAGCAACATCAGTTACTTCGGCTCTGGTAGGTGTTGGTTTCTCTATCATTGATTCTAACAAGTGAGTAGCTACGATAGATCTTCTACCCCATTTTGAACATGCATACATTATTCGTCTTTGAACATTTGGCAGATCAGCCAAGCTTGTTTCAATTCCAAGATCACCTCTGGCAACCATGACAGAATCTGATTCTTGAGTAATAGCATGAATATTAGAAAGACCTTCATTATCTTCAATCTTTGAAACAATTTTTATTGGTGATTTCTTTCTTTTTAGGATCTTTCTTAAACTATGAATATCTTGTATTTTTCGAACAAAGGAAAGAGCTATGTAATCTACATCATGTTTGATAGCAAAATTTATATCTTCTTTGTCTTTTTTGGTTATTGAAGGAAGATCAATCCTTACTCCGGGCAGATTAACACTTCTCTTGCTACCAATTTTACCTCCATCAATAACTCTGCATAAAAGCTTGTCATCATGTTTTTCTAAAACTTCAAAATTTACTAGGCCATTATCTACAGAAATCTTGGAACCTTTTTTAACACTGTTAATTAATCCTCTATAGTTAATTTTGATAGATGATGTTTCAACATCAACTTCATCTCTTACAGTAAGATTTACTTTATCACCAAGTTTTAAATCAAGAGATGTATCTCTGTCTCCTGTTCTGATTTCTGGGCCTTGAGTATCTATTAAAATAGAAATTGGACCCATTTTAATATCTAAATTTTTATTAATTAATTTAACATTATTAATTACATTTAACGCCTCATCATGAGATGCATGTGACATATTAATGCGAACGACATTCATTCCAGCTGCATACATCTTTTGCATTATATTTAATTCAGATGTAGCTGGGCCAATAGTGCAAATAATCTTTGTTCTAGTGAACATGGGTTGGATATTACATTAAAAAAGAACCATAAGGAATTTTTACAACACAAAAAAAAACAGAGCTTGCGCTCTGTCTCTTAGTTCGAGTTCCTCAAGTGTCTAAAGTGAGATTTTCTTTAGCTCCTTAGATGTTATCTCTTCATCCTTGGTGGGTTTTAAAGCTATTTTTTATCGTATACTCTTTAAAACGCTTTCGCCTTGAGGGCTCTTCCTTCGATTTCTCTTAAGTTTCCGTCTGCAGTTGGTCTCTTATCGGTCCTCGTTAGGTAAAGTTAATATTACTCTCTTTCTGATAAGTGTCAACACCTAAATAGAAAAAAGTTAAGTTTTTTTTAAGAAGTATTTTTCTTAAACTCTAAACGCCATTTATGCAATAAAGGTTCAGTATATCCACTTGGCTGATTTACTCCCTTTATTGCTAAATCTAATGATGCCTGAAATGCAAAACCAGAAAAATTTGAACCCATTTTATTATATAAAGGATCATCTTTATTCTGTTCGTCAACTACCAGGGCCATTTCTTTAAAAATATCAATCACTTCCTCTTCTGAGCAGATACCATGATGAAGCCAATTTGATATATGTTGGCTGGAAATCCTACAAGTTGCCCTGTCTTCCATTAAGCCTATATTATTAATATCAGGAACTTTTGAGCACCCTATACCTTGGTCAATCCATCTAACTACATATCCAAGAATGCCTTGAGCACTATTTGCAATTTCATCCCTTATAGTTTTCTTATCTAAATCATCTTTCAAAAGTGGTATGGATAAGATCTTATCTATATCTGCAGACTTTCTTGAAGAAAGTTTTTCCTGTTGAGAAAGAACATCAACTTCATGGTAATGCATTGCATGAAGTGTTGCTGCTGTAGGTGAAGGAACCCATGCACATGTTGCGCCAGATAAAGGATGAATAATTTTAGTCTCTACCATTTCCTTCATTTCATCAGGCATTGCCCACATACCTTTTCCGATTTGAGCTTTACCATTCAAGCCACACTGTATTCCAATGTCTACATTCCAGTCCTCATATGAGTTAATCCATGGCTGCATTTTCATCTCTGATTTTGGAACCATAGCTCCTGCTTCCATGCTTGTATGTATTTCATCACCAGTTCTATCTAAAAATCCTGTATTAATGAAGATTACTCTTTCTTTTGCTTTTTCAATACATGATTTTAAGTTTAAAGTGGTTCTTCTCTCCTCATCCATGATGCCAACTTTAACTGTATTCTTTTTTAATTTAAAAATTTTTTCAACAGCATCAAATAAATCACAAGTAAAAGCTACTTCCTCAGATCCATGCATTTTAGGCTTCACAATATACATGCTCCCAGTTCTAGAATTTGAAAGACTATTTAGATTTTTTAAATCATAAAGTGCTATGCAAATAGTAAAAACAGCATCCAAAATACCCTCAAATACCTCCTCACCATTTTCTAAAATTACAGAAGAGTTCTGCATTAAATGGCCTACATTTCTGACTAACAAAAGACTTCTTCCAGGAAGAGAAAAACTTTTACCTTCCAAATCTAAGTACTGTCTATCTTCCTTTAAGACTCTGGTAATTTGTTTTCCATTCTTTTCAAATGATTCAGAAAGATCACCTTTCATCAAACCTAGCCAGTTTCTGTAGGCTGTTACTTTATCTTCTGCATCAACAGCTGCGACTGAATCTTCACAGTCTTGGATTGTTGAGACAGCAGATTCTAAAATAATATCTTTAATATTTGCTTTATCGCTCTTGCCAACTGGATGATCAGAGTCTATTTGAATTTCTATATGAAGATTATTATTGACTAAAAGAATTGCAGTTGGACTTTCAAAAATACCATTGAAACCTTTGAATTGAGACTCGTCTTTCAAATAGGAAATTTGTTCTTGGTCAGAACAAAATACCAGTCTTTGATTTTCTATAGTGATATGTGAAACATCACTGTGGCTGAAGTCTTCGATTGGAAAACAATCATCTAAAAATTGTTTTGCATAGTCTATTACCTTATTTCCTCTGATTTCATTATAGGGTCCTTCTCTTGTTGCACCTTCATCTTCCGAAATAACATCTGTTCCATAAAGTGCATCATAAAGACTACCCCATCTTGCATTTGTTGCATTTAAGGCAAATCTTGCATTCATTATTGGGACGACTAACTGCGGACCTGGAATGCTAGATATTTCTTGATCTGTGTTTTCAGTTGTAATTGTGAAATCATCAGGAGTTTTTTCTAAATAACCGATTTCAATTAAAAACTTTTTATATTCATCTAAGTTCAGATCATTATTTTTATGCCAATCAGAAATCTGATCTTGCAAAAAAGATCTCTTTTTTAATAAATCTTTATTTCTTTCGTGAAATTTATTAAGAAGTTCTTCGAAATTATTCCAGAATTCTTCTGCATCTATATTAAGCCCAACCAAGACTTCATCAGATAGGAATCTATCAAGTGCACTATGAATGCTCAAGTTTTGACGTTTTACGTAATTTTTCATATCCATATTTTATCAGAGGTCTTAAACGCTTTCTTTAACTGCTAACCTTAAATCAAAAGGAAGATTCCCATAATTGTCATGATGATGCTTCAAATTTTTAATTGAATTAAAAAAGGGGTCATCCATTTCAACCATTTTACGTAAATTCATATCAATGTGACCAAGAACCGTTTCATAAACTGTTGAGATATTATTATTAGAATCTAAAAGACAGCCGAGGATATGAATGCACTTTTTATTCAATCCTACAATACGGAAAAAGGGATAAATAAAATCACCTTCCAAGAACTCTTTAAAGTACTTTAAATTTTCTTCTAATGTAAAAGTTGAAAAGCCATCATTAAAATATTTATCATCAAACCCCATGTCTACATACATTTGGCCCCAACAGTCATCAAAACATTTTGTATATGAACCCGTATTCATATGACCATTGTGATCACACATTTCACTTGTAACTAATATTTTTTTGCCGTAATAGGGAAATAATTCTTTCATTTTGGTTCTAATTTGGAGCGGGAAACGAGGTTCGAACTCGCGACCTCAACCTTGGCAAGGTTGCGCTCTACCAGCTGAGCTATTCCCGCATCACAAGTGGGTAGTAAATATAACTGCAATGGAATAGGCTTTCAAGCAGAATTATAAAAAGTTTAGTTATGAAAGAGATTCATAAAACTCATCATTACTCATCATTTTGGTATGATTAGGATTGTGGAACTTTTATTAGATTTTTAAGAAATGAGTAGGCTTACTTATTTATCATGATAGAAACAAAAACATTTTCACCAAATGTCTTTAATAGCTTTGCTATACAAGCTTATCGTTTAGTGTTTGGTCGTATTTTACCGCAGTCATTGTTTCGCGATAAAATACCTGCTGAAGCAGATCGCAAGGCAGTAAAGGGAAAGTTTGATTTAGAAATTGTTAGTCACTGTTGGGGTTATGCCAACATGTTAACCTATCAATTAAGTTCGTTTGTAAACTATCCACCAACAAAACTAAATTTAACTGTGACCGTTTTTTATGCTGAGGAAGATACTAAAACAAAGGCTACATTGGACTTCTTTAGTCAAATAACTACGCCAAACATAACTTGGAATTTCCACCCTCTTACCAAAGGAAAGCTCTTTAGACGTGGTATAGGCCGAAATATGGCTGCACGGTCAACAGAAGCTGACTGGATATGGTTTACAGATTGCGACGTTATCTTTTATGAGAACTGTTTAGACTCACTCGCCGATAGTTTACAAGGCGAGAAAGGTTCATTGTTTTTTCCTAAGGAAGAAAAAATCACTGAGATGTTAGAAGATGATGACCCATTGTTGTCAAATGATGCCCAACCACAAGTTATCGATATAGAAACAGAAAATTTCAGTTTATATGAGCGTGATAAATCCCGTGATAAAGCACGCGGCGCATTTCAAATTGTTCATGGTGACGTTGCTCGTGCTATAGGTTATTGTGAAAAACTGTCAATATTTCAAACTGAATCTGACCGCTGGCGTAAAACCTATGAAGACACCGCCTTTCGCTGGCTACTTGGCACTGATGGTGAGCCTAAGCATATTCATGGTGTTTTTCATATTCATCATGTTACAAAAGGACGTTATAAAGAAAATTCTCAATTGTCTAAAGTGCGAAGTAAAATCCGTTTAAGCCAAAAATAGTTACATGGCATACATACAACAAAAATCAGTTAAGTCCCACATCATGTTGTTTGATGCAAACCATTTCCCTATACCTGTCCCAAAAATGTTTACGGGCCAATATTGGAAGACACAAAATGCCATAACAGGACAGGCAACTGGCCGTGGCACCACCTACTTTTTTAAACATAACAAAAATGAATATGTGTTACGGCACTATCGTCGCGGTGGCTTGATTGGAAAAGTACTAAGTGATCAATATATGTATACAGGCATTGAAAAATCACGAGCATGGCGAGAATTTAAGCTGCTACAGCACATGAAAAATATGGATTTAAATTGTCCAACCCCGATCGCAGCGATGTTGAAGAGGACTGGCTTATATTACCAAGCCGATATCATTCTAAAAAAAATTCCCAGCGCTAAGGACTTACATCATATTTTACTAGCAAACAGCTTAACCGCTGATGTTTGGAAAAAAATTGGTCAAACCATTGCCAAATTTCATCATCATCAGATTTATCTCCACGATTTAAATATCCACAACATTATGCTCGATATAGAAAACGAGGTTTGGTTAATTGATTTTGATAAATGCCAAATTAAACAAGGCAGTAATTGGAAAAACTCAAACATAGCGCGTTTAAAGCGATCATTTGAGAAAGAAAAACGATTACAAAATATTTATTGGCAACAGGCCGATTGGCAAATACTAATATCTGCCTATAACGAAGCGGCAATGGCTAATTAAGTCGATCTTTAATCTCAGTAAACACTAATACATCGGTTTTAGAATCAGTATCATCTACTTTTCCATGTTCAATGCTTGCACCTAATTTGACTAACCAATCACCGTAGGCTGCTTGATAAAATAAAGTATTCAACTAAATTTGTTCAAGAGCTTCAACCATTTTTGCTCTAACGATTTCAACTGCTTTAAAGGGTCTAATCATGACTTTAAAATTAAGTATCTTGCCATCATCATCCCACTCAATCATATCCACCCCATTTACGCTTATGTCATCAATTGTAGTCTCGAACTCTAGAACAGAGTGATTACCATCATTCAATTCTCTAGTGTATTTAAAGCTATCCATATTGAATGAAAGACCAGCTGCGCTTAGATACATTTTTGTAATTTCTTTGCCTTCAAGTGGTGTGAAAACTACGGGTGAATAAAAAGTAGCATTATCATTGAGAAGGTTATCAAGAAGTTCCATTTTTCCTTCAAGCATTACCTGATGCCATTTTTTTATATAATTTGATGCATTTGACATAAGATAATTATAAATTTAAATCAAAAAAAAGGAGAGCTTTTGCTCTCCTCTTTTTTAAATGATATTAAATTAAAAATCCTTCTGGAATCTTACTCCATATGCCATTGGCGGAGCATACATAGCTTTTACAAAACCAGCATTAGCAGGATATGAGTCAGTTTTAATCAGCTCATCAGTGGCATTATGAATATAAAACTCTAACCCCCATGCATTTGCCTCATTTATAAACACCATGCTTGTATTAACAGTATAGAGATCATCTCTTCCACTGTGGAATGGTGCTTTGTCGTAATTACTTTCGTTATAGAACATTTCGCCAGTGTAATTTACATTGATAATGTTCATGATTCTAAAGCCATTTCCTGTATAAGTATTGTGTTCAAACTGGAGATTCCATGATTTCTCTGGAGACCATGTTAAATGCTTACCACTTAGGTCAATAGTGCCATCAGCTGAACAAGGATCAACACCCACAAGAGCCCTCTCTAAACAAAGATAACCATCTTGAGTTGCCTCAGATGTACTTGATCCACCATTTTCGGTTTCTAGCAAAGAAACCCAACCAAATAATCTACCAGCTTCGTATGGTTTCCAGTCAAATTCTAGTTCGACACCTTGAATAGTTGAATTAGGAACATTCTTGGTCATTAATGTATAAATAGCTTGACCATCAAGCTCTCTGTATCCAACAAAACCAAAAAGAGTCCTTTGCATGTCCTCATAATCACTATAGAAAACATTTCCGAGTAATTTGAGATCACCATCTAAATGAACAGATTTAAAACCAATCTCATATGTTGTATTAAATTCTGGATCATATTCAAAATTGATAAATTGACCATCACCTCTATCAACATTATCACCAAAACCACCAGCTTTATAACCAGTAGCTACTGATGCATATAAGAATAGATCTTCATTTGCGACATAGTCAGCTCCAAGTCTCCATGTTCCTTGATCCCATTTAGCGTCATAATCATTTTTAGCATTAGCCGTAAATGCAGATAGATCATCACTTCCAGAAATACCCATATTTGCTGTTAAATCATCTGACTGATAGTAAGCATCCCATGGAGAAAATGTGAAATTTGTTCCATCAAAACCTGTAAGAGTTGTGACACCAACAAAATCATAGCTTTCAAACCAGAAACACTCTGGAGTTCCTGCTGCTGCATTACAATAGGCATTGGCATTGTCAAAATAACCATAGGTCTTATAAGTTCTTCCACCAACATCTCTTTTCTCATCCCAGGTATGTCTGTATCCGACTGTAAGGTTAAGACCATCGACACCAGTTTTATAATCTAATTGACCAAATATTGCTGATGTTTCAGTAGTTCTCTCAGGCTGAAGATAAACTTCATGTAGAGGTCTAATAATTGGTCCTAAGAAAGGCATCTCTACATCAAATCTAGTATATGTTTCTTCTTCCATATGGAAGACTCCAGCTACCCATTGAACATCACCATCTCCATCAGACTTTAGCTGGAACTCAAGAACATTGGACTTATTATTTTGGATGGTTCTGTATAACTCATCGAACCACATTGGTTTTACAGCATTATTAAGAGCCGCAGCTGCTCCGTTACTTGGTTCTAATCCCAACAAGCCAGCAACTCTATCAACATCCATCATCCAAAATGAGTACTGACACCCATATTGAAAAGGATTACCGTTATTCCATTCAACTTGGCAATTATCATAACCAAATTCCCATGCAGTATTTCTATAATAAACGTCATTGTTATATCCAACACCAGCTGAAACTGGAACTCTAGGTCCCCATCCATATTGTTGACCAAATAGGCCTCCAAAATTACCTGCAGCTGCATCAGCATTTAATCCCATTGAGTCAGGATGATTTCTTACAAAACCATAAGCTGGATGTGTTGGAGAAGTGTGAAAACCGCCATCTCCGTCATACATTTGATATCTGTCATGCTCACCAACAGCAATTCTTAATTCGCCAACAACGTTATCATTAACCTGAAACTTTAACTCTGATCTTACAGTCTCAATAGACAGATCTAGTTCACCTGGGTTATTGATAGCAGCATGAAATGGATCGCTCGCACCAGTATCGCAAGAGAAATCATATTCCATTCCTCTAGACATTTCTGCTTGCTCACAATCTTTTAAATAAATTGATCCTGCTCCATTATCTTGAAAAGAATCAAAGGATAAATACCACTCAAAATCCTTATCAACTGGTGCATATAGCATCCCAAGTCGCATAGCCTCGTTATCTACATTATAGTAAGCATCACTTGCATTGACTTGCCTTGCTCTTCTTTGATCTACATTTGGAATTCCATCAGCAACTATATCTCTTCCATCAGCCCAAGTTACTGTTCCTTGCTCTGCTCCACCTGGACCAGAAACATTTTGGCCAATTTTTCCATCTCGATTGTAATCAAGAGACCAGTCATATCTATCGACTGTTTGATTAATGAATGAATCTGCTAATGAAGATTTAAAAGACGCTCTGAAAGCAATTTCATCGCTAACAGGAATATTTAAAAAACCATCAACTTCTGTCATATTTCTTCCATCAGCAGAAAGTCTTAGGCCCATTCTTCCAGAAATTTCATCACCAAACTTTGGTCTTGCCGAAATAACGTTAACAGCACCAGAGGTTGAATTTCTACCGAATAATGTCCCTTGTGGTCCTCTAAGTACCTCAATTCTTTCTATGTCATGTGCTAAAGCTAATGCAGCTTGAGCTCTTGGTGTATACATTCCATCAACATGGACAGCAACTGTTGGATCACCAAGCTCAGTATAATTATTAGAACTAACACCTCTAATAGCAATAGATACACCAGAATCCTCACCAGAGTTACCAACTACTAAGTTTGGTACGAGTGATGAGAGATCTGATATTCTGGAAAGACCCTGCAAAGCCATTTGCTCTTGCGTTATCACTGATACAGCGAGCGGTGTTTCCATTAAGTTTGTTTCACGTTTTGTTGCAGTTACTATAACCTCTTCTACATCAGTAGCTGCATCATTATCCTGCGCAAAAACATAGTTTGGTGCAACAAAAAGCACCATAGTAAATACTAAAAAGTTTCTTATATTCATGTATTCCCCTAACTAGTGAGTAAAATGTATGTCAATTGAATAAAAATACGCTTTGTATGTCAAGCCTCAGCTATATTTTTATGATTTAATCTACCTATCTTCTTTTGGCTTAGATTCATTTACAACAAGCTTTCTTCCTTCAACTTCCGAATCATTTAAAGCTTGAATTGCTTCCTCAGCTCCACTTTCCATTTCAACGAAGCCAAAGCCTCTTGATCTTTTTGTAAAACGGTCAGTGATGACTCTTGCTGAGGTAACCTCACCATGTTCTTTGAAAAGATCTTCTAACTGCTGATCATCAATAGACCAAGGTAGGTTTCCAACGTAAATATTCATAAAAATCCTTATAAAAAATAAATGAATCGTGAGTTTACAATAGTTTTAACAAATGTAATACATATAGTTTATGAATTTATTAAATTAAGTGCCTTTTTACCAAATTTTTCCCACCAATCGTCTGCGAGCTCTTTAATTCTCTGTAAATTTCTTTGTGACATATCATCCATTCTTCGATTCACATTTCCTATTGGAGAGTTAACTCGTAAATAATTATCGCCGATTAAGTCTTTCAAAATCTCATTCTGCAAACTTGACTCGAGCATAATTCCAAGAATGTCATGACGCATCCATCCAAGCGCTCCCCAATTTCTTGAATTCTTTCCACTAATCTTTCTTTTATTTAAACCAGCGCCAATTCCAAGAATCTTAAGGTTATCAGTACCAAAAAGTTTTTTAGCTTCAATATACCCAAGTAAGGCTGGATTATTTGTAGCAATTCCTCCATCAATAAGCCACCTTCCATCTTCCATGCTAGCTGTTGGGAAATATATTGGTGCTGCGCTTGAGGCGTTTGCAGCTTGGACTGCTGATATTTCTGGATCTGAATAACTTGAGAGCAGGATAGGTTTTCGAGCCTCTAAATCATAAGCAGTCACAACCACTGGCTTTAATGAATCTCCTATCTTTTTGTTTTCAAAAAAGTAATGAAGAATTTCCTTTTTGCCTTCATTTGTATACTTAGGTCTTGTTTGAAAGATTGAAGTCTTATCTATTAGAGATTGGTTCATTATTTTTTTTAAGTTCTTTACAGTCCAGAATTTTTCAATATCATCAACCCTTGATCCATTCATACCCAGCATCAATGCATTTGTTGCGCCTGCGCTTGTTCCAATAAATAGATCAAATGAATCAAAAATACTTTTTGATGACTCACTTTCTAATCTCTTAAGAAAATATACTCCTATGATTGCTCTAACACCTCCACCATCAAAAGATAAAACTTTTTTATACTTTTTAGAAAATGGATTTAAAAGTCTAAATTTATTATTCATGAAATTTGTTATTTACTTCTGGCATAGGATATTTCAGTCCGGTTGCACAGTTAAATAAAACTGTCTTTTCATTTTCGTCAACCAGTCCCATTTGGAGTGCTTTATTATAGCCTGCCAACGTTGCGGCTCCCTCAGGACAGGCTAAAAATCCATGAGTAGTAGCTATGTTGTCTCTTTCTCTTATTATTTCCTGATCATCAACTGCGATTGCATAACCATTTGATTCTCTAATAGTTTGTAAAATTAAAAAATCTCCAACAGCAACTGGAACTCTAATACCCGATGCTAAAGTTTGAGCATTTAGCCAAGGATCAGCATAGTCTTTTCCCTCGTTAAATGCCTTTACAATGGGTGAACATGTTGAAGATTGAATTGCAAACATTTTCGGAAATTCGCAATCGATCCAGCCTAGTTTTTTTAGTTCATTGAAAGCTTTCCACATTCCAATTAAGCCTGTACCTCCTCCAGTTGGATAAAATATATTTTTTGGTAATTGCCAATTCAATTGCTCAGCTAGTTCAAAGCCCATTGTTTTCTTTCCCTCCAGTCTATATGGCTCTTTTAATGTTGAAATATCAAACCAACCTTCTTTTTCTTTATGTTCTGCTATTAATAAGCCACAATCATTAATAAGGCCATCAATGGTAAATGTTTTTGCACCCTGTAATTCTGCCTCTTTAATGTTGATTGGAGGAGTATCTTTTGGACAGAAAACATAGGATTCAATTCCTGCTGCAGATGCATATGCTGCAAGCGCAGCACCAGCATTGCCATTCGTTGGTATAGCAATTTTTTTAATCCCTAATTCTTTTGCTCTTGCAACTGCTAGAGCTAATCCCCTAGCTTTGAAAGATCCTGTTGGCAGTCTGCCTTCATCCTTAAAAAATAAATTTGGAAACGTGCTTACTTTAACTAGTGGTGTTATTACTTCTCCCAAATCAATAACCGAACTTACGTTTGCAAGAGGAAGAAGATATTGATATTTCCAAAATCCTGGTAGCTGTGAAAAATCTTGAATGAAATCTTTTCTTGAAAATTTGTTTTTTATCTTTTCTAAATCATATTTAACGAGAAGTGGTTTATTAATTTTTGATAAATTATTTATTTCATCATATTTGTAATGATCCCCAACTTTCGAACATTCTAAATGTGTGACAAAATTATGCATAAATCTCAAAGAATAATTAACATGAATAAGTATATTTTATTTTTAATATTAACTTTTTTTAATTTAAATATCTTTTCAGAATCCAATATATTTGGATATTGGTTAACCTCTGGGTCCATCGTAAAAATAAAAAATTGTGATGATTTCATTTGTGCAAATATTGAGACAATTTTCGTGGAAGATGGAGTTGATCCTGAGAGTTTATTAGACCTGGAAAATAAAGATAAAAAATTACGTTCTAGAACTCTTGTAGGGATAAATTTACTCAGCAATTTTAAAATAAATGAAAACAATCAAAAAATCTTTAAGGGAGGAAAAATTTATGACCCTAGGAGTGGTAACACATATAAATCAAACCTCTATCTAAATGAAGATGGTTCGCTTAAGGTTGAAGGATGTCTTGCTTTTATATGTGATGGAGAAGTATGGGAACCTTTGATTGTTATAATCAATGATGATGGTTCAAAAGAGGCAATTCTTAAAAATTCTCCTTAAAAAAATTAACATCTTGTAAAATTTCACAAAATCTTGTTGTAAACCTAACCCCCTCAACACCGTTAATAATTCGATGATCATAAGATAGAGATATTGGAAGTTTAACTGATTTTTTAGGCTTTCCCTCCTCAATCAAAACCGATTCATAGCTTTTTGAAATGCCTAATATGGCAACTTCAGGTGGATTAATAATTGGAGTAAAGTATCTTCCTCCAAAACTTCCGAGAGAGCTTATGGTGAATGTAGATCCCTTTAAGTCAGCAACTTTAATTTTTCTAGATTTCGCCAAATCAGCTAGCCTTCCTATTTCATTAGAGATTTCTTGAATAGAAAGTTTATTTGTTGACTTAATATTTGGAACAATTAATCCTTGCGGAGTATCAACTGCAATACCAAGATTTATAAAGTCTTTTTTGATTATCTTCATACTATTCATATCAATAGATGCATTAAACATAGGGAATTCTTCAAGTAATCTGCATATACCTTTTGCAAAGAATGCTAATGGTGAGACTTTTGTTTTATATTTTTTAATAAGTGATTTCCTAAGTTCTAATAGCTCATCTATTGAGGTTTCATCATGTTGCGTAACATGAGGGATAGTTATCCAAGATTGCTGGAGATTTAAAGCAGATGTTTTTTGGAATTTTGTAAGATCAATCTCTTCAACATCACCAAATTCAGAAAAATCAATACTTGGCATTTTTGGAATTCCAGATGAAGAATCTTTGAGTTTAGATTTTACGAATTTATGAAGATCTTCTTTAAGTATTCTATTTCTGGGACCGGAAGCTAAAACCTCATTCAAATTTATGCCAAACTCTCTTGCCAACTTTCTAACTGCAGGACCAGCATAAATTCCAGATTTGGAAGTTTTATATTCTTGCGATTCATCTGATTCCTGAACAACATCCTCTTTTACAACAGCTTGCTCCACAACAACCTCCTCTTTAGAAGCTTCGTCATGTTGCAAATCATCTTTCTTATTTTGATCTGATTTTTTCTCTTTGATTACCTCCTCAGAAACTTCAATTTCCAAAAAGTCATCGCCCTCTTTAACTTCATCCCCAATTTTTACAAGAACTTTCTTTACGACTCCTTGCTTTGAAGCAGGGACATCCATAGCTGCTTTTTCAGATTCAAGAACAACAATTGAATCATCTGAACCAACACTGTCACCAGGATTAACACAGATTTCTATGACTTCAGTATTTTCTGCATCACCCAAACTTGGAATTTTAATTATTTGTTTCATTTACTCATTCCAAGGCGAAATTTTGTTTTTATCAACCTTGATATCTTTATAAATCTTTTGAAGTTCTTTTTTATCAATTTTTCCTTCTTTATGAAGCGCATAAGCTGAGGTCATTACAATGCTGTTAGCATCAATTTCAAAAAATTCTCGTAACTTATCTCTGCTGTCACTTCTTCCAAAACCATCTGTTCCAAGCGTGTAATATGCAGAATTAATATATGGTCTAATTTGTTCAGAGTAAGCTCTCATATAATCTGTTGATGCAATAGTAGGAATCTCATTTTCAGAGAAAGATTTTGTTACAAAGGCTTCTTTTGCTTTACTAGTTGGATTTTTAATATTTTGATTCTCAGTTTCCATTCCATCTTTACGCAGCATATTAAAACTTGTAACACTCCAAATTTCACTTTCTATACCATAATCATTGAGCTTTTCAGCTGCTTTAATGCTTTCGTTTAAAATTGAACCTGACCCCAGCAATCTAACCTTAGGATTTTTAACCTCGCGAATCCTATGCATTCCTTTGATTATGTTCATATCGGTATTCTTTCCTTTTGGCTTAGGAGGTTGGACATACCTTTCATTTGTGACCGTCAAATAATAAAAATAATTTTTCTTATCTTGATACATCTCCTTGAGGCCATGCTCAATTATTACAGCTAATTCGTAACCATATGCTGGATCATATGATTTACAGTTAGGAATAGTTGAAGATAAGATGTGACTATGCCCGTCTTGATGCTGAAGACCTTCTCCATTTAAGGTGGTTCTTCCAGATGTTGCACCAATTAAGAATCCTTTGGCCTGAGCATCACCTGCAGCCCACGCTAAGTCATGAATTCTTTGAAATCCAAACATTGAATAAAAAACATAAAAAGGGATCATAGTTAAATTATGATTTGTGTATGAGGTTGCTAGTGCAGTCCATGCAGCAAATGATCCTGCTTCCGTAATTCCCTCCTCAAGCATGACTCCAGTCTCAGACTCTTTGTACCACATCACTTGGTCAGCATCTTCTGGTTCATAAAGTTGGCCCTCAGATGAGTAGATACCGATTTGTTTAAACATTCCCTCCATTCCGAATGTTCTTGCTTCATCTGGGACTATTGGAACTACACGCTCTCCAATTGATTCATCTTTAATAAGGTTATTCATAATCCTTACGCAGTTAGTAGTTGTAGAGACTTTCCTTTCACCACTTCCATCATGTATTACCTTAAAAGCATCTTTATTTTTAAGTTTTAGAACTTCGTTATGCTTCCTTCTTTTTGGAATTGGTCCTCCAAGTTTTTCCCTTGTCTCTTTGAGGTATTTGATTTCAGGAGAGTCTTTTTTTGGACGAACATATGGAAGATTTTCTATTTCCTCATCTGAAACTGGTATATCAAATCTATCTCTAAAGATTTTTATATTATCTAAAGAAAGTTTTTTTACCTGATGAGTAGTATTGTCCGCCTCTCTAGATCCTACACCATATCCCTTAGTTGTTAGTGCGAGAATAACTGTAGGAGATCCTTTATGATTAACTGCTTCGTGATATGCAGCATAAACTTTATAAGGATCATGTCCACCTCGATTAAGTTTATAAATCTCCTCATCGGAAAGACCTTTGACAAGCTTCAGTGCATCAGGATGCTTTCCAAAGAAATGTTCTCTTGTATATGCGCCTCCTTTTGCCTTAAAGTTTTGCATTTCACCATCAACAACCTCATCCATTATTTTTTGAAGATTTCCTGTTTTATCTTTTGCAATTATAGGATCCCACAATCTGCCCCAAACTACTTTAATCACATTCCAGCCTGAGCCTCTAAATTGTCTTTCAAGCTCCTGAATGACTTTTCCATTTCCTCGCACAGGACCATCAAGCCTTTGCAAATTACAGTTAATTACAAAGATTAAATTGTCTAACTTTTCTCTTGCAGCTAAACCAATAGCACCTAATGATTCAGGCTCATCCATTTCTCCATCTCCCCAAAAGCCCCAGATTTTTCTATCCCCTAAGTCTTTCAAACCTCTAGCATGCAAATACTTCATAACATGCGCTTGATAGATTGCAGATATGGGACCAAGACCCATTGAAACTACAGGAAACTGCCAGTAATCAGGCATTAACCAGGGATGTGGATATGAAGAGAGTCCTGGTTTATCAACCTCTCTTCTGAAATTATCTAAATCATCTTCATCTAAGCGACCCTCAAGAAAACTTCTTGCATAAATTCCAGGTGAAGAATGCCCTTGGAAATAGATTAAATCGTCATTTTTACTTTCTTGTCCTCTAAAAAAATAATTAAAGCCTATATCGTAAAGCATGGCAGCTGAAGAGAAGGTAGCAATATGTCCGCCTAGCTCATCATCACTTTTATTAGCTCTTAAAACCGTTACAAGAGCATTCCATCTAATTAATGATCTTATTCTTCTTTCCATGAAAAGATCGCCGGGCATCATAGCCTCATTTTCAGGTGAAATAGTATTTTTGAAAGGTGTTGTTAAGTTATATGAAGGGACTGCACCCTTAGCCATTAAATGTTTAGCTAATTTATTGAGAAGAAATGAAGCTCTATCAGTTCCCTGATCATCTATTACATCATCGAGTGATTCAATCCATTCTCTTGTTTCGATTGGATCAAAATCTTTACCAGATTTCATATGAAGATTTTATCACTTATTAGTATTAATTAATCTGAATATTTAACTATTTTCTTTTCTAGCTTTTTGGCAGCTTCATTGATACCTCCGGCATTCAAGACATTTGTAAATCCAAGATTTTGTAAAATAACTTGGGCTTTGCCAGATCTATTTCCACTTCTGCAATAAAGAAAAATTTCATCATCTTTGGAAAGATTTAAATTATCTATTTCTGAACTAATTTTGGTCCATTCAATATGAATAGCATCCTCTAAAATTCCTGTTTGTACTTCATCCAATGATCGAACATCAATAATGAAATATTCATCAGAAAACAACATCGAAGAAAAAAATAAAGTTACCAATGTTGATGTCTTTAATAGCTTAAAAAAAGATGAATTCATTATGAGTTACTCATTGCATCTAAAATCTGTAATAGTAAATTTATAATATCTAAGTAAAGTGTATATGACATATAAAAAGCTGTATTCCAGTCATTAATATTTAAGTCTTCAAGATAAACTAACCTATTGAAATCTACAATTATGAACAAAGTGAATAAAGCTGCTCCGCCTATAGCTATTAACCTAGATGTGCCTCTTGAGAATCCTCTAATAATATTGACTAGAGACAAAATTATAAGGCCCGTTAGTAATAGAAACATCAATAATATGAGATATCCATTTTGAGCAAAACTATAAAAATCAGAGTAACCAATAAAGCCTGCTAAAAATGTAACAATTATAGTTATTTTCAAAGCTCTTATTCCATCATTTTCATCCATCATCAACATGATCCAGGCCAAAAGAGGACCCAAGCATAAATTTGAGAATGTAAAAAGGGACATTCCTAACAAGAGGTAATTCTCATGCGGAGGTGAAATAGATGCTATAAAAAGAGCAATACTTGATAGCAACCATAGTCCAAAAGACTCTTGAATTATTTTTGGTATAAATAGACTGTCATAGAAGCCATCTTTAAGATACGCAATTGCTTCTTCCCTATTTTCAGCATTTACAAATACGACTTCAGTTTCCTGTTTTCTTGGATTCTTCCATTCCTCCTTTGGTTTAATAACTTGCTTCTGCATTGTTCTTGGATATTCAATTACTCTTGTTGCATCTGGGATCAAATCAATTTCATTTTTCATATTCACGGCAAGTCTAAAATAAACTCCAAAAAAGGGTTTTTCGGCTAAGGCTGCCCTTTTTGCAGCTTTAAGCAAATATATACATAACCCAAAGGCAATTCCAAGTTCAAAAGTTAGAATAAGCGTCGTTTTGAAAAGTAATGTTGTTTCCATAATTAGTCCTTCAGAAGGTAGGTAAACTTATGTTCAACCTCTTTTATAATTCCTCCAAAATTATTTTCATATCTTAGCCTCTTGGCAGCTTTTATAGTGCTGTTATTGAAATATTTACAATCTATTGGCATGTATACTGTCTCATCAGATGACTCATACCAATAGTAATTTCCATCTGCTTTAATATTGAAACACTTCTCTTCTGTAATTTTATGATTTGAGGTCTTTCCATTTTTCTCAATATCAAACATAACAATAGAATAGCCCATAATATTTCTACTCATTGCTCTCATTGGATACTCAGCAGCTCTTTTATAAATGGGTGTAAATTCTGCATCATTAGCACAATCAGAAACACGATAGTAATAACCCGTTAACGTATCATCTCTATAAACTTTACAAAGCCCATTTGATGATATTTCATAGTCAATATTAACTTTTTTCTTTCCCTCTAAAAAAGCGCCTATTTCTAAAACCTTCTTGTCACTCCAAGGATAACCAATTATAGAAAGTCCAACTGGGAAGTTATCTATTTCAAAGAATGGAATTGTTAAATGAGGCAATCCAGAAATTGCTGCGAAACCCCCATTACCAAAACTTTTTGATCTATCAATAGCTACTGAATCACCACCATCATAATTTATTTTCCAAGCAGGTCCTCTTGTTAATCCAATCATCGCATCAAGATCATATTTATTGAATAAGTCTAGGGTCTGATCTTTAATTGCTTTAGTTCTTTTAATTGCTGTCTTGTAACGCTCTTCATCTTTTGAAGCCTCAAGTGATGCAATTAGAATATCTTGGCCAAAGTATGGCATTACACGTTTACGGTTTTTCCCATTAAAGTCTATTATTTCTTGAAGTGTTTTCTTTTTTTCTGATGCGTAATGCAAATATTTTTCTAAGCCATGCTTAAATTCATATTTTAAAAGAAAATATTCGTCCTCTCCTGGATACTCTCTCGTATCTTCAATTTCTACTAATATTGCTCCATTTTCTGAGAGTATTTTTTTTATCGCATCAAGCTTAGGTTTAATTAATATATTACTTGAGTCAGATTGAAGAATAGCAAATCTTTTTCCTGCTATAGATGAATTCTCTAAATCTTTTGAAAAATTTAAATCTAAATCATCTGGAATATCTTGGGTGGCTGGATCTAATGGATCATATCCAGCAATAACCTGTAAGGTTTTAGCAACCAGATCGACAGATTTACCCATTGGACCTGCGGTATCTTGAGTGCTTGAGATAGGAATAATTCCCGATCTACTCACAAGACCAACAGTAGGCTTAAATCCAACAATTCCGTTCACTGAAGATGGACAAGATATTGATCCATTAGTCTCTGTTCCAATAGCTATGTCTACAATTCCAATTGCAACTGCAACAGCAGACCCAGAACTTGATCCACATGGATTATATTCAGTATTTAAGAAATGTTTTGTTTGGCCTCCATAGCTTGACCAGCCACTTACAGAATCTTCACTTCTAAAATTAGCCCATTCGGATAAATTTGCTTTTCCAGCTATATGAAAATCAGCATCGATGAGCTTTTGAATGATAAAAGCATTTTTTGATGCAATATTCTTTTCAAGAGCAAGCGAGCCAGCAGAAGTAACTTTGCCCTGAATATCTATATTATCCTTGATAACAATGTTGATCTTAGTATTTGATATTCCATAAAATTCAATGAGTGAATTCTTAGTATCAAGATTGGTTGTAAAAGCATTAAAAGAAAAAATACTTAATATAAATAAAAACTTATTCATTTTATAAAAAAGGTATGTCCTAATAATATACATTTTCCCTGAATAAGTAATAAAAAAGCCCTAATTAAAGGGCTTTTTAAGAAATTGGCATCCCGTAGGGGAGTCGAACCCCTGTTGCCGGGATGAAAACCCGGTGTCCTAGGCCTCTAGACGAACGGGACAGGAGCCGTAATTATAATCATTTAAAGGCTTCTTTCAAATATTGATTACTTAATTTTTTTATTAACTCTTGTTAAAAATCCACGAAGAAAATTGCCTTCCATCTTGTCAGGTTTTAATCGTGTAAACATTCTTTTAATTCTGACAAGAATTTTTTTTGCATTCTCTTCATCAAACAAATTAAGTTTATAACTTGTATCAATGAAGTGATCTATAAGCATTGTTAATTCCTTTGAATTAAGTTCCGGATAATCTTGCCACTCAGTATCAATTTCATTATCAGAATTTTTAAAAATCTCATAAGCGATAACTTGAACTGACATTGCAATATTTAGAACTGGATACTCTTCGCTTGATGGAATCAAGATATGCTTATTAGCCTTTTGTAATTCGTCATTAGTTAGCCCCCTATCCTCTCTTCCAAAGATTATCGATGTTTTTGAATCTTTATTAACATTCTTATTTATCTCTATACCAGCTTCATCTGCTGTAATAATTGGCCACGAGATAGTTCGTGTTCTTGCTGAGGTAGCGTAAATATTAGTACTTTCTCTTAAAGCTTCATCAAGAGTTTTAACAACAATTGCCTGCTCAATTACATCTTGCGCATTGCCAGATAAGACAAATGCATCTTTGCTTGGAAAGTCTTTTGGATTTACTAATATTAGATTTTTGAGGCCCATTGTTTTCATTGCTCTTGCAACAGAACCGATATTGCCTGGATGAGAAGTTTCCACTAAAACAATGTCAATCTGATTTTTTATGTCATTCATATCGTTATTATGAATATTTCCATTACAATATGCGAGATGAATCAACCAGCATTATTAAATATAGGACTTATGGCTGCCCGAAAAGGAGCAGTAGAGTTAGAATTTGCAGTAAAAAAACTTCACAAGCTTAAGGTAGAAAAAAAAGGATCTACTGATTATGTTACTGAAGTTGATAGACGAGTTGAACAAATAATATTTGAAGATATTAAATCTTATTATCCTGAGCATAATTTCTTAGGTGAGGAGTCGGGTGAAGAAATTAATAACTCAAATGTGACATGGATACTTGATCCAATTGATGGAACTACAAATTTTATTAAAGGATTCCCTCATTACTGTATTTCCCTGTGTGCCTTAGTTGATGGAGTACCTACTCATGGAGTCATAATTGATCCAACAAGAAGAGAGGAATTTTCTGCATCAAAAGGTAAAGGTGCTCAGTTAAATGGAGAAAGAATAAGGGTAAGTGATCAAAAAAGCCTAACAGATGCATTATTGAGCTGTAGTTCACGCAGCACTCCGGAACAGGATTATAAATATAACTTGCTTGGTACTTTTATGGAGCTTTACAAAAATGAGATTACCATTCGAAGAACTGGCTGTTCTGCTCTAGATTTAGCTTATATTGCTGCTGGAAGATTGGATGGTTTTTGGGGTAATGGCCTCAAGCCATGGGATGTTGCTGCAGGAATAGTTATTGCCGAAGAAGCTGGAGCCCTTCTTTCAGACTTTTATGGAAGTCCAAAGTATCATGGCAGCGAGAATATTGTTTGCTGTTCGCCAAAATGTTTTAAGCCAATACTTCAAGCTGTTGAATCCAATTTAGATAGTAAGACTTAGGGCATATCATCAAATTCTGCACCCTCAACATCGGGCACAGCCATATCTTCTTGAGATAAATTTAATGAAATAAGTATTGTTGTAACAATATAAAGTGATGAATATGTTCCAATTAGAACCCCAATAATTAGACCTAAACTGAATCCTCTTACAGCATCACCGCCAAAGAAAAATAGTGCGAATAAAACAAGTAAAGTCGTTAAAGACGTAATCACTGTTCTACTTAGAGTTTGATTAAGAGAGAGATTTATTAAATCTTCAGAACCTAGAGCCCTCTCTGATCTAAAGTTTTCTCTAATCCTATCGGATACAACTATTGAGTCATTAAGTGAGTAACCTATTACCGCTAAAAGAGCAGCTAAGACGGAAAGATCAAAATCCCAAGCAAAAATTGAGAATAATCCTAAGATAATTACCACATCATGTCCTAGCGCTGCTACAGCTCCCAAAGCAAATTTATATTGGAATCTAAAAGCTACATAGAGCAAGATCATTCCAAGAGCAACAAGCATCCCTAAGCCACCTTGGTCTCTCAGTTCTGACCCAATTTGAGGACCAACAAATTCAATTCGTTTGAGCTCTCCTTCAAAATTATTTGAGGATAACAAAGCAAATATTTGATCACCAAGAGAACTATTACCAGGCTGATCAGCAATTTTTATAAGGACATCTAAACTAGAACCAAAATTAACAACTTGGAAATCTTCATAGCCATTTTCACTTAAAACAGCTCTAATTTCTGAAAGATCTACAGAATCCTCATACTGGATTTCAACAAGTGTTCCTCCGCTGAAATCTAAGCCAAGACTAAGACCTTTCATGAAAATAGATCCAATTGAGCCTACAAACAAAATTAATGAAATAGTAATTGCAATCTTTCTAAATCGCATGAAATTAATATTCATCAAACTCTAAGCTCCTTAATATTTTTAGACCCATAAATTAATTGAACAATTGCTCTTGTTCCCATTATTGCAGTAAACATTGACGTAATGATCCCAATTGAAAGAGTTACAGCAAATCCCTTAATTGGGCCTGTACCAATCGCATATAAAATTAATGCAGCAATCAGAGTCGTTACATTGGCATCAAAGATTGTTATAAATGCTCTTGAGAAGCCATCTTGAATTGCCTGATGCGGATTTTTACCACCTTTGAGCTCTTCTCTAATTCTTGAAAATATTAGAACGTTTGCATCTACAGCCATACCAACTGTTAAAACTATTCCAGCAATACCCGGCAATGTAAGTGTTGCACCAAGCAGAGACATAATCCCGGTTATAAGAACAAGATTGGATGCAAGTGCTACGTTTGCTGCTAATCCAAATAATCGATAATAAAAGCCCATAAAAAGAATAACCATTAAAAACCCTATCATTACTGATCTCATACCTAGTTCAATATTTTCTTTCCCAAGGCTAGGCCCTACAGTTCTTTCCTCAACAAATTTCATTGGCGCGGCCAAAGCACCAGCTCTTAATAACAATGCAAGTTCACTTGCCTCTTGTGGTGAGCCAACACCAGTGATTCTAAAATTAGTTCCTAAAACAGCTTGAACAGTTGCAAGATTAATTATATTTTTTTCTATGTATGAGGTTTGTTCAATCACCTCGTTACCGAACTCATCTATAACAAGTGTAGATTTACTTTTCTGCTCAACAAATAAGACACCAAGTCTTCTGCCAACATTGCCATTAGTAGCTCGCTGCATGGCTCTTCCACCCTGCATATCCAGAGTAATGTTTACTTGAGCAAAACCACTCTCATCAAAACCTGTATTAGCATTTGTGACTCTATCGCCGGTAACAATTACATCATTTTCTAAAAATGCTGTTCCATATCTCTCGTCTTTATACTCAAACTCAGTTTTTCTCAGACGTGATGCATTAGATTTTGCTTCAAGTCTAAATTCTAAGTTAGCTGTTTTACCAATAATCTTTTTTGCTGCTGCAGTATCTTGAACACCAGGTAATTCAACAACAATTCTATTTGCCCCTTGTCGCTGAACAACTGGCTCTGATACCCCTAGTTCATTAACTCTATTTCTAAGTGTCATTAAGTTTTGCTTAACTGCATAATCTCGCAGCTCTTTAATAGCTGTATCTGAATAACTTACCTTTAAAGTTGAGATATTACTCTGCTCAACTAAATCAAATTGAGATCCGGTAGGAGTAAGGGTATCTGTGAGGAATATATCTAACGCTTTTTCATAATCCTCATTAGATTTAAATTTAAATGTAACCTGTTCACCTGAAATTGATGAAGAAATATAGTTTATGTTTTCAGCTCTAAATTTCTTTCTATAGGAATTTAAAAGGCCATCAACTTTATCACCCAGAGCCGTTTCAACATCTACCTCTAATAAGAAATGAACACCGCCTGACAGGTCAAGACCAAGTTTAAGAGGTCGTCCACCAATAGATGCTAACCATTCTGGAGTAGTAGGCTCAAGCTTTAATGCAACAATAACTTTGTCAAGTAAAGCCTTCTGAAGGGCTGTTTTAGCTACAAGTTGATCTTCTACAGAAGAAAACTGAGCAACAATGTTGTTATTCTTGAGATTAATTTCTGAAATTTTTATATCTTGCTTAGCAATTTCTTCTCGGATTGTATTGAGTAACGATTGATCTGCAGATTTAGACGAATCTGTATAAGCTACCTGGATTGCAGGTTGCGCCGGATAAAGATTAGGAAGAGCATAAAGTATCCCAAGCATTAGCACTGCAATAATTACAAAGTAGCGCCATGTCGGAAATTTATTCATAAATTAGCTATTTATGGAATCTATAGTTCCTTTAGGTAAAGTATTTGCAATAGCAGTCTTTTGAATCTTGAAAGTTACATTTTCGCTGACTTCAATTGCCACATAAGGTCCCTTAATATTTCTTACCTTACCAAGAATTCCTCCTGCAGTTGATATCTCATCACCTTTCTCAAGTGCATCAAGCATTGCATTGATTTCTTTTTGACGTTTTTGTTGTGGTCTAATTGTCGTGAAATACAACAAAGCAAATAAAAAAAGTAAAAATAACAGTGGGAAAAATTCCATTTATAAGCCCTCCAAATAATCTGGAATTGGTAAATTTCGACTATTATAAAAGTCTTTTGCAAAGTTTACGAATATATCGTCATCAATTGACTGCCTTATTTGCCTCATAAGTTCATGGTAGTAATAAATATTGTGGTAGCTGGCAAGCATTGATCCAAGCATTTCATTAGTTTTATCTAAATGATGTAAATAAGCTTTTGAGTAATTCTTACACACCTTAGAATCTGAATTATCATCTATGGGAGAATCATCATTTCTATATTTCGCATTCCTTATATTTATAACGCCTGTGCTTGTTATAAGCTGTCCATTCCTTGCATTACGTGTAGGCAAGACGCAGTCAAACATTTCAACACCAAAGAAAACTGCCTCAACGATATCTTCAGGCTTGCCAACTCCCATAAGGTACCTAGGCTTATCATCTGGAAGAATTTTTGACAAATGCCTCAGTACTTTGGTTTTTTCTTCCTTGGGTTCTCCAACACTTAATCCTCCAATTGCAATGCCATCAAATTCACATCCCAGAGTAAGGTTTAGTGATTCTTCTCTCAAATCTTCAAACATTCCTCCCTGAACAATCCCGAATAATGCTGATTGAGATTTATGAGCATCTTTCGATCTGGCAGCCCATCTAGCTGATAGCTCCATAGATTGTTGTGCAACTTTTTTAGTAGATGGATAATTTGTGCATTCATCAAATACCATCACAATATCTGATCCAAGGTTTTCTTGAATTTGTATGGAATCTTCTGGACTCATAAATATATTTTTTCCATCATATGGTGATTTAAAACTTACTCCCTTCTCTGATACTTTTGCAAGATCGCCTAAACTCCAAACTTGAAAGCCCCCTGAGTCAGTAAGGATAGGTTTTTGCCAATTACAAAAACTATGAAGACCGCCTAAATCTTTTATGATTTCATCTCCCGGACGGAGCATTAAATGATATGTATTAGAAAGAATTATTTGTGAGCCTGTTTCTTCAAGATCTTCAACAGTTAAACCCTTAACTGTTGCATTTGTGCCAACAGGCATAAATACAGGTGTCTGAATGTCGCCGTGTTGAAGTTCAAGGAAACCTCTTCTTGCATAACCATCTTTTTTTAAAAGTTTGTATTTCATTTTCTAGTAAGAAACGTTGCATCGCCATAAGAAAGAAACCGGTATCTTTCTTTGATTGCTATTTCATATAAGTGTTTCATTCTATCAAAACCTATGAATGCAGCTACAAGCATTAGTAAAGTTGATTTAGGTAAGTGAAAATTTGTTATTAACTTATCAATTGCTTTAAATTCATATCCTGGATAAATAAAAATATCTGTTAACCCATCATATTCATCTAATTGTTTTGAAAATACTGTTTCTATGGCCCTTAACGAAGTTGTCCCAACTGCTATTACATTTCCACCAATCTTTTTAGTATTTATTATTTCGTTAACGAGCTCTTTCGAAACATTAATGTACTCACTATGAATTTTGTGATCAGTGATGTTTTCTGCTTTAACTGGTTGAAAAGTTCCCGCCCCAACCGTCAAATTAATATATTCAATCTTTGTGCCTTTCTTTTTTAATTTTCTTAATAATAAGTTATCAAAATGAAGCCCTGCTGTAGGTGCAGCAACAGATTCCTGATAATTTTTGTTTTCATATACAGTTTGATATCTGTGGCTATCCTCTTTCTCAGTTTTCCTTTTTATATAAGGTGGCAACGGTATTTTTCCTAGAGAATTAAATACCTTTTTTGGGTCGTCTTGAAAATCAATAATAAAGAATTCGTCTTTACGATCCTTGCACAGTAATTTAAAACAATGCTCATTATTTTCAACGACTATAGTTGTACCTGGTTTAGGTGATCTTGAAGACCGAATTTGAACAAGTGCTGTAGTTTCACCAATAATTCTCTCAAGAAAAACTTCCACTTCCCCACCAGTTTCTTTTTTTCCAAATAATCTTGCTGGTAAAACAGAGGTATTATTCAGAATCAATAAATCATCTTTATTTATAAATCTATCTATTTCTGAAAAGATTCTGTGGTCTTCAGGATTAGAGTCAACAAGAAGCCTGCTTTTGGTCCTATCTTTGCAAGGATAAGCTGCTATTAACTCTTCGGGTAAGTCGTAATCAAATTCTATTGTTTTCATAAATTGCTAATTTTAAAAGAATGAATAGTTAGCTACAATTAGCAACTTGCCCCATTGGCGGAATTGGTAGACGCGCGCGACTCAAAATCGCGTTCCTTCGGGAGTATCTGTTCGACTCAGATATGGGGCACCATCATTAAGTTTTAACATAAATATCATATCTAATTGCTCTTCCTTTAACTTGATAATTTATCTTTTCGTTGAGTGGGTTACTCTTGATTGGTCTCTTAACAATAATCTTTTTATATTTATTTTTTAGCAACTGATCAAAAATTTGGATGCTTGTGTCTTCAAGTTTCTCAAGATCCAAAATGTTTCCTATTTTTTGGAGGGTTCCTGACCGTTTTACATTTTGTTTTATGTCTTTAAACATTGGGTCAAAATAAAAAATATCTGAATCTTTGTGATTATCTATGATTTTAGCTGAGTCTAAGTTTACAAATGTAAGATTTTCAAAAAAATCATATTCCTTTTTAGCTCTTAAAATTGCATCATCTAAAAGCCTATATAGGATTTTGCTATGTTCACATGCAACAACTCTGTGACCAAGCTTTAAAAAAATTATTGAATCAATAAGTGATCCTGCTGTGGCGTCAAAAATTTTTAATTTAACTTTATTTTTACCTATAGCTTTCTTAATTAATGATTCATGTTCAATCTTTTTCAGTCGATTAAATAATCTACCTTTAAGAAAATCAAAGCTTAAACTTTCATTGTTACTAATCTTATAGTGAAGAATGTTATTTATATAAAAGAAATGTTCTTCTTTCACAGAATTATGAGTAACAGGCCTAAAAAGATTCTATATATAAAAAAAGGTGTCATACCAATGCGATCAACAAATTGAAGGAAATACTTAATAGTAAAGAAGGCAACAAGTGCAGAGGTTATGAATCCAATGAATAGTTGAATGCTAAAAATATTCAAATTTGCTGAAATTGAATCGCTAATCAAAAATACCAATGCACCCAAAATAGTTGGAATAGCCAAAAGAAACGCAAATCTTGAGGAATCTTTTAAGTTTAATCCTAAAAATAAACAAGCCATGATTACAACTCCTGACCTTGAGGCTCCTGGGATTAATGCAAAGATTTGAATACAGCCTATAAAAAAGCTCATTGACATAGATAAATGAAATATATCTTTATTTTTCTTCGATAAGTAAAAGCTTAATAGAAGCAGTGAAGCAAAGATAATATTTGACCATGCAATAAGTTCTTTAGTTACTAACCTTTGTGAAATTAAGTCGTTAAGAAATATTCCTGCCAACACTATCGGTACTGTTGCAATTAATAAATTAATAGCAACTCTTCTATCATTTTCATAACTACTGGAAGAGTTGAATATTGATGATATATAAACCTTGATATCATCTTTAAAGAAATAGATAACAGCACAAAGAGTTCCTGCATGAACTGCAATATCAAATTCTAACCCTAAGTCGTTTGCTCCAAATAAAAGAGTAGGTATAAGAAGATGGGCCGAACTTGATATAGGAAGAAATTCAGTGAGGCCCTGAATAATACCAAGCATCAGACTTAAAACAATATCAGACATTCATTTCTTTAAAATTATTTCTTTCATCATGAACAGGATTTACAGAAGAAGGAGTTGAGTCTAAATAATCTTCGATATTGAGTTTGGCGAGATTTATCATGTCAACTGAGTTTATATTAACAACACCATTATTTTTTTTTCTAAAATTGCTGAGCTCATCATAGCTGATACCGGCTAAGGGCTTACTTAAACCAGTGCATAAGGCTTTGAAGAAGCTGACTGATGATCGAACAGCTGTATAGGAAGATCCTGGACCAATACAAATAAGAAAAAGATCAATGTCGGATAAATCTTTATGCCGAAGATTAAATTTTTTAAAAAATGTTTCCCAAGAAGGCCTTGTTTTTTTTCCATGTTCAATTATTTCAGTCTTAATATCATTATCTAATAGAGCTGACATTGATGATTTTTCTTGCATAGAGCCGTCATAAGAAATTATTTTCATTTTTATAAATAAGTCTTAATTTCGCTAAAGACTTCGTCTACTGACTGATTACCATTAATTGAGATAAAGCTCATAATGCCCTCTGAGGCCTTTCTTTTGTAAAAATCTGTAAGTGGTTTAGTTTGAGTATGATAAACCTCAAGCCTTTTTTTTACGGTCTCAGGAAAATCATCCTCTCTTTGAATAAGGGGTTCTCCCGTTTCGTCATCTATGCCATCAACTTTTGGAGGATTAAATTCAATATGATAGCTTCTACCCGATGCTATGTGGAATCTTCTTCCTGACATTCTCTTTATGATTAATTCATCATCTAGTGAAATATCTATTACTTTTTTTACCCCAATATCATTCTGTAAAAAAAGATCTGCTTGACCAAGTGTTCTTGGAACTCCATCAAAAAGATATCCTAATTTACAATCTGATTGATTGATACGGTCATTTATTAATTCAATAATAATATCATCTGATACGAGTTTGCCGGAGTTAAGGATATCCTCAACCCTATTTCCAAGATCACTCTTTGACGCAACAGCAGAACGCAACATATCGCCAGTACTTATTTTAGGAATACCAAAATGTGCTGAAATTAAATCTGCTTGAGTGCCCTTTCCTGCTCCAGGGGGTCCTAATAAAATAAAGGTATTCATTTTTCTAATACAACAAATGCAACTACATATTGCTCCGTATCTGAAAGACTAACATGCGCTTTTGTTATCCCCAAATTCTCAAATTCCTTTTTTGCTTCATCATGAGTAACAACCATGGGTTTACCTAACTTATCTCTAACTATTTCAATATTGTTTAAGAAAAAGGGTTCTCTTAAACCAGTACCAATAGCTTTAACAAAAGCTTCTTTGAAAGCAAACTTTTTTGAAAGGAATAAGTATTTATTTTTATTCTTATGGAATTCAGCTAACTCGTTAGAGTGTAAGATTTTTTTTGCAATCCCATCAAGATTATCCATTCTCATAAATCTTTCGATTTCAACAATATCTACGCCTGTTCCGATTATCATTTTTTAAGAGTCTTGAAAATTTGTCTACTTTTTAAATCGCCACCATCAAGACTATATCCGATTGCCATTGTGGTTAATGACTTAAATTTCTTTTTATTTATGTTCTCAAAATCTAATTTTGATATTGAGATTATCTCTTTACCGTTAAAAATACCATTTGGTGATTCCTTAAATCCTAACTCAGGAACAAAATCATATAATTTATCCGCGTCTATGCTTTGACCAGAATCAACTTCATTAATGAAATTTATTCCATAACCAAGCATTTCCAGCAAATCAATTTCAAACCTCCTTAAAATAATATCGATTTCATTGCTAGTTTTTATTTCTAATAGAAACTTATCATAAAGATTAAATAATTCTTTTTGCGGGGCACCCTGAGGGAGAATCTTTATTAATAGTTCATTTATATAGAGAAGTGTATAAGAGAGTTTTGAAAAACTATCTGAAAAAATATCCTCTTTATCTACGTTTGTAAGAGTTTTCAATTCTGATTTTCCCCTATAAGTAATTCTTAGTTTTGAAAATGGAGACAAAACACCAAAAAACTTTGATTTTGGCTTTTTTGCTCCTTTTGCAATGACTGATATTCGACCATTATCCAAAGTAAACATTTCAGCCATAACACTCGAATTTCCATATGGCCTTTGGTGCAAAAGAAAAGCATCGCGCCATAATTCACTCATATAAGCTTCCAATGCCAAGACTTGAAATAAAGTCTGAATCATTATTCCAATTCTTTTTTGTTTTGACCCATGTCTTCAAAAAAACTTTTTTGTTAAAGAATTTCTCTAAATCTAATCTAGCTGTTTCACCAATTTTTTTGAGTTTAGCTCCATTTTTGCCTACGACAATTCCTTTTTGTGATTCTCTTGCAACAATAATATCTGCATCAATATTAATGATATTATTTTTATCATCAATCTTTTGAACTTGTACATATATCTCGTGTGGCAGCTCGTCGCCTAAAAACCTTATAATTTTCTCTCTAACTATCTCTGCAACCATAAAAGATTTTTTTGCTAGAAACTTTGTTTCACTATCATAAAGATGATTATTTTCAGGAAGATTTCTACAGATGATATCTTCAAGCTCGCTAATATTTTTTCCAGTTTTTGCTGAGATTGGAATAATTTCGTCAAATTCATGCTCATTATTTAACCGCTCTATAAGAGGCAGTAAGCTATTAGTAGATTTGACTTGATCAAGTTTATTAATTACACAAATCTTTTTATTTTTAAGGCCTTTTAATTTTTCAAGAATGAGTTCATCTAGAGCATTGATTTTGTTTCTTTGAATCATAAAAATAATTACATCAGCGTCCTGAACTGCGCCCAAAGCAGTTTGATTTAACACTTTATTCATAATCTTCGATGCATTCATGTGAACACCAGGAGTATCTACAAACACCATTTGAAAGTTTTCTTTTGTTTTAATTCCAAGAATATTATTCCTAGTAGTTTGTGATTTTCTAGATGTTATAGAGATCTTTTGTTCAATGATTTTATTTAATAAGGTAGATTTACCGACATTTGGTTTTCCTACGATAGAAACTAATCCGCAAAAATTTTTCATTCTATTGATTTCAAAATTTTCTCTGCAACTTTCATTTGTGCTTTCTTTTTTGATTTGCCATCAGCGAAAAACTTTCTCTCACCAAAAGAAGCATGGCATTTGAAGATCTCTTGATTGCCATCATGAAATCCTTCACATTTATACTCCAATGGTTCTTTTCCAATAGATTGAAGATATTCTTGCAGTTCTGATTTTGGATCTTTGAATGAATCATTAATATTTATTGATTCAAGATCTTTTTTATACAGAAATAAAATAACTCTTTTTACATCATGCCAAGAGGAATCTAGATAAATACCTCCTATTAACGCCTCAAAAATAGTTTCTGATATTGAGGAACCCTCAATGTCTGATAAATTTTTAGCAGCTTTTGAAAGCTTGGCAAGAGATAAAATTCCCAGATCTTTGCCTTTTTCAGCAAGTTTCGAACCTTTTACAAGTGAGGCTCTGATTCTTGTTAAGTCTCCCTCCTGAATATCACAAAATCTATTATATAAATCCTCTGATATAACAGCTCCGAGGATTGCATCACCAAGAAACTCCAATCTTTCATTATTCTTATCACCAGTACTTTTGTGAGAAAGAACTAATTCTAATATTTCCTCATTTTTAAAAGAGTAATTAATTTGCTCGTAAAGCTTCTGATACATTAATTAATTCTACCTGCTCTTTTAAATGATGGTATGCATGTCCAGCATTCCCAAGACATCCAGATGTAGTCTGCCGTCCCCATAAAGTTTTCTTTGGGTACAAATCCCCAGTATCTGCTATCATTTGAATTATCTCTATTATCACCTATTACAAAATACTTATTTTCAGGCACAATCCACTCCTCAGGGTAATTAATTCGAGTAATCACTTGTTGTATTTGGATGGTTTTATTATTAATTAGCTCTTGATAGATTCTTATATTGTCTTCTTCACTTATTAGTTTTTGACTTATAGCTTTTCCATTTATATAAATCTTCTTATTAATGTAGGTAATTCTGTCACCTGGTTTGCCAATCAATCTTTTTACAAATGGTCTATGGTCATGAGGTGGAATGAAGACAACCACATCTCCAAGTTCAGGATCTTTTTCAAAAGCTAAAGGGGAACCAGTTCTGTTGATTTTGATGCCATATGTAAACTTTTTTACGAGAATGAAGTCACCTACTTTGAGACCAGGCATCATTGATCCAGAAGGAATTTGATAGGGCTCATAAAGAAAAGTTCTCAATATGAAAATCAAAAAAAATGGGAGGAACCACCCTCTTCCAGTTTTTGTGATCTCTGTATTTTTTGCAACCAGCCCAGCAAGCATTAATAAAAAACTTACTATAGAACCTATTAATAAAAGAATGCCTAGATCTCCAGCTGTAACAAAGATCATTAACAAAATTAAAAAGGCTAGAGACACACCTATCCAACTTAAGTAGTTTTCAACTGTTCTAATTTCATAGCTCCTTAAAACAAGGTTTAAGCTTCTGAGAAGCCAAAGACAAACACATGCCAGTATCCCAATGACTGAGATTATAATTATTAAATTACCAGTATCTTTATCCAATCCAAACATTAGTCGCCAGAATTAAAATAGTTTAAGAATGCCTCTTGAGGTATGGAGACACTTCCAAGTTGTTTCATTTTCTTCTTACCCTCTTTCTGTTTTTCTAAAAGTTTCTTTTTTCTAGTTACATCACCACCATATAGTTTAGCGGTAACATTTTTTCTATATGCCTTAACCGTTTCTCTCGAGATAATCTTTGATCCAAGTGTAACCTGTATCGGAACATCAAACATCTGTCTTGGAATCAGTTTTTGAAGATTTTTTGCAATTTCTCTAGCCTTCCTATTAGAAAAAGATTTATGAACAATCATCGAGAGTGCATCGACTTTGTTGTTGTTTATTAATACATCAATTTTTGTTAGATCAGATTTAAAAAAGCCTATCAAAGAGTGCTCCACTGAAGCAAAGCCCTTTGTTATTGATTTAATCTGATCAAAAAAATCAATAATTACGCCTCCAAGAGGAAGCTCAAAGACTATAGATACCTGATTTCCAAAGTACTCCATATTTTTTTGAACACCTCTGTTGTTATTACATAAAGTAATTACAGAGCCCACGTATTCATTTGGAGTGAGAATATTCGTGCGAACAATTGGTTCTCTAATTTCTTCAATAAAATTAGGTTCAGGAAGTTGAGAGGGATTATCACAAATTATAGTTTCTCCATCTGTTTTGAGAACTTGATACTGAACAGATGGTGCTGTCGAAATTAAATCTAAATCATATTCTCTCTCTAACCTCTCGCGAACAACCTCCATATGTAATGTACCTAAAAAACCACATCGAAAACCAAAACCAAGTGCATCTGAAACTTCAGGCTCATAAACTAGCGAGGAATCATTAAGTGCAAGTTTGGATAATGCATCTCTAAATCTCTCATAATCATCTGAATCAATTGTGAAAAGCGATGAAAAAACATTTGGGGTTACTGTCTTGAAGCCAGGTAATGGTTGTATTTCTTCTTTTAAATTAGATGTCAGTGTATCTCCTACTGGAGCCCCTTTAATATCTTTTATACCCGAGACTAAATAGCCTACTTCTCCAGCAGATAACTTTTCTTTCTTAATCTTTTTTGGTGAAAAAATTCCTATTTCTTCAACTTTATAGGTTTGATTGGTAGAAAATACTTTAACCTTTTCACCTACTTTTATTTCACCATTAACAATCCTTATTAGAGAAACAACTCCCAGATAAGGATCAAACCATGAATCTATAATTAGTGCTTTTAGCTCATCATCAACTGACCCAACTGGAGCTGGAACTTTTTCTATGAGGGTTTCCAAAAGTGCCTCTACGCCCTGCCCAGATTTAGCGCTGACAAGAGGCGCAGTCGTGGAATCAAGTCCAATCATATCTTCAATTTCTTGCTTAACTCTGTCGGGATCTGCTTGATCAAGATCAATTTTGTTTATTACTGGAATTACCTCTAAACCCTGATCTACAGCTGTATAGCAATTTGCAAGTGTTTGAGCTTCAACTCCTTGTGAGCCATCAACCAACAATAAAGCACCTTCACATGCTGACAAAGATCTAGACACCTCATAAGAAAAATCAACGTGTCCCGGCGTATCAATAAAGTTTAAAAGATATGTTTGATCTTTATGTGTATATTCTAATGAAACTGCTTGAGCTTTAATGGTAATACCTCTTTCTTGCTCAATCTCCATAGAGTCAAGTATCTGGCTTGACATTTCTCTAGCCGACAATCCTCCACAAAACTCAATCAACCTATCTGATAGCGTAGACTTGCCATGATCAATATGAGCAATGATAGAAAAGTTTCGTATGTGTTTCATAAGTAAGGGTATTTTAAATGAAAACCCCTCTTATTAAGAGATAAATCTAATCAACTGTAATTGGGACAATAAATCTTGAGCCACCTCTAAGACCAAAGATTGCTATTTTATCTCCACTTTCAAACTTAGAAACAATTTCATCAAAGCTTTGAGAATCCTCAATTGAGTATCTCTGAAAACCTGATTGAATATCAGTAATAATGTCACCCTCTAAAATCTTTGTTGCTGAGCTAGCAGAATTATCTACTTTAGATACAACTACACCGGAATCAGCACCATCGAAATCATCTGGTAAATCTTCAACTTTGATTCCAAGGGGATATTTTGTTTCAGATGATGATGCAGGAACAAATGTGTTATCCGCACTCTCAAGCTTACCAAGTTCGAAATCTAACTTAATTGTCTTACCATTTCGAACAACTTTTGCAGTTGATTTACTTCCTGGTAATTTTCTTCCAACTATATGAGGGAGATCGCCAGCAAATTTAACTTCTTCACCAGCAAACTCAATAATTACATCGCCGGTTTTAAGGCCGCCTTTATCTGCCGCACCATCTTTTTCTATACTGTTAATTAATGCTCCATAAGGCTTTTTCATTCCAAGGGCTTGTGCAAGGTCTGAATCTACATCACCCATTCTCACCCCCAAATAACCTCTTGAAACTTCACCAGATGCAATTATTTGATCCGCAACCTCTATTGCTACATCAATAGGAATTGAAAAGGAAACGCCTTGATAGCCCCCACTTCTTGAATAGATTTGAGAGTTTATGCCTACAACCTCGCCTTCAAGATTAAATAGTGGTCCACCAGAATTTCCAGGATTAATCGCAACATCTGTTTGAATAAATGGAACATAGCCGCCTATATTTTGGTTTTGAATACTTCTTCCTTTTGCACTAACAATTCCAGCAGTGACAGAAAAGTCAAAGCTAAATGGCGACCCAATTGCAATCACCCAATCACCAACCTTAAGCTCATCACTACTCCCCATCTGAAGATCTGGAAGATCGTCTCCCTCGATTTTAAGAACTGCCAAATCAGAAAGCATATCGACACCTATAACCTCAGCTATGAACTCTCTTCTGTCTGTGAGAGATACAATTACCTCAGTAGCTTCATTCACAACATGATAATTAGTAAGAAGGTAATTCTCTTTAAAAAAGAATCCTGATCCATACGCAACAGATTCTCTTGTTTGGGGTTGCTGACCAAAGTCTCTCGGAATTCCAAAAAATCTTTCAAACTCTTCTGGCATTCCCCTAAAGTAATCTTGATTTGAGTAAGTTACCTCTCTTTTAGATGTAATGTTTACAACAGCAGGAGAAGTCTCTTCGACAAGATCAGGAATATTTTGATCAAAAGCCTCTATGAGAGAAAATAAAAATATTGGAAATACAAAAAGAATTTTTTTCATGAGTTATTTAATTAGGACAGGTATAATTTTTTCAACCTCTTGAATTGATAAATCTCCGTAAATAGAAATTATTTTCCCATCAACTGTTGGGTAAAGATAAATTAGCTTGGTACCAGATTTCCAGTACCTATTTTCTGAAATGCCAAGTGTGTTTGGCTCAACCCTTACTTGGATTTTCTTCTTACCTTTAACGAAATAGCCAGGATTGTTATCTAATCGATTGAAGCCTACTGGTGATAGATCTATTGCAAGATCGTCTCCAAAAGATTTGCCATTATTGTCTATTATTGACATGACATGAGGTATGAGATCATTTTCAATTAAACTGAAAGTTTTGGCAGCTTCTTCACTTTCAATTGCATCTCTTATTTGAGAGTTAATTTGGTCTGATTCAGAGAACCTTGATTCAAATGGGTCACTTAGAAATAAAATTGTAAGAAGAACAGCAGCCGAAGCAGTTAAGCCATTGCTAACCCATCTTCTCTGAACAAAATTTGAAATATTGTCAAAAATTGAAATAACTTTCTCATTTTTTTCAGAAATTGTGCTTATTAATCCGTAATTACTGAGTTTAGATAAGAGCTTTGGATTCTTTCTAGTTTCCTCAAGTAAATAGTTCAATTCACTTTGGGTCAACTCATCATCATAATAAGCTGATATCAATTCATTTATATCATTCTGTTTCATATACTTCTTTTTTAAAATAATTAACTATTTCTTCTCTGGCTCTAAAAATTCTTGATCTAACGGTTCCAACAGGACAATTAGTGACCGTAGCTATTTCTTCATATGACTTACCTTCGTATTCTCTAAGGATGAAAGCAGTTTTTAATTTTTCAGGCATTGAGCTTATAAAATTATCTAAGTCACTCTTTAACTCCTCGTTTGAAATAAAAGATAATGGATCTAAATCTTCAGGAAGATCATAATGGTGATCATCAATAGATAAGGATGTTTTCTCAATTTGTGTTGATGGCTTTTTAACAAAATTCTTTGCAAGGTTAATGGCTATTCTGTAGATCCATGTATAAAAACTACTATCTCCCCTAAATTTTTCAAGGTTGGTCCATGCCTTAATAAAGGTTTGTTGTGTCAAGTCTTCAGCATCCGAGTGAATTTTTAAAAATCCATATAAAACACTCATGATGCGAGGTTGATATTTTATTACCATAAGATTAAATGCTTGTTTATCTCCTTTTTTCGCCTTTTCTAAAAGCAAGGCTTCATTTTTTTGAGGAATATTCATTACTCATACCTCAATCATTAAGACATGTAAAACCACAAAAAGTTCTTTTATTTTTCATATTTTTTTAGAAATTTTTTTATAAATTCCTCATGTTTTAAATTGCCAAGGGTTTTATCTTTAAATATAAAATCAAATAGGGATTGATCATCATATACTAAAAGTTCTCGCAATGTTTGAAGCTCAGTTTTTGAAATCTTTGAAGCATGAAATTTAAAAAAGTTTTCAAATAAAAGATCTAGCTCGCGCATACCTCGTCTTGATTTCCATTTAATTCTATTTATTTCAGCTTCCATCGGATAAAATAATTTAAAACAATTTACTCGTAATTATCAAAAAACTAGAATCATATTTCAAACCTGGCTCTTTTACCATCAATAAAGAAGTTATTTCTTTTCTTGGTGAAGAAAAAAAAGTATTTGAATTCCTTCAAGGACAAATAACTGCTGATCTGAAGGATCTAGAGTCTAAAAAATTTATACAATCTTGCCTCTGTGATGAAAAGGGATTTATTAAAGCTGAATTTTTGGTTTCAGGAGCTAATGGAATTGAAATTATTTCAGACGAATCATGCGCAAATATTTTAATTGAGGAATTAAATAAGTTTATTAAATTTTATGGTCTTGAGATAGAAACTAATACAAGAGAGGTCACTTATAAATTCTTTAACAACACAGCCGAAAAAGATTATTTATTAGCAAATGGTGAAATATGTTGTGATATTAATATTTTTAAAGACAGTTGCGACAGTTTGCTTTCAATTGAAGATTTTGAGTTAAACATTTTACTTCTCGGTCAATTTTTGTTTTCTTGCCCAGATTCAGGAATGCATAGGCCACATGACCTTGGGATGAATAAAAGCCATGTTTCTTTCAAAAAGGGCTGTTTTCGGGGTCAAGAAGTTATTGCTAGAACGGAACACCTTAGTAAAAAGAAAAAAGAAATTATCCCCATAGAGTATCAAGATGAGACAAACATTGATTCAAAGAAAATAAAAACTCTCAAAGAAATAAGCTCAGGTGAGAATATTTTTAAGCTTGTGAGTTTTATTCCTAACTAGACCAGTCAATTTCCTCAATCTTGTTTTTCCTTAAAAACTCATTCGCTTTTGAAAAGTGCTTGCATCCAAAAAATCCTCTATGAGCTGATAATGGAGAGGGATGGGGAGCTTCCAAAACTAAATTATTTTTGTTCAGCAGTAAATCTTTCTTTTTTTGTGCATAAGAGCCCCATAATAAGAACACAACATTATCCTTTGTATCAACTGCATCTATTATTGAGTCAGTAAATTTTTGCCAACCTAGGTTTGCATGAGAGCCAGGCCTCCCAGGAAAAACCGTCAAACATGTGTTTAAAAGAAGAACTCCCTGTTTAGCCCAATTGGTAAGATCTCCAGATAATCTTTTATTGCTATGAAGGTCCTCTGATATTTCTTTAAAAATATTTTTTAGTGAGGGTGGAATTGGGACGTTTTTCTTAACAGAAAAAGCTAACCCATGAGCTTGATTGGGTCCATGATATGGATCTTGTCCTAAGATCACAACCTTTACGCTTTGAAAGGATGTTAACTCTAATGATTTAAAGATATCTTTGGGATGCGGATATATTACTTCATTATTTTGGGAACAATTTATCAAGAAAGATTTAATTTCTTGCATGTATGACTTTTGAAACTCACTCTCGATGAATGGTTTCCAACTTATATCAACACCCTTAAAAAGTTTACTCATAAAACACTTAAATTTTATCCACAGAATCTGTGGATAACTTTATGGATAACTTTAATATTATATTAAAAAACATTATAGAATAAGGGTCTTGATAAGATTGATCAAAAATTGATCAATTTTATAATAAATAACCTTATATCAGTAGTTTAAGTAAAATTAGTATCCTTGTTTATTGTTTTTAACGTTTACGATATTTAAATATCAATTTTACTTCATACCTTGTGGGCAAATATGAACAAATGTTACACATTCATCAAGTATTTAAATTAGCTTACAAGGTTTACAAAATGTTGTTTTTAACACTGTCTCACTGATAGTACATGCTCAATTTTTCGAAGAGAATGTATCAACTCTTCTTTTGGTTTGCTATCTAGGTCAATAAGATTTATCGCAATATCTTCCCTGCTCTTATTAACCATATCGCTAATGTTTAATTTCTCATTTGCTATAAATTCGGCAATCTTCCCAATCATGCCAGGCTCATTTTTGTTAATAATGACTAATCTATGGTCCGTTGATCTGCTTAGCTTTGTTTTAGGAAAATTAACAGAGTTATTTATATTCCCATTTTTAAGAAAGTCTACTACCTGTTCTGCAGCCATAACAGCACAATTCACCTCGGCCTCTAGAGTACTTGCTCCAAGATGAGGTAATAAAATCACATCTCCAGTTGAGTTAGCTCTTTCTGATAATTCTAATGATGGGAAATCTGTTACAAAACAACTTAGTCTTTCATCTTTCAATGCATTAATAACATCATTATTTTTAACAATTCCACCTCTGGAGAGGTTTATAAGTTTTGCTCCTTGTTTAAAATGTTTTAGTAAGTCGCTAGAAATGAGATTCTTTGTAGTTTCTAATAAAGGAACGTGCACTGAGACAAAATCTGAAGTTCCAACAAGCTCCTCCATAGAGTCTGCTTTATGAACTTCCTTTGGTAATCGCCAAGCAGCATCTACAGATATATATGGGTCAAAACCTATTAATTTCATTCCAAGAGCATTTGCCGACTGAGCAACCATTGAGCCTATTGCTCCCAGCCCTATTATTCCCAGCGTTTTTCCATAGAGCTCAGAGCCTTTGAAGCTCTTTTTTTGCTTTTCAATAGTTAAATTAAACTCATTTGGTTCAGTTATTGAAAGACTCTTTGCAAAAGAATTACCTTGAATAATTCCCCGCGAAGACAATAGTAATCCACATAAAACTAACTCCTTAACAGCATTTGCATTAGCTCCAGGCGTATTAAAAACAACCACTCCCTTATGTGACGCTAAATCAATGGGAATATTATTTACACCTGCTCCCGCCCTTCCGATACAAAGCAAATTTTTATTAAAGTCTTCCTCACCAAGAACCTTGCTTCTTAAAAGTATTGCTTCGGGATCATCATCACTTAAAATTAAATTCTCATCTAGCAGGTAATTTAATCCCTCGGAGGCGATGTTGTTGAAAATCTTATATTTATACATAAAACTTTTTGAAGAAAGTAAGCTAGTTTAATATATACATTTATTGAGGCATATAAAAATATGAATTTAATTCTTAAATCACTTAATTTTTCTTATGAGAAGGAAGAAGTTCTTAAAGATATAAATTTTAATTTTCAATCTGGTGTCTTGAATATAGTTTCTGGAGAAAGCGGTGTTGGAAAAACATCATTACTTAATCTAATTGCTGGTCTAGAAAGACCAAGCTCAGGCTCTATTGTTCTCGATAATATTACTCAAGCAGATAGTAATCATTTTATTGAGCCTGAAAAAAGAAATATTGGTTTTGTTTTTCAAGATTTTGCCTTGTTTCCTCATATGAATATCGAATCAAATATCACTTTTGCAGGGGAAAGTGATAACAAATTTTTTAATAGATTAGTAAGGAGCATGTCATTAGCAGATCATCTTAAAAAATATCCCCATGAAATTTCTGGAGGACAGCAGCAAAGAGTGTCAATTGCTCGTGCCTTATTTTCAAAACCAAAAATACTTTTAGTCGATGAGCCAATCTCAAATCAAGATAAAGAAAACAAGAATGAAATAATAAAAATTATTTCAGAATTTATAAAGAATCAAAATATTATATGCATCATAGTTTCTCATGATGAAATTCATGGTATGTCTAATATTGAAACTAGGCATTTTGTGCTCTCTTAGGTTTAGAGATTTTTGGTTAAAAAGCTTTTCCAAGTATCATACTCATCAGCAAGCTTAGATGATGGTTGTGTATGTATTTTTTCATATGCACCAATTTCACTAATCTCATTCAATTTTTTTATTCCAGAGCCAAGAAGCGCAATTTTAAAAGCACCAACAGCAGTTGATTCTATCTGATCTGGTTTTTGGATGTCTGTAGATAGAATATTGCTCAGCAATTGAAGAAATTTGTTATTCTTAACCATTCCCCCATCAACCTTCAAAGCATTTACAGTGACACCATCTTGTTCAAGTGCATCTATGATCTCTAGAGTTTGAAAGCAGATAGCTTTAAAAACTGCAGTTATTAGATCTTTTCTACTACTATCTCTCTGAAGACCGTGAATGCTCCCCCTTATATCTGAAACCCAATGCGGTGCTCCCAATCCTGTGAACGCAGGTATAAAATTTACACCGTTTGAATTAAAGTTTTTATCTATTAGCTCTTCTGTTTCTGAGGAGTCATTAAAAAACTTCATTTCATCTCTAAGCCATTGAATAGAAGTACCAGCAGAAAAGATACTTCCTTCTAATGCATAAGAAGTTTCATTTCCTAGCTTGCATCCAACTGTAGATAGAAGTTTTGCATTAGATTTATAAATCTTATCTTTTGTGTTTACCATCAGAAAGCACCCTGTTCCATAAGTGCTTTTCATTTCACCAAAATCAAAACAATTTTGTCCAAAAAGAGCTGATTGCTGATCACCAATAACTCCAGTGATAGGAATCTTTTGATCGCCTTTGTCGATGTGACCAAAAGTATCATCGCATGAGCATATTTCAGGAAGTATTTCTATTGGTATATTAAATATTTCTAGTAGACTCTGATCCCAAGCCAAAGTTTCCAAGTTCATTAACATGGTTCTGGATGCATTTGTTGCATCTGTTTTATGGTTTTTTTCTTCTGTTAGGTTCCAAATTAAGAAAGTTTCAATTGTTCCAAAACATAGATCTCCATTTTTTGCTTTGATTCTTGCACCTTCAACATTGTCTAAAATCCACTTTATTTTCGATGCTGAAAAGTAAGGATCAAGCAATAAGCCCGTTTTTTTTCTTATTTCATTTTCAAGCTTTTTATTCTTTTTTAACTCATTGCATAATTCTGAAGTTCTTCTATCCTGCCATATAATTGCTGGATATATAGCCTTACCAGAAGCTCTTTCCCAAACAACAACAGTTTCTCTTTGATTTGTAATACCACAGGCATTTATTGTTACATTTGAATTGTCGATAGCTTTGTCGACTGTTTCTCTTACAGAAGCTAGTATTTCATCTGGCCTAGCCTCAACCCAGCCATCATTTGGATAAAACAGATCATATTCTTTTTGATCTTCAGATATTATGTTTTGATTTTCATCAAATACTATTGCACGAGAGCTTGTGGTGCCCTGATCTATTGATAATATGTATTTCATCTTTTTATTTTTACATTTATCCACATCTTATCAACTACTTTTTTACAAAACTTTTACACCATATACACACTATATAGTGAATAAAAGTAAAAAATTCACAATATATTGTGTTTTTGGGGTTGATTTCTTATCCACAATTTGATTATATGGACGAAGGCTAAGAAAAATCTAAAAAGCGCAACATAAAAACATAATAATTCTTGCCTCACCCGAATAAATATAAATTGAATTTGTAGGGAATTTTTTGGAAAAAAGAAATGCAAAAGAACGAGATAACAGATAAGGAAATAAAGACAACGCCACCAAGCATACAGGAGGACATTAATCTTGCAGCACCAGGAAAGCTCAGGGTGATCAAAAGAAATGGAAAAGTCGTTGCTTTTGAAAAAGAAAAAATACAGGTAGCTGTAACAAAAGCATTCCTAGCAAATGAGGGCGGTAATGCTGCAGCAAGCGAAAGAATACATGAAAAAGTTGAGGTGACCACAAATGAAATTATGGATATCTTCACAAGAAGAATGCCTTCTGGAGGAACATTACACATAGAAGAAATTCAGGATCAAGTAGAACTACAGTTAATGCGTAAAGAAGAATACCAAGTCGCTAGAAGTTATATTTTATACAGAGAAGAAAGAGCAAAGAAAAGAGGAAAAACAGAACGAAAAACTATTGAACTCGATAAAGAAGTAAACATCAGCGTAACAAAGAAAAATGGCGAGACTGTGCCACTCGATATTGCAAGATTGTCAGCAATCATTACTGATGCATGTGAAGGCCTTCAAGATGTTGACCCAAAAGCTGTCCTCGAAGAGTCAATTGGCAACCTATACGATGGAGTCTCTGTGGCAGACATGCGATCAAGTTTAATAATGACTGCGAGAACAAAAGTAGAAAAGGAGCCAAATTACTCATTCGTTACTGCCCGAATCCTAATGGATCAGATCAGAAATGAAGCACTAGAATTCTTAGGTATATCAGAAGATGCAACATATGGAGATATGAAAGAATATTATCCAAAAGCTCTTGAAAGCTACATTGATAAAGGTATTGAATTAGATATTCTTAACCCAGATCTTAAAACATTTGATTTGGAGAAAATGGGTCAAGCTATTGATCACACAAGAGATAACCAATTTACCTATCTTGGGCTTCAGACACTTTACGATAGATATTTTATTCATTCAGATGATACAAGATATGAATTGCCACAAGTTTTCTTCATGAGGGTTGCTATGGGTCTGTCCATGGAAGAGGAAAATAGAGAAGAAAGAGCAATTGAGTTTTATAACCTCTTATCAAGTTTCGACTACATGAGTTCAACACCCACCCTTTTCAACTCGGGAACAGTAAGACCACAACTATCATCATGTTATTTATCAACGGTGCCAGATGATTTAAAAGGTATCTTTACCGCGTATCAAGATATGGCTTTGCTTTCAAAGTGGGCTGGAGGACTTGGTTATGACTGGACACCTGTTAGATCTTTGGGTTCATACATAAAGGGAACAAATGGGAAGAGCCAAGGAGTTGTTCCATTTCTAAAAGTTGCAAACGATACAGCAGTTGCAGTTAACCAAGGCGGAAAAAGAAAGGGAGCGATGTGTTCTTACCTCGAAACCTGGCACATGGATATCGAAGAGTTTTTGGAGTTAAGAAAGAATACTGGAGATGATAGAAGAAGAACACACGACATGAATACAGCCAACTGGGTACCAGATCTATTCATGAAAAGAGTACAAAATGATGAAGAGTGGTCATTATTTTCACCAGGTGAGACACCAGATCTACACGATTTAATAGGTAAAGACTTTGAAGAAAGATATGTTGCATATGAAAAATTAGGTGCAGAAGGAAAACTGAGACAATACAAAAAAATAAAAGCAAAAGAACTGTGGAGAAAAATGCTAACAATGCTTTTCGAGACAGGACATCCATGGATAACATTCAAGGATTCATGCAATTTAAGATCACCCCAACAACATGAAGGTGTTGTTCATTCATCAAATCTTTGTACTGAAATAACACTCAATACAAAGGCAAGCGAGGAGATCGCAGTATGTAACTTAGGTTCTGTGAATCTAAAACAGCATATGAAGGAAGGAAAGCTTGATGAAGAGAAAATAAAGCAAACAGTAACTACAGCTATTAGAATGCTCGATAACGTTATCAATATAAATTATTATTCAGTTGAGACCTCCGAAAATTCAAATATGAAACATAGACCAATTGGCCTTGGCCTAATGGGTTTCCAAGATGCGTTATACATGCAAAACATTTCCTATAATTCACAAGAAGCTGTAGATTTTGCTGACAAAAGTATGGAGCTTATAAGCTACCATGCAATTAACGCATCTTCAGATCTTGCAAAGGAAAGAGGAACATATAAAACATATGAAGGTTCACTTTGGAGCCAGGGTATTTTCCCGAAAGATTCAATAAAGATCCTAAGAGAAAATAGAGGTGATGAATATATTAAAGTGGATGAGTCAGAAACACTTGACTGGAACAAGCTTAGAGAAAAGGTAAAAGATCAGGGAATGAGAAACTCAAACGTAATGGCTATAGCGCCAACAGCAACGATTTCAAATATCACCGGCGTAACTCAATCAATAGAGCCCACATACCAAAATTTATATGTTAAATCTAATCTATCAGGTGAGTTTACGATAATAAATCCTCACCTAGTTGAAAAACTCAAAACGTTAGACCTCTGGGATGATGTGATGATAAATGATTTGAAATACTATGAGGGAAGTCTTGCTCAAATAGGAAGGATACCAGATGAAGTTAAAAACCTATTCATGACTGCATTTGAGGTTGAGCCACGCTTCATAGTTGAGTCCGCAAGCAGAAGGCAGAAATGGATAGATCAGGCTCAGTCTTTAAATTTATATATTGCAAACGCTAGCGGTAAAAAACTAGATGTAACCTACAGAATGGCTTGGTTGCTTGGACTTAAAACAACTTACTATTTAAGATCACTAGCTGCCACTACAACAGAAAAATCAACAGTTAAGCAAGGAGCGTTAAATGCTGTTAGCGCTTCAACAGAAACAACAAGTTCGCAAGAATTAGGTGAGCCGGCACCGGTGCCGGATGCATGCTCTATAGACGATCCTGACTGTGAAGCATGTCAATAAATTAGGAGAAATAAAATGTTAAATTGGGATGAATTCAACGAAGTAGAAAATACAGAAAAAACGAAACAAGTTCCTCAGGAAGTTGTTAAAGAAGCTGCAAAACAAGCAGTACAAGAAAAAGAGGAGCCAGTACCAAATGAAGCAACTAGCTCAGTAAAAGCTGGAGAAAGAGCTCAGCTAGCCAAAGAAGCGATAGAAAAACTTGATGCTTCCGAAGGCGAAGAAGAGCTTGAAGGTCAATCAGGTAGAGTCCAGGTTGATGATAAAGCAATGATCAACTGCAGAGCTGATCTTAATCAGCTGGTGCCTTTCAAATATGATTGGGCATGGCAGAAATATCTTGATGGAAGCGCAAATCATTGGATGCCACAAGAAATCAATATGACAGCTGACATAGCACTATGGAAATCAGAAGATGGATTAACCGAAGATGAGAGAAAGATTGTAAAAAGAAACCTCGGTTTTTTCTCAACTGCTGACTCACTAGTAGCAAATAATTTAGTTTTAGCTATTTATAGACTTATCACAAACCCAGAGTGCAGACAGTACATATTAAGGCAAAGTTTAGAAGAAGCCATCCATACTCATGCATATCAATACTGTATTGAATCCCTTGCGATGGATGAAGGTGAAATCTTTAATATGTATAGAGAGATACCAAGTGTGGCAAAGAAAGCATCATGGGGCTTGAAATATACAAAAGAAATGTCAGATCCTTCCTTCCAAACAGGAACAGATGAGGCTGATAAAGCTCTCCTAAAGAACCTAATTGCATTTTATTGTGTTCTTGAAGGTATTTTCTTCTATTGTGGTTTCACTCAGATACTTTCAATGGGTAGAAGAAATAAGATGCAGGGAACAGCTGAACAATTTCAATATATTCTCAGAGACGAATCTATGCATGTAAACTTCGGAATCGATATGATAAATCAAATTAAGATCGAGAATCCACATCTATGGGATGATCAAATGAGACATGAGGCAGCTCAAATGATACTGGAAGGAACAGAACTAGAGGTTCAATATGCACGCGCTACAATGCCGCGCGGTATACTCGGAATGAATGCAAACATGATGGAAGAATATTTGCAATTTATTGCAAATAGACGTCTTGTTCAAATAGGCTTGGAAGAGGAATTTGTTGGCGCAACTAATCCTTTTCCTTGGATGTCTGAAATCATGGACTTGAGAAAAGAAAAGAATTTCTTTGAGACCAGAGTAATCGAATATCAAACTGGTGGTGCGCTTAATTTTGACGAATAAACTAATCTCTTTGGTTTAATTTTTCAAAAATCTTAATCGATTGCTCTGGTCCGCTCTGAAGGGCCTTTGCGCCCTTCATATCGGAAATATCTTCCCAGCTAGCTGCTATATTTTCTGGTGTCATCTCATCTCCCATACCAAGAGAGACTCCATTTGTTTCGTGAATAAAGATTCTTGAAAAAACTCCAGCACCGGCAGAAATTATCGCTCCATTGGGCGCATCTTCACTTGATAAGTAAATGACAGCAGGTGTTACAAACTCTGGTTGAAGACTTTCACCAACCTCATCAGGCAATAAGCCATCAGTCATTCTTGTGTAAGCGACTGGAGTAATAGAATTTGAATGTATATTATATTTTTGACCTTCTATTTTGAGTGTATTCATTAAGCCAACCATAGCCATTTTTGCAGAGCCATAATTAGATTGACCAAAATTACCAAAAACTCCGCTAGAGGAGCTTGTAAATATTATCCTTCCATAATTTTGCTCTCGCATAATTGGGAAAATCGTATGTGTGCAATTAAGAGTACCTTCAAAATGAACAGACATAACTAAATTAAAATCATCCAACGACATTTTATGGAAACTTTTATCACGAAGAATCCCAGCGTTGTTAACTAAAACATCAATCCTCCCCCATTTTTTTACTGTTTCATCAACCATTTCTTTAACAGCATCTAAATCAGTCACGCTTGCTCCATTTGCAATTGCTTCTCCACCATTTGATCTAATATGCTCAACGACAGCATTAGCAGAGTCGCTTGCTCCACTTCCATCGACTGATCCGCCAAGATCATTCACCACAACCTTTGCACCTCTTTTAGCAAACTCTATTGCATGCTCTTTGCCAAGACCTCCGCCTGCACCTGTAACAATTACAACTTTCTCATCAAATCTTATAGACATATTCTTCCTTATTTTTTAATTGAGCTTTTAGTCTCATCTCTATGCTTTCTTAGATATCGCATAAAGGGAGTGCCGCCTGTACCTCTTATAGTAGATCCTCCAGAAGTAAATTCAGATGGATTTCTAGACTGGCTATGAATATAGTCATTTGCATATCTTATGTGCTGTGATCTGAATTGCGTCATTTGATCTAGGCATTTATTGACCAATCTCCTAATCTTAATGGACTCATTTGCAAAAACCCCAATCTTTGAAAATTTTTTCGTTTGAGAAATTAGCTCTCTATGAGCAGGAGGCATATATAAGAGCATCTCTTCTAGATAGTCTCTCAATGAGTCCTTTTTGTGTTTAACACTAAAAAGTGCATCTAATAGCGGGATTATTGAACTTTGGGCTCCTGTTTCTCCTCTAAATTGTTGTGGTTTATTCTTGAAAAAGCCCTCATAGATAAGACCTTTTGGAAGATCAGGATTATTCTTCCATCCAAAAATATATGGTCTAACGCGATGATAGTAAATATATGGATCGCATTTCTCAGGCATTCTTTTAAATATCTTATTTACTTTCTCAAGAGATTTAAGGATATTTTTAAGATGCATTTCAATCTTTAAATCTGATGTCTCGTGAATCAAGGCAATTGATGAACGAACTGCATCAGAGGCAGCATCCTCAATACATACATGAATTGTAACAAACCAATCCTCATCGACACCCCCAAGAAAATTATTAATAAGCGCTACATTGTCTAATGAAATCTCTTTATCTTTATCTATTAAGTACCAATTATCTAAACAATAACTTGCGTAGCTGAGGACAGGCGGTCTACCCAAATATTTTGATACCTTGATCCATGGAGAAGCTATCGATTTAGGAAGCTTACGTCTTGGTTTATTATTTGAATAAACATATGCATGAGCCAAAAATGACAGTTGAGCATTAATGCATCTCAATCTTTTTTCATCGCCATTTTTAATCATTTGATTGAAATTAAAAAAGTTGCCTGGCAGTGATTCAATAACCTGAGGCAGTGAACTTGTTAATAGCAGCTTAGGAACCTCTTTAGAAAGATCTGATAAAAATCTAGTTTGTGAGTCTGACCTAACATATTTTAGAGGCGCATGATCTGGAAGGAATCCCCTCTTAGGTTTTAAATTTAGTCGAAGATCACTTTTCATTATTAGATTATAAATTAATTAGAGCATCTTCTATTCTTTTCGATGCTTTTTTTACATTCTGACGAGTTGTTGCAAAATTAATCCTAATAAAGTCTTTTTTTCCAAACTCTATTCCATCATTTATACCCACACCATAATCCTCAAAATGTGATTGTAAGTTTTTTGTTTAGGATTTTTAATTTTCACCCATAATAAATAAGTAGCCTCAGGAATTATAGGATCTGCATTTTGATATTTATCTAATGTTTTTAATAAGATTTGCAGATTTAGATTTAGATATTTTATTAAATCATCTCGCCACTTCCAGCCTTTGCTGAATGCCGAAGATAGTGCTATGAGTCCTGTAATATTGGCATCATCAATAATGCCTTGAGCATTCTTTTTAAAAGCTCCTCGCAATTTATCACTTGGAATAACAGCAAATGCACAATTTAAACCAGGAACATTAAATGTTTTTGAAGCTGAGTAAAAAGAAATAACATTATTTTCAATTTCTTTTATAGATCCTAAGGGTGTATGTTTTAAGTTTTCTTTAAGAATTAGATCACAATGCAGCTCATCAGAAAAAACTGTAATATTTTTTTTATTGATAATCTTAGCAAGTTCTTTAATTTCATTTTTTGAGTAGACAGTCCCACCAGGATTTTGTGGATTAACAAACATTAGCCATGAGTTCTTTCTTGCTGTAGATAATAATTTTTTAAAATCAATAATTAGTCTTCCGTTTTCAGTCTTCATTGGAAGTTTTTCTATTTTTCTACCAAGATGTTTTGGTGCTTTTAAGAAATTCAAATATATTGGAGTTGGTACTATTACTTGAGAAGTCTTAGGAATAAGATCATAAATACTATAGATTGGAGCTCCTACAGATGGAGTAAGGACAATCCAATCTTTTTTAATATTCCAACCTTTTTTATTAAGGTATTTTTTTAGAGTATCCCTTAACTCTTTGGGCTCTGAATGATAACCATAAATACCATGCTCAATATATCTTCTAAGAGCATTTTTGATGCAAACAGGAGACTCAAAATCCATGTCAGCAACCCACATTGGTAAAATATCCTTTGAGTGATATCTATCCCACTTTTTACTGTTTGAATTTCTCCTATTTTTTTTCTTATCAAATAATTTCAATATATAAATCCTCTTTTAAATATTTTATCAATAATGTGTAGTTTTTGTTGGTATTAAATTTTAAAGATTTATAATAAGGAAGTTCAGTTCAAGATAAAAATGAAAAAAGAAATTAAAGTTGTAGTTACTGGTGCGGCAGGTCAAATAGGCTACTCATTAATACCAAGGTTGGTTGATGGAAATACTTTTGGTAACAAAACTGTAAATCTTTCATTAGTTGAAATACCTCAAGTTGTTTCGAAACTAGAGGGTTTGGCAATGGAGTTAGAGGATTCATATTTCCCTAACCTTGGATCCATAAACTATACTGACAATTTTTCAGAGGCTTCCCGTGATGCTGATTGGTTTCTGCTTGTTGGCAGTATTCCGAGAGGTATTGTTTATAACGGAAAAAAAATTGAAGAAAGATCTGACTTGCTTCAAATAAATGGCGGTATTTTTGTTGAACAAGGTAAAGCAATTGGTGAATTTGGTAATCAAAATGCAAAAGTTCTAGTTGTAGGTAACCCAGCTAACACTAATGCTTTGATTGGAAGAGCTGCTGCAAATAATCCCTCCCAAAATTGGATGGCAATGACAATGCTTGATGCTAATAGAGCAAAATCAATGCTTGCAAAAAAGCTTACCTGCAATGTCTCTGAAATAAAAAAAATGATAATTTGGGGTAATCATAGTCCAACCATGTATCCAGATTACGAAAATGCTTTATTAAATAATCAGTCAGTTTCAAAATTGGTCAATGATGAGGATTGGATAGATTCAAAGTTTATTCCTTCTGTCCAGCAAAGAGGTAAAGCTGTTATAGACGCAAGAGGAGCTTCTTCAGCAACCTCTGCAGCCAAGGCGGCTTTAGATACTGTTTATGCTTGTGAAAATGAAACTGAATCTGGTAACTGTTTCAGTGCTGCTGTATACAGTGATGGCGCTTATGATGTTCCAAAAGGGATTATGTGTGGATTCCCATTGATGACTACTTCAAGTGGTGAAATTGAAATTGTAAGAGATTTAAATCTTTCTGAAAAGGCAAGATCAAGGCTTGATGTATCCATTGCTGAATTATTGTCAGAGAAAGAAGCAGTAAAGGATTTACTTACTGAATAAATTATAAATTACCTGGGTCTTATAATTTCTAAAAAAATCTTAAAAGATTTCGAACTTTTGATACAAATGTATGTCAATAATAGTATGAAAAAATTAATACTTTTATTTTTGTCATTACCATCATTGGCTATGGCTGATCACTGTGATGGCGGTGCATGTCCTGCTTTAGAGCATTTTAAGGATACTGGTGATGAAGTTGCTAAAGATCTTTTACCTTATGTAGCTGTTGGCCTTGTGCTAATGGTAGCGCAGTCCAGTTCAGATCAAAGCTCTTTATCATATATAAATTTTGATTCACAAAATCGTCTTAACGGGATAAAGGTTTATGACAATAATAAGCATTTTTCAATTAATGCTTTTACAAGAAGCTATGAAAATTTTGATTACCCGTCAATCTATAACGATAATCTTTTTAAAGCTCAACAATCCTTTAATATCCTAGAGTTTAAAATTAATCTAAATTAGTTTTTTAGCTGAGGAAATAACAATACGTCTCTTATCGATGATTGGTTTGTAAGCAGCATAACCAATCTATCTATACCCAAACCAACTCCAACAGCTGGAGGCATTCCATGTTCAAGCGCAATAATGTAGTCTGTATCATAATCCATTGCCTCTTTGTCTCCTGAGTCTTTAGCTGCAGCCTGATCTTCAAATCTTGATGCTTGGTCATCAGGATCATTAAGTTCACAAAAACCATTAGCAAACTCTCTGCCGCCAATAAATAATTCAAACCTATCGGCATACTGAGGATTATCAGGATTTCTTCTTGAAAGAGGAGATACTTCAACTGGATATTCTGTAACAAAAGTAGGATTAATGAGTTTTCCTTCTACTGTTTCTTCGAAGATTTCTAATAAAAATCTCCCTGTACCCCAATTTTTGTCTGTCTTCTTACCAAGACCTTTAAGATATTTTTCAAGAGCTGATCTATCATCTAAATCTTTTTCATTTAATTCTTTGTTATAACTCAAAACTAGATCTGATAACTTTTTCTGCGAGAAACTTCCCAAATCAATCTTCATGTCATCCCAAATAATTTTTTCATCGCAATTAATACTTTTTGCAGCATTTAAAATAATTTCTTTTGTTAAATCAATTTGATTTTGCATTGTTGTATATGCTTCGTACCATTCCATCATGGTAAATTCTGGATTGTGTCTAGTAGATAGACCTTCGTTTCTGAAACTTCTATTTATCTCATAAACCTTATCAAATCCCCCAACAAGAAGTCTTTTTAAATAAAGTTCAGGAGCAATTCTTAAGTAAAGATCCCTTCCCAATGCATTATGCTTCGTTACAAAAGGCCTTGCTACAGCACCTCCAGCTAAGGGGTGCATCATTGGAGTCTCTACCTCTAGATAACCTCTTTCATTCATCTTGCTTCTGGCTGAGTCAACAATTTTAGATCTTTTAATGAATATCTCTTTAGTCTCAGAATTTGTCATTAAGTCAAGATATCTTTGCCTATATCTTGCTTCAATATCTGTAAGACCTTTAAACTTTTCAGGCATTGGTCTCAAAGATTTAGTGATCATCTCTAAGTCACTTACTTCAATAGTAAGTTCATCAGTCTTAGTCCTAAAAAGTGATCCAGAAATCCCAACGATATCTCCTAAATCCCATGTTTTGAAATCGTCATATATGCTTTCCTCAATATTGTTTTTAGTGACATATATCTGTATATCTCCACTTGAATCTCTTAAAGTTGCAAAGCTTGCATTACCCATAACTCTCTTTAATACAATTCTTCCTGCAATCGAGATACCTTGAATATTTTTCTCTACTAAATCTTCTTTTGAAAGCTCTCCGTAGAGTTGATGTAATTCTTTTGCCATATTTTTGGGATGAAAAGTATTAATGTATGCAATACCCCTCTCCCTTAGGTCTTCAAGTTTTTTTCTTCTCTCTTCCAGAATAGACTTTTCGCCGCCAGTTTTTTCTTCACTCATTTAAATACCTGCTTTTAGTGATGCTCTCATAAATTCATCAATATCGCCATCAAGGACAGCTGATGTGTTTCCAGTTTCATAATTAGTCCTTAAGTCCTTTATTCTGGATTGATCTAAAACATATGATCTAATCTGACTACCCCAACCAATATCAGCCTTACTGTCCTCCAACTTTTGCTGTTCCTCTTTTTGTTTCTGTAATTCTAACTCGTAAAGTCTTGATTTTAATTGTTTTAACGCATTTTCTTTGTTTTTATGCTGAGATCTTCCATTTTGGCATTGAGAAACAATACCTGTTGGGATATGCGTCAGTCTTACCGCAGAGTCTGTTTTATTAACATGTTGTCCACCTGCTCCTGACGCTCTATAAGTATCAACCCTAATGTCAGCATTGTTAAGCTCTATCTCAATGTCGTCATTAATCTCAGGAGAAACAAAGACCGATGCAAAAGATGTATGTCGTCTATTTCCTGAATCAAAAGGTGATTTCCTGACCAGTCTGTGAACTCCTGTTTCTGATCTTAGCCATCCATAGGCGTAATCACCCTCTATTAAAATTGATGATGATTTAATGCCAGCAACTTCACCAGGAGAGGATTCAGTAACAGTTGCAGAAAACCCTTTGCCTTCAGCCCACTTTAGATACATTCTTAATAACATTTCAGCCCAATCTTGAGCTTCTGTTCCGCCAGACCCAGATTGAATATCTACGAAAGCATTTGATGAGTCCATTTTGCCACCAAACATCTTTGTAAATTCAAGATTCTCAATCAAAGGCTTTATGTCTAATATTTCAGACCTTATTTGTGCAATTGTAGATTGATCATCCTCTTCTAGAGCCATTTCTAGAAAAAGCTTGCTATCGTCAAGTTTGTTGAATAAGTTTCTGTATGCGGTTAATGATTTTTCAAGAAAAGTCTTTCTTTTATTTAGTTCAGTAGATTTCTCTATATCTGACCAAACTTCTTTGTTTAGCAGATCTTTATCAATCTTCTGGATTTCCTTTTCTTTGTTATCAACGTCAAAGATACCCCCTTATCTCGTTAAGTTGAGATAGGAGATTAGAAATTTCTATTTTTAATTCTGAAGCATCCATTTAGATCTCTTGATAAAATTGTTTAACTAATTTTACCTTACCATTAACATCAATTCCTCTAATATCTCTCTTTACCTGCATCAAACCACCTCTTTCAGATGCCTGATAAACACAAAAATTCTCTTTTTTAAGCTCTTCAGACCAATATGAAAAGATTGGTGGTTGCGCACTTCCGGTTACAGGATCTTCTATTACTCCAAGGTTCTTTGTTCCAAACATTCTTAGTGCATAGTCATAATCTCTACTTACAGAACTTGATGTCAATATCAGCTGATCTTTGCATAAATCATCCTGATTGTAGAAATCATTATTCCATTCCAATAAATTTTTAAAAGAATCGATTATTCCTATGAAATGTATTTCTGACTCATAATAATCGATACATGAATTTCCTAGGATTTTTAAAATTTTTTGGCTTGGTTCTTTTTTTATAATCTCCTGCTTAGGAAGAATTAAAGAGACATTTTCTTCGTCAACATTGCAATATAAGAAGTCTTGATTTGCCTGAAAAGTAATTTCTTTTCTTCCCATTTCTCTTGATAAGTGAGAAGCACTAGCAACAGTGGCATGTCCACAAAGGTCTATTTCAGACGTTGGTGTATAAAAACTTATTTTAAAATACTTATCCTCCTCTTTAAGAAAAGCAGTTTCAGAAAATCCGTTTTTAAAGGCAATTTTTTGCTTTTCCTCTTTACTAAAGCCAGCATCTATACAAACTCCAGCTGGATTTCCTTTAAATGTATTTGTGCAAAAAGAATTGTATTCAAAAATTTCTATTTTCATTAATTATTATTTCTTTTAATAAAATTAAATATTTGATCTTGATTAGCTTCTAGAGAAAATGAATATTCTGACTTATTTATAACCTTCTCTAGAACATGATGTTTTTTAAAAGATGTAATGTTTGCTTTCTTAAGAGAATCTAAAAACTTTCCTGGATGTGCTGTAGATAGGATAACTAGTGGTGAGCTAATGGGTCCGCCAAATAGCTTTGAGGCACACATCCCTACCGCTGTATGCGGATCAATAACATAATTAAAATCCTGATGCATTTTTTTCATTACTTCTATTGTTTCCTTATCTCCAGTGCTTGTACTACAAAATAAATTTGAAGTTTTTTGCCAAATTTCTTCTTCTAGAACAATAGAGCTTTCTGGGAAATTAGCAAAAAAATCTTTGCACTTTTCAGCATCTCTTTCTAAATAAAAATCATATACAAGTCTCTCAAAATTACTAGCAACTGTAATATCCATACTTGGTGAAAGTGTGCTACTGACAGATTCTTTTTTGTAAATATTGTTTGAAAAAAAACGATGCAAGATATCGTTATCATTCACTGAGACACCTATTCGATCTACTGGAAGTCCCAATTTCATTGCCGAATAGCATGCAAAAACATTTCCAAAATTACCTGAAGGGATTGAGTAACATAGTTTCTTAGAAAGATTATTTATTTTCAAACCAAGATAAAAATAATAACAAATCTGACCAATTATTCTTGTCCAATTTATTGAGTTAATTGCAAGAAGAACTTGATTACTTTTTAAGAAATATTTCTCTTTAAAGGCTGCTTTAACAATATCCTGACAGTCATCAAAGGTGCCTTCAATATTTAAAACAAAAACGTTTTCTTTTTTGACCGTTGTCATTTGTTTTCTTTGAATATTAGTCATATTTCCTTCAGGAAGTAACATGAATGTTTTAATATTTTCATATTCTTTACAAGCATCTATTGCAGCAGAGCCTGTATCTCCTGAGGTAGCACCAAGAATTATTGCCGTTTTATTATTTTTTTCTAAGGCTTTATTGAAAAATGCTGCACAAAGCTGAAGGCCAAAATCTTTAAAAGCAGCTGTAGGCCCATGGAACAGCTCACCAATGAAAATATCATCACGAATTTTTTCAATGCCAACTAAATCAGTTTTATCAAAATCATGCCATGTGTTTTCAAGTAAAGTTAATACTTCTTCATCTTTGTAGGAGGAACTGGTAAAAAGTGGGACTATCAATTTAGCTATATCGATAAAAGAGCTACATGTTTTAAGTTTTCTGATATCTACTTGTGGCCACTCTGAAGGAATATATAGACCACCATCATCAGCAAGGCCTTTTAAAAGAACTTCTTCAAAAGTTCTGCCATTATCAGCGCCTCGAGTGCTTTCAAACAGCATTATTATTTTTCAATTCTCAGCATTTTAAAGTTATCTGTAATATTTAACAGGTCTTTTGAGAATCCTTCCAATGCAACAGATGCAATTTCATCTATTTCATAGTAATAAGTTATATATGATTGTTTAACATTATTGATTAAGCCAGAGTTAATAATAGATATATTGTGTTCCTCTAGTATTTTTTGAATATGATTATTGGTATTTTCATTAGCGCTATGAACAGTTACTAAATATGAAAAAAATTCATCAGTTAAGTCTCTATAATCTAAATCTCCCCTTGATTGGGCATTAAAACTTTTTAAACCGGAAGCTAAATGAACAATATCAGATATAACTCCAGCAGCTGTTGCTTCTCCTCCAGCACCTATACTGGAAATATGAATTTTGCCAACTAGATCTGTATCAATTACTAATGCATTTCTTACATTTTTTAAGCTTGAAAGATAATCTGTTTTTTTAACAAGCGCAGGATTAGACCTCATAAGAATTTTTCCATCTCTTATATCAGCTGACGAGATATGCTTTACAGTAAAGCCTAATTTCTCAGCTATGTGAATATCTTCTTTAGTGATTTTAGAAATACCCTCTATTAAAAAATTATCTGGTGGTAGTGGTGAGCCAAAAATTATATTTGATAAGATTGCGATCTTATGTGCAGCATCAATTCCCTCAATATCATAAACTGGGTCAGCTTCAGCGTATCCATTTTCCTGCGCAAAGGATAGGCTTTCATCAAAACTCATACCATCCTCCATTTGAGAAATAATAAAGTTAGATGTTCCGTTAAGCATTCCTTTTATTGATAGAAATTTATTTCCAGCAAGGTCATTTTTAAGCAAATTAATTGTTGGAGTTCCAGCACAAACTGAAGCTTCAAAAAGAAAATTCACACCATTCCCAAATGCTTGTTTGAAAAGAACGTCTCCGTATTCATAAATAACTGCTTTATTTGCTGTGACAACAGGAATTTTTTTATCAAAAGCAGAGGAGATTAATCTCTTAGCGTCATCTGTACCACCAATTAGCTCAACTAAAACATCTATGTCTTCGTCTAAGACATCAAAAATATCTCTTAGAATCTTTGTATCGCCTGGATTATATTTTGGATTATCTCTTCGAGCACCTATCGCAACAATCTCGAGATCAACTTGATGGGTTCTTTTTATTTCATCTTTATTTTTAAGGATAGATCTGTGTAATGCTGTAGCTACAGTTCCCCATCCGCAAATACCTATTTTTACTTGTTTCATTATTCAATGATAGCAACTAGTTCATTTGCTGGCACATATCCTGGTAACAATAAACCAGTTTGCGTAATGATTGCAGGTGTTCCTGTAACGCCAATTCTTCTTCCAATTTCGAAATGCTTTTCAACAGGATTTTCGCAACTAGTCATTGCAATATCAACATCATTTTTAAGATTTGTTATTGATTCTTTTTTTTCATCAGAGCACCATGCTGCAACCATCTTTTTGTAAGAACTTGAGTCTATTCCTGTTCTTGGAAAGGCTAAATAATTGATGGAAACTCCATTTTCTAAATACGCATTAATTTCTGAATGAAATTTTCTACAATAAGTACATTCAACATCAGTAAAAACAGTTAAAACAGACTTTTCATTATTTGATTTAAATTTAATAAAACTATCTTGATCTAGATCTGCAAGTATCTTAAGCCTAAGCCTTCCTTTATCTTTTTCAGTTTCACTTTCTGGTCTGTCACCTTTTAGTGAAAATATATCTCCAAGAATGATATATTCAGTATTGGGGAGAACATATATAGGTTGTATATCTCCAATATCAACTATGAATATATCTCTTTCTTGAGAGTATGTTATTTCTTTTACTGAGACATCTTCAGGTAGGATTTTATTAATCTTTTCTTTTACCACAGCAAGATCCTGTGAGAATAATGATGAACAAAAAAATAAGCAAATTAAAATCTTTTTCATAATTTAGCCTCGTGGATGATGCTTCTTTACAAGCTCACTTAAACGCTGTTTTGCAATATGAGTATATATTTGTGTTGTAGACAAGTCACTATGGCCCAATAAAACTTGAACTGAGCGCAGATCTGCTCCCCTATTCAATAGATGGGTTGCAAAAGCATGTCTTAATGTATGAGGAGAGATGTCATTTTTTAGACCTATCTCTAAACAATACTCTTTTAATCTATGCCAAAAAGCATGTCTTGAAATTTTTGATCCTCTATTATTTAGAAAAATGTATTTAATTGATGCCAATTCTTTATTTTTCTTTCTCTGGTCAATATATGCACTTATCCATTGAGAAGCATCCTCTCCAAAAGGTACCAGCCTTTCCTTGGAACCTTTTCCAAAAACTTTCATTATATTTCTTTCTAAATCAAGGTCTGAGTACTTTATATTAACCAATTCAGATATTCTTACTCCAGAAGCATAGAGAAGCTCAAGCATTGCTCTGTCCCTTAAACCAATTACAGTATCTACTTTTGGTGCACCTAAGAGCTTAACTACATCATCCTCTGAAATAGATTTAGGAAGACTAATTGGCTTTTTTGGCATAATCTGCTCAGCAAAAGGATTTGCTTTAATAAGCTTTTTTTTCAAAAGGAAATTAAAGAAAGTTTTAAGAGATGAGATCTTTCTGTTGACCGAAGAGCTCTTTAGGTTTTGGCTAAATAAATAAGATATATATTGACTAGTGTCAGATTTCTTAATTTCTGTCATACGTTTTTTATTTTTAGAAAGATTCCATTGATAGAGCTGATAGATGTCGCTCTCATATGATTGTATTGTATTTTTTGAAAGGCCTTTTTGAATGATTAAAGAGTTAAGAAAGGAATCAACATGTTGGTCCTTTCTGAAGACAGTTCTCATTATTAATCTAGACGTTCTTTAATTCTTGCAGATTTACCGGATCTTTCTCTAAGGTAGAATAGTTTTGCTTTCCTGACATCACCTTTTCTTTTAACTGTAATTGAGTCTATGAGAGGACTATGAAGCTGGAATGTTCTTTCAACGCCAATACCACTTGATATTTTTCTTACAATAAAAGACGAGTTTAGGCCTGAATTTCTTACTGACATTACGACACCTTCAAAGGCTTGTAATCTTGTTCGTTGACCGTCTTTAACTTTAACTGATACTGAAATGGTATCACCTGGTCTAAATGGAGGTATGTCTTCTTTAAGTTGTGATTTTTCAAAATCACTTACGATTGAAGCAGGTGATTTCTCCACATCAGATATTACTAATGCTTCTTCAACTGGTGCTTCTTCTTCAGTTGCAGCTTCCTCAACGGGTGCCTCTTCTTCAACTGGTGCTTCTTCTTCAGTTGCAGCTTCCTCAACAGGTGCCTCTTCTTCAACTGGTGCTTCTTCTTCAGTTGCAGCTTCCTCAACAGGTGCCTCTTCTTCAACTGGTGCTTCTTCTTCAGTTGCAGCTTCCTCAACAGGTGCCTCTTCTTCAACTGGTGCTTCTTCTTCAGTTGCAGCTTCCTCAACAGGTGCCTCTTCTTCAACTGGTGCTTCTTCTTCAGTTGCAGCTTCCTCAACAGGTGCCTCTTCTTCAACTGGTGCTTCTTCTTCAACTGGTGCTGTTTTCTCTGCAGATTCTTCTAAAAGAGAATCAGATGTATTTGCTGCAGATTCTGCCATTGCTTCAGCTGCATCATCAACCGCAGATGGAGAGTCATCATTTGAAAAATGATTTTCCCATGACTCAAGGAGTTGAGCCTTGGTATTTGAAATATCGAGCTCTAATCCATGCTCTTTTGCAGTAGATACAATATCAGCTTTTTTCATAGCCTTAACTGCTGAAGGAGATGGTAATTCAACAGGCATTTTTTCTTTTACTTCGCTTTCAGATGAACCAGTGAGTCCTCCAAAAATTCTAGAAAAGAAACCTTTGTTTTCTGTTTTATTATCGTCGCTCATAATTAGCTCTAAAAAGGCCTATAGGATACGCTTAGATAGCAAATTATCCAAGAGTTTTTTTTGTTTTTTTGTTAATTTTACACTATCTAAAAGATCAGGTCTCCTATCAATGGTACGCTGCAATGAAGATAAAATCTTCCAATCATTAATTTTTTCATGATCTCCTGATAATAAAATTTCAGGCACTTCCATTCCCTCAAAATTTTGAGGTCTAGTATATACGGGTCCTTTTAAAAGATTGTTCTCATATGAATCATTTTCGAAAGATTTTTGATTTCCAAGAACACCGGGTATCTTTCTTGATAATGCATCTATTAAAGCTAATGCTGGTATTTCTCCACCGCTCAGAACGAAGTCTCCAACAGACATCTCTACATCGACATAATTTTCGATAAATCTTTCGTCAACGCCCTCATATCTTCCACAGATGATAGTAACTGTGCTCTCTTCCAACAAACTATTTATGTGAAAGTTAGTAATATTTTCTCCTTGCGGACTCATTAAAATAACTTTTCCTTTATTTTTAATTGATTTCAATGTTGATGCTAATGGTTCTGCCATCATCACCATTCCCTCACCACCCCCATAAGGTGAGTCATCTATATTTTTATTAGAGTTTTTTGAGAAATCTCTAGGGTTGTATTCATTAATAGAAATAAGATCTTTTTCAAGAGCTTTACCAATAACACCAAACTCCAAAAATTTAATTATTTCTGGAAAAATTGTTACAAAATTAAACCTCATCTTCACACCAATCAACTATCATTAAGCCTTTACCTAAATCTACTTTCTTAATGAAAATATCCTTTACAAAAGGTATTAAAGTTTCAGATGAATTATTTTTTATAATCAAAGTATCATTTGCTCCATAATTCCTTATTTCACTTATAACACCGATAAATTCTTTATTTTCGTTGAAGACATCAAGATTCAGAAGGTCTTTCCAAAAATACTCTCCCTCAATAGGTTTTAGATATTCACTCAGTGTATATATTTGAGTATTTGTAAGTTTTTTTATTTCGTCTAAAGTTTCGATGCCAGAAATATTAATAATGTTTTTTCTCGACCTACTCTGCTTTGTTTTAATACTAAACTCTAATATCTCACTGTCTTGGATTAGAAAGAATCTTTTATATGTAAAAAAATTATCCTCAGGCTCGCAATAAGAGTTTAAAAAAAATGCTCCTTTAAGACCATGACTCTTTCCAATTGAGCCAATCACTACTAAATCAGACTTTGTTAAATCTTTAGGACTTTTCATCCTCTTCTTCAGAATCAGAGGATTCTTCGGAATTTTCGTCAACAACCTCATCTTCAGCTGGAACTGTTTCCTCTTCAGTTGCAGCTTCTTCAGCAGGTGCTTCTTCTTCAGTTGCATCTTCTTCAGCAGGTGCTTCCTCTTCAGTTGTAGCTTCCTCAACAGGTGCTTCTTCTTCAGCAGGTGCTTCCTCTTCAGTTGCAGCTTCTTCAGCAGGTGCTTCCTCTTCAGTTGCAGCTTCTTCAGCAGGTGCTTCTTCAGCAGGTGCTTCTTCAGCAGTTGCTTCCTCTTCAGCTGCAGCTTCCTCAGCCTGTTTTTTAACTTCTTCTTGCTTTGCAGCTAATGCAGCTGCCTTTTTTGCATCTGCCTTATCTTTTTTTGCTGACTTTCTTGCTTCAAGTTCTTCAGATGTTAATTTAGAGTCTTTAATTAATTTTTTAACCCTATCGCTTATCTGAGCACCCTTAGAAACCCACTCATTAACCTTTTCAACATCTATTCGTAAAGATTCCTCTTGGCCTTTTGCTGAGGGATTATAAAACCCGAGGCGCTCGATAAAACCACCATCTCTTGGATTTCTAGAATCAGCAACTGTAATAAAATAATAGGGATTCTTTTTTGCCCCACTTCTTGAAAGTCTAATAACTACCATAATTTCTTTAAAGTTAAATTTAGTTGGAGTATTTTAGGTTAACCTTGGTGATTTTGGTAGTAAAAAAGTATAATTTCTTTAAATGATAGAACCTTTTCCACTTGCTTTATTTTTAAGCGTTTTAGTTTTTGTTGTATTTAGATTCTTAATAAGATTAAAATCTTCGACTTTAATTTCCGCAACCTTATCAATATTAGCCTTTTCTTTCCTATTACCCGATGTTGCAGGCTCAGATAATATCTATTATTGGGGATTAATCCCAAATGAAAATTTCAGCCAGGTTGATGCTCTTAGATTACATATATTTTTCTCGAGTTTGGCGATTTTAGTCTTAATAATGTCTTTTTTAGAAATAATATTGCTGACTAGAAAAATTAGGCTCACAAAGTCTCTTAATACTTTTAGAAATGATCATATTCCAATTGAAACAAGGTATAAAACAGTATTTTGGCTAATTGGACTTAGTTTGGTATTGCTCTCAATAGGTTTAGCATCTGGTTTTCTTCTAGACTTAAATAACGTTGACTACCTAATAATAAAGATTATTTTTACAGCCTTAGCTTGGATTACTTACATGACAGCTTTTATAAGAATGCGTTTTTTTAATTTGCAAACAAAATTTATTGTTCGCTATAGTTTTCTTTCAATTGTCTTTATAATGATCGCCTTTTTTGTAAATATTTAGTTTTAAATGTCTGAAGAACCCTCCTTAATAATTTTAATCACTTCTATCATCTTTTTGTTACTGCTTTCAGCATTCTTTTCTGGCTCAGAAACAGGAATGATGGCATCAAATAAAATCAAACTACGAAATAAAGCAAAATCTGGTGAAAGAAATGCAGACAGGGCATTAAAGCTGCTTTCAAAACCAGATAATCTTTTATCAGTAATTCTTGTTGGCAATAATTTTGCGAATATTTTGGCTTCAGCTCTTGTGACAATACTTATGATCAATTTTTTTGATGGAAGAGTCCTTTTAGGATCGATAGTTCTTACTATAATCATTTTAATTTTTTCTGAAATCACTCCAAAAACTACTGCTTCCGCATATCCGGAAAACTTTGCATCAAAATCTTCTTGGGTTCTATCAAGACTTAGTTTTCTATTTAAACCAATTGTTTTGATGACTAATCAGGTTAGTTCAAGACTTTTAAATTTACTTAATGTTGATATAAAAAAATCAAATGATTCTGATAATTTAAATACTGATGAATTGAAGACATTATTAGATGATTCCAATAGCTTGATTCCAAGAGATTATAGAAAGATGTTAAGTGCAGTTCTTGGAATGGATAAACTTATAGTTGAGGACATAATGATACCTTTGTCAGAAATTGAAGGTATAAATATTAATGAAAGTTTAGAAAATATAAAGAAGAGAATTAAAGACTCTCCCTATACAACATTGCCTGTTTATGATCAAAATATTGCAAATTGTATTGGGTTGCTGCATCTAAAAGACTCCTCAGATTTTTTAGATGCTTTTGAGATGGATAAGCCAGTAGATTCTTTTATTTCGGAGCCCTACTTTGCTTCATTGACAACAAATTTAACAAAACAACTTCATGAATTCCAAAATAATAATGAGAGTATTGCTCTCGTCGTAGATGAATATGGCGAAGTTGAGGGCTTAATAAGTGTCGAAGATATTTTTATTGAAATTGTTGGTAAATTCGGGAATGAAATATCCGAACAAGAAAAAGAGTTTTCTCTTCAGCCTGATGCCTCTGTAATAACAGATGGAAACTCAAAAATTAGAGATCTCAATAAATTTATGTCTTGGAAGATACTAGATGATGAGTCAAAAACTATTAATGGTCTTATTTTAAGGGCGATTGATGAAATACCGATTGCAAATCTATGCCTAGAGATAGACGAGTATAGGTTTGAAATCTTGAAAATAGAAAATAACTCAATATCGAGTATTAAAATTAAAAAAGTGAGATCTTAAAAAAAACCTTTCCGATTACATTATCAGTATTGAATATTTCTGAATAATGCCTTGAATTATATTCCGTATTATCACCGGTCACTTTTATGTGATTATCTTCTATGCTTGAAATACGCTTAATTATTTCTCCCGAATCACTTGTGCTTAAAATAACAACATCGTTAACGTAAAGGTTTTTTGTTTTTACAGCTAATACAAGTTGGTTAGACTTAAAGTTAGGGAGCATACTGCTCCCTTTTACTCTAAATATCTTAATCACTAACTACAGGAACAATAAGATCTAAATTTGGAGGATTTAGAGATTTCTTACTTTCTACCTGTACTTCTTTTGTTGTCCAAAATATTTCTGCAAATCTATTTACAAGCTCAACCAATTTTAGGCCATTCTCTCTGTCTAGGCTCTGTTTACATTTTGAAGCAGTCATCATAATGGAATGTGTTAAAGAATGAATTTCAGGGAATTTTTCCATATGCGGCTCTTTAAAATAATCGCCCCAGATTGTTGCAATTGCATCTTTAACTTCTTTTGCATGAGACTCCTTTTGTTCCATGATTCTTGCTAGGTGGGCAATATCTTCTTTTGAACTAAGGTTATCATCCATCTCACCGATCAAATCTAAAAATCTCACAACACTGAGAGCTGCAAACTGAGCTACAGCTGGATCATAGACAGCACATGGAATATCGCAATGCGCTTTTACATTTCTAATTTTCATATAAAACTCCTATAAATGGCTCTTAAAATCAGTGCACATGTTAAGCCTAAAAGTGCATAAGCGAAAAATATAATCATATTTACCAAAAACTCAACCATATGTGAATGAGCGGCATTAGTCACATGAGCATTTGCATATAAAGGGAATAACATAATTAAAAAATACTTTTTCATTTTTTCTCCGTAAAAATTTATTTTATATCAAATAAAAAAAAATGGGGCACAAAGCCCCATATAAGTTGAGTTCTTAAAACCTTACATCATTCCAGGCATACCACCCATTCCACCCATATCAGGCATTGCTGGTGCAGCACCTTCATCTTTAGGAATGTCAGTGACCATAGCCTCAGTTGTAATCATCATACCTGCAACCGAGCCAGCTGCTTGAAGCGCAGTCCTAGTCACTTTAGCAGGATCAAGGATTCCCATTTCTATCATGTCACCGTACTCACCAGTAGCTGCATTGAAACCATGCGAACCTTTTCCGTCTCTAACTGCAGCTACAACTACAGATGATTCCTCACCTGCATTTGATGCTATCTGTCTTAATGGAGCCTCTAGAGCTCTTTTTGCAATGCTAATTCCAACGTTTTGATCTTCGTTTTCACCTGTAAGTTTTTCAAGTGATTCAAGTGCTCTGATAAGAGCAGCTCCACCACCAGGAACAACACCTTCTTCAACAGCAGCTCTTGTTGAATGTAATGCATCTTCTACACGAGCTTTTTTCTCTTTCATTTCAACTTCAGAACCTGCTCCGACTTTAATAACAGCAACACCGCCGGCAAGTTTTGCAACTCGCTCTTGAAGTTTCTCCCTATCATAGTCAGAGGAAGTATCCTCAATTTGGACTCTTATTTGATTTACTCTAGCTTCGATAGCAGATTGATCACCAGCACCATCGATAATGGTTGTGTTGTCTTTGTTTAGAACAACTTTTTTTGCAGTCCCTAAATCTTCAATAGTTGCGCCCTCGAGAGATAAGCCAACCTCTTCAGAAATTACAGTACCTCCGGTAAGGATTGCTATATCTTCGAGCATTGCCTTTCTTCTATCTCCAAACCCTGGCGCTTTACATGCTGCAGCTTTAACAATACCTCTTAAATTATTAACTACGAGTGTTGCAAGAGCCTCGCCTTCAATGTCTTCAGCAATTATAAGAAGTGGCTTACCTGCTTTAGCAACTGACTCCAATAATGGAAGCATATCTCTAATGTTTGATACTTTCTTATCATGTAAAAGGATAAGAGGATCATCTAACTCAGTAGTCATATTATCTTGGTTAGTAACAAAATATGGAGAAAGATAGCCCCTATCAAACTGCATGCCTTCGACAACGTCCAATTCATTATCAATACCACTGCCTTCTTCAACAGTAATTACACCTTCTTTTCCAACCTTGCCCATTGCTTCAGCAATAATTTCTCCAACAGCTGTATCACCATTAGCTGAAATTGTTCCTACCTGAGCAATAGCTTTGTCATCAGCACATGGAACACTAAGAGATTTAACAAACTCAACTGCTGTAGAAACAGCCTTGTCGATTCCTCTCTTTAGATCCATCGGATTCATTCCAGCTGCAACAGACTTATTACCTTCATTCACAATGGATTGAGCTAAAACGGTCGCGGTTGTAGTTCCATCACCAGCTTCATCAGAGGTTTGAGAAGCTACTTCTTTGAGCATCTGAGCGCCCATATTCTCGAATTTATTTTCCAGCTCGATTTCTTTAGCAACTGAAACACCATCCTTAGTAACAGTTGGTGCTCCAAATGATTTATCTAAAACAACATTTCTTCCTTTTGGTCCAAGTGTTACCTTTACTGCGTTAGCTAAGGTGTTAACACCATCAAGCATTTGAGATCTAGCTGAATCTCCAAATTTCACGTCTTTTGCTGACATAATATTTCTCCCTATAGATAAATTAACTTACGACGCCGAAAATATCTGATTCGCTAAGAATAAGATACTCATCACCATCTATTTTGATTTCATTTCCGCCATATTGACCAAAAATCACAGTATCTCCTACTGCAACACCTACTGGAGCAATATCACCATTTTCAGATTTTTTACCAGGTCCTACAGCAACAACTTCACCTTGGGATGGCTTCTCAGTGGCACTTCCAGGTAAAACAATTCCGCCGGCAGATTTTTCTTCTTCTTCAGTTCTTTTTACAAGAACTTTGTCATGTAAAGGTGTAAATTTCATTATTATTTTCCTCTAAAAAAAAGCAATTATATTACTATTCAAATAAATATGGTTAAAAAGTTGTATTTCAATAGAACTTATTAAGTTTTTTTTAGAAGAAAATAGATGATTCTAGCAAGAAAAATCCCTAGAAAATTAGCCAATAAATCTGCCAATTCAAAGTACCTACTTGGATGATAATAGTGAATTACCTCAATCAGTAAACCAAATGAGAATACTAAGAATAATAAATTCAAATTATTAATCTTAAAATTACAAAACATGCCTAGAATTGAAATATAAAAGAATATAATGCTATGAGAAACCTTATCTCCAATGAAGGAAAGAGCGCTAAAGAAAACTAGTTGGGATGCAGGCAGCAAACTTAAATAAAAAATTAAAATTATTGATAGAAAAAAAATAGCTCGAAAAAATATAATCATCTCTGAATAAGATTTTTATTCAAAGATACTAAAATAATTGCTGGTATAGCTAAGATTGATGTAAAAATAAAAAATATCATCCATCCGACTTCTAGATTCGTGATGGACTGAAAATAATCAGCAAGTACACCGGAGAAGCCGCTAAATATTTTTCCAGGAAGCATCATAAAAGAGGTCAAGAGTGCATACTGAGTAGCAGTGAATTTTTTTGATACAAGACTTGTTAAGAAAGCGATATTTACTGTTCCAACAACCCCTGCTGAAAAACTATCAGTGAAAACAATTATAGACAGAAGATTTAAATTTGGTTCTGATATAGCTACGATTGAGAAAAAAACATTCGATATCATGACAGCAAAAGCTCCAAAAAGTAATGACTTATAGAGACCAAAATTTTTAATAAGTATGCCTCCCAAAAAAAGACCAATAATTGATGCAACAAGGGCTACGATTTTTACCACTGAGCCAATTTCAGTTAGCGAAAATCCCATGTCAATATAGAATGGATTTGCCATTGGCCCCATTACTATATCCGTGAGTCTATAAGTTGCAATAATTAGTAACAAAATAGATGCTGCAAATAAATTAAATCTTTTTACAAAATCTTTTATTGGCTCCGAAAAGTTTTCAAAAAAAGATAGCTCTTTTTTTTCATGATTTGCTCTCTCTGGAGTTATCAATAGAGCAATCAAGCCTAAAAGCATTAAAACAGCCATTAAAAAGTACGCGCTGCTCCATGAGTAATTTTCTGCATAAATTAGTGCAAAAGAAGTTGCTGTTAAAATAGCAGTTCGATATCCAAATTGATAATATGCTGCTAAATTTCCTTGCTCTTCAATATTTGCAAGTTCTATCCTAAATGCATCGATTGCAATATCTTGAAAAGATCCAGCAAGTGCAATTAAAATTGCGAATGTTGCTAGGTATGAAATGTCTCTAGTTGGATCAGCTCTTGAAAGGCAAATGAGGAAAATAAATATTAAAATCTGCATTAAAATTATCCAACTCTTTCTGCTTCCAAAATATTGAAAAATTGGTACTGAATATCTATCAACCAAGGGAGACCAAAGGAACTTTAGCGAGTAAGTCAAACTTATCCAGGCAAAAAAACCTATTATTGTAAGATCAATTCCTACATCTCTTAACCAAATTGAAAGGGTTGAAAAAATTAGCATATACGGCAGACCTGATGTAAATCCAAGTCCTGCCATTGTTAAGTTTTTATTCATAATTCATTTAGATAATAGCTCCAATTAAAATCTTTCCCGGGATCGGTCTTTCTATTTGGTGAAATATCACTATGTCCAACTATATTATCTTTATTTAAATCTTTATAGTTTTTAAAAAGGGCTTTGGAAACTTGAATTAATGAATTGTATTGATGTTTTGTATATTTTTCAGTGTGATAACCCTCAAGCTCGATACCAATTGAAAACTCATTACAGTTCTCTTCATTTTTATGACTGGATAATCCAGCATGCCAAGCCTTTTTGTTAAAAGGAACAAATTGAATAATTTTTCCATCTCTTTTTATTAAGACATGGCATGAAACCTTTAAGTCTTTAATTTCTTTAAAGTATTCATGACTATCAATATCTAATTTATTACAAAAAAATTCTTCAATATAACTATTGCCATAGACTTTTGGTGGAAGGCTAATACAATGAATGACTAGCAGCCTTATGTCTGATTCATCTAATCTTTCAGAATAATTTGGTGATTCGATTAACTTTGCATCATCAAGAATATGATCTGTGATGAGCATTAACTTGCTCTTAATTCTGGCGGTAATTTAAAAGATATATTTTCTTTCACGCCACCTATTTCATCAATTTCAGCATCTAAGAATATACATAAATTTTTAATTATTTCTTGGATTTTTGACTCTGGCGCTGAGGCTCCGGCAGTTAGGCCAATATTTTTACAATCTTTAAGTGCATCTAAATCTAGATCACTAAATTCATCTATTAAAACCGAGGAAACACCACATTTATTAGCTAATTCTTTCAGGCGATTTGAGTTTGAGCTTGCTTTTGATCCAACAACAATAATGAAATCTGTTTCTAAAGCTAATTGTTTAACTGCATCTTGCCTATTTTGTGTGGCATAACAGATATCATCCTTTTTTGGACCAGTAATATTAGGAAACTTTGAAATTAGTTCATTTATTATATCTTTAGTCTCGTCAACGCTAAGAGTGGTTTGGCTAACATAGGCCAGGTTATTAGGTTGGTTCACGGAAACTTTTTTAGCTTCATCTATATCTTGAACGAGATAAATGTTTCCATTTTCACTGGAATATCTACCCATAGTTCCTTCAACCTCAGGATGTCCCTCATGACCGATTAGGATAATATCCTTGTCTGCTCTTCCATGCCTAATCACCTCCATATGAACTTTTGTAACAAGTGGACAAGTTGCATCAAAGAACTGGAGATTTCTTACTTTAACAGATTCTTCAACCTTACTGGAAACGCCATGGGCGCTAAAGATTACAATCGAGTTATCAGGTACATCCGAAATCTCTTCAATAAAAATAGCTCCTCTATTTTTTAAATCATTTACCACAGTTTTGTTGTGAACGACTTCATGTTTCACATATATGGGGCTTCCAAACATTTCTAAAGCTCTGTTCACTATCTCAATAGCTCTATCAACTCCTGCACAAAAACCTCTAGGGTTCGCAAGTGACAATTTAGTTTTTTGGTTCATTTGTGGATTTTAACAAAATTAGTTCGCTAATTATAAAAATTATTGCACCAATAGTAATATAAGCATCTGCAAAATTAAAAACAAAAAATGAATAATCAAAAAGTTTTAAGTGCAAGAAGTCGGTTACAACGCCATCAGGTATCCTATCAAAGAGGTTCCCTAAAGCACCGCCAATTATTAATATAAGTGACTTCTTTTTTAAACTATTTGATTCATCAAAAAAAATTTTTAAAAAATAAAGAGTTACGAAAAAAATTATTATCAATAATAAATATCTAGATAGAAAATTGTTAAAGTCTAGGAAGCTAAAAGCAATACCAGAATTAAAAACTATTAAAAAATCTATAAAAGGAAGAAAATCATTCTTCTGCAGTAATTCTAAATGATTCAGAGCAATTATTTTCGATATGAAATCAAAGAAAACAAGAAAAAATAGGGAGATTAAATAGCCTTTAGACAAATTTCCTAACTTCTCCATCACCATAAACATTTGTATTACATCTATTGCAAATCTCAGGATCCTCAGCAATTGATCCTACTGAGGCAGATTTATTCCAACATCTTATGCATTTTATTTGATCAAAATTAGTTATATCGATATTTAAATCCGAATTTACTGATTTATTTAACTCAACCTCAGAAACAATGAAAACAAATTTGAGTTCATTTTCTATTTTATTTAATGCGTTAAAGATTTCTTCTCCACATGAAATACTTATCTTTGCATCTAGAGAACCTTTTATGATTGTGTCAGATCTTGCTTTCTCAATATTCTGATTGACTATATCCTTAACATAAAAAATGGTTTCCCAGTCTTTGTCTGATATCGAACTTTCAATTTTATTTAATATCTTTTGTGGACATAAAAATACTGATTTAGATTGTTTTTTGAAAAGCTCATGTGACTGCCAAATTTCCTCAGCAGTAAAAACGAGTATTGGTGATATGAGTCTTATTAAAATATCAGCGACTTCAAAAAGAGCATTCTGAGCGGAAATTCTTGCATGAGAATCACTTTTAGTAACATACATTCTGTCCTTAATTATGTCTAAATAAACTCCACCTAATTCATGAACGCAAAAATTATGAATCTTTTGGATAACATGATGATAGGCATAGTCTTCATTTAAGCTATTCACTTCCTCATGTAGCTTTATTGCTTCACTGATTATCCACTTATCAATTTCAACTAAATCACTTTCATTTATTTTTTTTGTATTTTCATCGAAGTCACTTAAATTGCCCATAATAAATCTGAAAGTATTTCTAATTCGCCGATACTGATCCGATACCTGTTTTAAAATTTCATCTGTGGCTACCATTTCACTTCTAAAATCAGTAGATGCAACCCAAAGTCTTAAAATATCTGCACCTAAGTTATTACAAACTTTTTGAGGAGAAACAACATTTCCTAGAGATTTTGATTGTTTTCTCCCATTTTCATCAACAACAAATCCATGGGTAAGAACAGCTTTATATGGAGCTTTACCATTTATAGCAATTCCCGTTAATAAAGAAGATTGGAACCATCCCCTATGCTGATCAGATCCCTCTAAATATAAATCTGCTATAAGGTCTTTTCCATATAACTTATCTAACACACAAAAATGTGTTGATCCTGAATCAAACCAAACATCTAGGGTATCTGTGGATTTAACATAGTCATCATGGTCATCTATCAAATCCTTTAAGCTAACTTTATCCCAAGCCTCAATTCCCTCTTTATCAATAAGATCTGCGATTTCATTAAAAAGTAGATTTTGTTTAGGGTGTATTTCACCATTTTTCTTATTAATAATAAGAGGAATCGGTACTCCCCAGCTTCTTTGCCTCGAAATGCACCAATCAGGCCTGTCTTCAAGCATAGATTTAATTCTTTCATATCCCCACGAAGGTTCCCACTTCACTCCACTTACAGCTTGAATTGATCCCTCTAGGAGACCCGATTTATCCATCGAGATAAACCACTGTGGGGTTGAAGCAAAAATTAATGGTGTTTTATGCCTCCAGCAGGATGGATATGAATGATGGAAATCTTCTTCATTTATTAATGCGTCTGATTTTCTGAGAAAATCTATTACTATGGCATCTGCTTTTATTGCCGGCAATCCAGCTAAAGCTCCATATTCTGAATTAAAAAATCCATTTCCATCAAGAGCATGAATAGTATCAATGTTATATTTTTTACAAATGTTGTGATCATCAACACCATGAGCAGGTGCAGTGTGTACACAACCAGTTCCAGTTTCGGTTGTAACATGATCACCATGAATTAAAATGGATTCCCTTTCAAGGTATGGATGTTCTAAAATTATCTCCTTGATATCATTTCCAAAAACTTCAGTTATTTTTTTTAAGTCTGTACCCCAGCGCTCTGAACATTGCTCAATGAGATCACTTGCTAAAACCAATTTCCCAAACTTTGAATCGCATAGACTGTATCTAAGCTCTGGACCAATTGAAACTGCAGCATTTGCTGGTATTGTCCAAGGTGTAGTAGTCCAAATAACAAAGCTGCACTCATCTAATTCTTGAGAAAATATCTTACTTAAATTACTTAGACACTCTTTTTTTACTTTGAAGCTTACATCAATTGATTTAGAAACCTTATCTTCATATTCAACTTCAGCTTCTGCAAGTGCTGATTTACAGTCATAGCAAAAATGTACTGGTTTTTCTCCTTTTTGGAGGTGACCATTTGTTACTATTCTTCCAAGAGATCTAACTGTGTCAGCCTCGAATGATGCATCAAGTGATTTGTAGGAATTATCCCAATCGCCCAAAACTCCTAATCTTATAAAATCTTTTTTTTGATTTTCAATTTGAGTTATTGCATATTCACGACAAGCAGCAATAAATTTTGATTTATCTTTAACAGTGTCACTGTCTCTTCCAAACTTTTTTTCAACATTTAGTTCAATTGGTAACCCATGACAATCCCAGCCTGGCACATATGGTGCATCGAAACCTTGCAGCGTTTTTGTCTTTACGACTATATCTTTTAAGATTTTATTAACAGAGTGGCCTAAATGAATGTCTCCATTTGCATATGGCGGCCCGTCATGAAGAATAAATTTATCCTTTTTGGCATTTTCCTCTCTTATTGCATTATATAAATCAATTGAGTTCCAAAAAGAAAGGATTTCCGGCTCTTTTCTTGGTAATCCTGCCTTCATAGGTAAATCTGTTTTTGGCAGATTTAAGGTATTTTTGTAATCTTTTTCCATTTATCTAATTAAAAATCTTCTTTGCCTTCTCTATATCCTTTTTTATCTGAGATTTCAGAATTTCTACGCTATCAAATTTTTCTTCTTCCCTTATTTTTTCAACGAATTGTACAGTAATACGAGTTCCATAAATATCTTTTTCAAAATCAAATATGTGTGTCTCTAGTACCGGTCTACCACCTCCAACAGTTGGTCGAACCCCCATATTTGCTATTCCTAAATAATTTGATCCATTTACTGTGCATCTAACAGCATAAACACCTGAGATAGGCAGTTTTTGCTTCGGTATCCAAATATTTGCTGTTGGGACTCCAATTTCTCTGCCAAGCTGACTGCCGTAAACTACTTTGCCAGAATAGCTATAATCCCAATTAAGCATGGCATTAGCGCTTACAAAATCATTTAAAATTAAGGCTTCTCTAATCCTTGTACTGCTAACTCTTTTGCCATTAGTTTTTATAGTATCTGTTTTATGAATTTCTATGCCGTTTGAGTCACCCCAACTTTGCAGGAATGCATAATCACCTTTCCTATCTTTTCCAAATTTAAAATCGTCGCCGATTGTAAGGGACTTTATTTTAAGCTCTTCTAAGATTTTTTTAGTAAATTCTTCAGGAGTCATGGATTTAAGCGATTCATTAAATTTCAATAACATACAAAAATCTATTTCATTCATTGATATAAGTCTCAATTTATCTCTCCACGGAATAATTCTAGGAGGAGGCGTTGAGTTATTAATTTTTGAAAAATATTCAGCTGCATGAGGTTCTGTAAATATGACCAATGAAGATAAATTTCTTTCCAAAGCATTTTTCTTTACCTTTTCGAGAATTGCTTTGTGTCCTAGATGCATTCCATCAAAATTTCCAATCGTTGCACTAAGACCAATTTTTGGAAATCTTTTTTGGAAAAGCTCGATATTTTTTTGACCTCTAATTAAGTACATATTTATATATAAAAATCTTTATTTGAGACTCTAAAAATCCACTTTGAAACAAGAAAGTAAAATAAAGAACTTAGTATAACAATAACTCCAATAAGAGAGATTCTTATCAGGTCGCTGAATTCATAAAATTTTGACATCCATTCAGCATCGACTCCAATAAAATAGTCAAATCCTAATAGCATTAATATTGAAGAGAATAATGCTGCTAAATTAGTCCTATGTAAAATAATTTTTGAGCTAATGAGGTTTTGTTTAGCAAGAACAAAAAATAATATACTTGCGCTTACTAGAACAGCAAGAGAACTTCCAATAGCAAGTCCAGCATGTCCATACCCAAGCTCAAAAGCAAAAATGTAATTTAAGATTGCATTAAGAATCAAGCTCAGTAATGCAACATAAAATGGTGTTTTGGTATCCTTTCTTGAGAAAAAAGCTGGTGTTAAGACTTTCATTAACATAAAAAATGGTAGTCCATAGCAAAAGAATACGAGGCTATATGATGATTTAATAACATCATGTTCTGTAAATTCACCTCTAAAAAATAACGAGGCAATTATTGGTTCAGCAAAATATATCAAACCAATCAACGAAGGGACAGCTATAAAAATTACCAATCTGAAGCTATTATCAAGCAAAGATTTAAAATGATGTTCATCTTTTTTAACGGATGCTTTAGATAGTGAGGGTAGCAATACAGTCCCAATCGCAATTGCAAATATGCCAAGTGGAAATTGAATAAGTCTATCAGATATATATAACCATGTTGGACTTCCTGTTTCTAAAAGAGAGGCAAATATAGTATCTATTAGAAGATTTATTTGAGTGACTCCTCCAGCTAATATAGCAGGAACAATTAAGTTAAAGAATCTTGAAATCTCAGAGTTTTTTAAATTTATTTTTGGAACTGGTAGTCTATCAATCGCTTTTAAGGGAGCAAATTGGATAATTAGCTGCAATATCCCTGCAAGAAAAACACCCCATGATAAAGATATTAATGGAGCATCCATTTTTGGTGCGACTATTAAAGCAAAAATTATTAGAGTCAAATTAAAAATTATTGGGGTAGCTGCAGGTAATGAAAATCTTGAATGAGTATTTTGAATGCCTGCTGCAAAAGCTACCAATGATATTAATGCTAAATATGGAAACATAATCCGTAAAACATTTACTGCGAGAACCTGCTTTTGTGGATCAAAATAAAATCCTGGTGCAAAAATAAATATTACAAAAGGAGCAAATAATAGACAGATGATTGTGAAAATAAATAAAGTAGAAATTAAAATACCTGCCAAGCTATCAATGAAGTCTTTGACTTGCGTTTTGTCTTTTGAATGCTCTAAATCAGATAAAATTGGAACAAAAGCTTGATTAAATGCTCCTTCTGCAAAAAATCTTCTAAAAAGATTAGGTATCCTCAAAACAACAACAAAAATGTCATGGTACAGAGATGCACCAAATAAATTTGTTGTAGATATGTCTCTAAGAAGTCCGAAAATTCTAGATGAAAAAGTCCAAAAACTGACTTTTACTGAACTAAAAAAGTTTTTTTTAGAAACTTGTTTATTTGCGCTCATTAAAATCTAAAGAGAGAGAATTAATGCAATATCGTAAAAATGTTGGTGGCGGCCCGTCATCAAAAACATGGCCCAAATGTGAATCACAATCGGAGCACCTTACCTCTGTTCTTATCATTCCATGAGATGAATCTTTAAATTCTGCAATACATGAATCATCAATTGGCTGAAAAAAACTCGGCCATCCGCAACCTGAATTGTATTTTGTTGTGGAAGAAAAAAGATCTCTTTTACAACATATACAAATATATGTACCTTCCTTTTTATTATCCAAAAACTTACCGGAATAAGGTGCTTCAGTAGCAAAACATCTAGTTACCTGATATGCATCTTCATCAAGGATCGATTTCCAATCTTTATTTATTAAATCTTCTTTTGACATCTCTAAATTATAACTAACAGAAACTAAATATTTTTATATAAATTAATAAATAGTCGAAGATTATCAGTCTTAGTAGATCTTTTGATTCCAGTAAAATCATTTTTTAACTCATAGTTATTCCTTACATTACTGAAAGAAATTCCTTTTTTTAGAAAAGATTCTTTAAATTCAAAAGATATTTTTTCTAAATCAATAAGATTATTAAAAAATTCTATTGGATATTGGTTGGTCAAAAAGTCATTATCCATTGACTGAGGGTTTTGAATTTCTAATTTATTAGATAAATTTCTCAATGTATTTTCTAAATCAAAAACTGAACAAAACTCTTTTAATATCATTAAAGTTCCTTTATGTTTTGCCTCGATGCTGTATCCCGCAATATGTGGAGTTGCTATCAGGCAGCTCGAGATAAGTCTTGGATTTGGACTTTGTTCATTCTTATAAACATCGGATAAGTAGGTAATTCTATTTTCGAGAATATCATTTTCGTTTACTATTTCCCCTCTTGCTGAGTTAATAATTATTTTTGTATGAGCTCTTTTTAAAAAATTGGAATTTATTAGATCATGTGATGGAAATTCGCCTCGTTTTGAATAAGATGCATGAACAGTTATTACATTGCAATTCATAATATCTCTAATATTGCCAATAGACATATAAGGATCATAAATTACATTTTTAATCTGAAGATTATTAAGAATGTTTGATAATAATTTACCGACATTCCCATAACCAACAATTCCTATAGTTTCGCTTGATGAAATAAGCTTTTTGAAAAATAAAAGACTTATGCATGAAAGCACCCAATTTACTACAGCTGATGCATTACAACCTGAAGCAACAAATATCTCACATTTTGAGCAATCAAAAATACTTGGTTCAATATGATCATATCCAGACGTCGCTGAGCCAATAAATTTTATAGATGAATTAGATAATAGTTCTGTATCGATTTTTGTTGTAGATCTTATAAATAATGCATCTGCATCAATACAGTCATTATTAGTAAGTTCAGAGTCAGTGAAATATTCAATAGAAAGCTCTTTATAATTTTTAATCTTATGAAGATACTCTTTGAAAAAAGGTATTTTATTGTCTACCAATAATCTCATTAATTATCTTTTGAGGGTGCAAAAATACTCTTCAACCAACCAATAAAAGTATTATCCCTTAAATTGAACTTATCCAAGTTATCAAAGTCTTTTCCTAATTTAACTGGATTTTTGTAAAAATCTTTTCTAGAAATAAAATCACCTTGATCAAGGTTTTTAACCACTTTTGCAGGATTGCCAGCTGCTACAACATTTGCAGGAATATTTTTAGTGACTACAGCACCAGCACCTATTATTGAATTTTCGCCAATTGTTACCCCTTTACAAATTATTGCGCTATCACCAATCCAAACATTATCTTTCAATATTATTGGTTTTGTCTTTCCAACTGGCTCACTTCTATCATAAATACCATGCCAATCTGCATCAGATATATATGCGCCATGAGCAAACATGCAAGCATCACCTATTTCAATTAATTCTGCTGCCATTATTCTTACACCAGGAGTAATTAGGCAATATTTACCAATTTTTAACTTTCCCTCCCAGTTTCCTATGTTCCAACTCGTAAATTGAACATTTGCATCTCTTGCTCCGATAATTGTAGGAAAGTCATCAATACTGATGTGAGATCCAAAAAGCTTAATATATTGTGGTTTAAAAAATGCACCGCCTTTGCCAAGAAAGTCAAATTGAGGTCGCAGGTAATATTTAACATAGAGACTTACAAGTCTTTTTGAGAGTTTTTTTAACCAGTATGGTCTATTATCTTTTCTGATTTTTATCTCCTTTTAAATATCAAACTATATGATAAAGTACATGAAAATTAATTGTGACCTTTTGTGAAGAAATATATATCCGAAATTAAAAATATTGTAATTATTGGCCTGCCAATTTTTGGCTCACAAACTTCATATATGTTAATGGGTGTCACAGACACTATTGTTGCTGGAAGAGCTAATACTACTGATCTTGCAGCGCTTGCAATAGGTAACTCAATATTCAATCCGTTGTGGTTTGCGCTGAGTGGAGTTCTTTTTGCAGTAACTCCAATTGTTGCTCAATTATTTGGGGCAAAAAACTTTATTGAGATTGAAAATAAAGTAAGACAAATCTTGTGGATGTCGTTAGTTGTAGGCTTAGTCCTTTCAATAATACTAGTAAATATTGGTCCCTTAATAAAATTACTTCCAATTGATTTAGAGGTTTCAGTTATTACAAGTGAATATTTAAAAGCTCTTGCTATTGGTGCCGTTTTTATGGGTTTATTCACTTGCTTAAGATGCTTTAGTGAGGGTATGACATTAACACTTCCAGTTTTTTATGTTGCCTTTGCTGGAATGCTTATAAACATCCCACTAGATATTATTCTTGTTAATGGTTTATTTGGTTTTCCAAAGCTGGGTGGAGTAGGATGCGGTTATGCAACATCTCTCATTGCAATTTTCCAAACAATAGCTATTTCTGTTCTCATTATAAAATCCCAAAAATATAAAAAGGTTAGGATCTTTAAGGCTATCAAATTACCAAAAATGGAAACTATCAAAGAAGTATTCAAGCTTGGGATGCCAATTGGCTTTGGTATTTTTATTGAATTGAGCATGTTTAGTGGCGCAGCTCTAATAATTAGTGCATTGGGTGTTGGAGTAATAGCAAGTCATACAATTGCAATCAATATTACAAGTACATTTTTTATGCTTCCTCTTGCATTTGGTCTAGCAACAGCAACACGAGTAGGAAATCTGATTGGTGAAGAAAGATTGTTAGATGCAAAGTTTTCTGCAAGTAGCTCGCTACTCCTATGCTTCATGATTGCAATAGTTACAACGGCTACTATCTTTATATTCAGAGAATTTCTTGTCTCTTTATATACAAGTGATCCAGAAGTAATTGCACTTGGTGTAAGTTTATTATTATATGCAGCTATCTTCCAAATACCTGATGGGGTACAGATGTCTGCAGTTGGAAGCTTAAGAGGTTTTAAAGATACCTTTGTCCCAATGATTTTAATATTAATTTCATATTGGTTGATTGCTCTGCCAGCAGGTTTTTTTATGACTTACGGAGTGATTGGACCAAAACTTGGAGCTTCAGGAATGTGGATTGGTATGATTTTAGGTTTAACAGTATTTTGCTTTCTTGGAATAATAAGATTAAAGCGCGTTATTGATACAAACCTTAAGACAGTAATGACTTAGTTGTAGAGCCAATTTCAAGAAGATTTTTTGCAACAACTACTCCACTTTCGTTAAGCTTTTTTATTTTGTCCTCAGCCGTACCTTTCCCACCTGAAATAATTGCTCCTGCATGTCCCATTCTTTTTCCAGGTGGAGCTGTTTGACCAGCAATATAAGAGACCACTGGCTTACTGATGTTATTAGATATAAATTCAGCAGCCTCCTCCTCTGCACTCCCTCCAATTTCTCCAACCATAACAATTGCATCTGTTTGATTATCAGCCTCAAAGAGTTTCAAAATATCAATAAAAGATGATCCTGGAATCGGGTCACCTCCAATACCAATACAACTAGATTGTCCTAGACCAAGATCAGTCGTTTGCTTAACTGCTTCATAAGTTAGTGTTCCAGATCTTGAAATAATTCCAATTCTTCCTGGAAGATGAATTTCACCAGGCATTATGCCCATTTTTCCTACACCAGGAGTTATTACGCCAGGGCAGTTTGGTCCAATAAGTCTTATATCATTATCATCTACGATTTTTTTTACTTCCAACATATCTAAAGTTGGAACTCCCTCAGTGATACATACTATAAATTTTATTCCAGCATTTGCAGCTTCAATAATTGCACTTTTGCAAAACGGAGCAGGAACAAATATTAGGGACGCATTTGGTTGAACTTTATCAACTGCTTCCTGTACTGAATTAAAAACAGGCAAATTTAAATGAGAGCTTCCTCCTTTTCCAGGAGTGACACCACCTACTACATTAGTGCCATACTCAATAGATTGAGCAGAATGAAGAGTCCCTTGAGATCCTGTAAAACCCTGAACGAGAACTCTAGTATCTTTATTTATTAGGATACTCATTTAGCTAGCTCTACAGCAGTTCTAGCTGCTTCCTCCAAACTGTTTGCACTTTGTATCTTTGTTGAAGATTTAGAAAGAATGGATAATCCTTTTTCAGCATTATTTCCTTCAAGCCTCACAACAACAGGGATTTCAACTTCCACTTCATCTATCGCTGCAACAATACCCTCTGCAATTAAGTCACATCTAACAATACCACCAAAAATATTTACTAGAACCACCTTTACTTCTGGATCAGCTAAAATAATCTTAAAAGCTTTTGCAACTCTTTCTTGTGTGGCCGTTCCACCAACATCAAGAAAGTTTGCTGGATTTCCATTAAAAAATTTAATCGTATCCATTGTGCCCATCGCCAAACCAGCCCCATTTACCATACATCCAATATTTCCATCCAAGGATACATAACTTAAGTCATATTTTGCAGCTTCTGACTCTCTTGGATCCTCTTGAGTAGGATCATGCATTTGATGTAAGTCTTTTTGTCTAAAAAGAGCATTTGAATCAATATTAATTTTTGCATCAAGGCAATGTAGATTTCCATCCTGTTTTATTACAAGTGGATTAATTTCTAAAAGGCTGAGATCACACTCAAAAAACATAGAAATTGTCTTCTTTACAATATTTTTCATTTGGGATGATTGACTATCATTCAATTCGAGCGTACTACAAATCTTTTCAAGATCATCAATAGAAATATTATTACCATCAAGGTTAATGGAAACTATCTTTTCAGGACTCTCCTCTGCTACTTTTTCAATATTTACACCGCCCTCTGATGAGGCAATGATTGCAACTTCTTTAGAGGATCTATCAACAACAGCACTATAATAAAGTTCGTCAGCAATATCGGTACACTCCTCAATAAGGATGCAGTTTACAAGTTGTCCATTTTTATTAGTCTGATAGGTGACTAATTTTTGTCCTATCCATCTTTTAGCAAAATCTGAAACCTCTTCTACGGTGTCACATAATGCAACTCCTCCAGATTTACCTCTTCCACCAGCATGAACTTGAGCTTTTGCTACCCAGCGATTACCACCTATTTCATTACATGCTTGCTTTACTTCACTCACACTCCTCACAACCTTCCCTTTTGAGACAGGTAGATCATATTTTGCAAAGATCTCTTTGCCTTGATACTCATGAAGATTCATTTTCTTTTATTGCCTATGTGAATTGCAGAATTATTTGCAGCTAATGCCGCTTCATGAAAGGCTTCACTCACGGTTGGATGACTAAATACAGTTAATCCTATATCTTCAGCGCTTGAACCAAATTCCATAGCAATAACAGCTTGTTGAACAATGTCCGCAGCTGATGGGCCAAAAACATGTACTCCTAAAATAGTGTCATCTCTTTTATCAGCTAAAACCTTGACAGAGCCAACAGAGTCGGCTGCAGCCAAAGCTCTTCCACTGGCAGCAAATGGGAAACTTCCAATCTTAAAGTCTTTACCTTCATTTTCAAGATCTTGCTGAGTTTTTCCAACCCAAGCAACTTCAGGATGTGTATAAATTACATTTGGAACTAGCTCATAATTCATTCTAGCTTTTTTCCCAGCTATTCTTTCTGCAACCATTACTCCTTCTTCTGAACCTTTATGCGCCAACATTGGCCCCCTAACAATATCTCCAATTGCATATATATTTTCGGATTTTGTTTTACAAAAATCATCTACTATGACCCTTCCATGATCATCGAGCTCAATAGGAAAAGTTTCATCAGAAATATCAGCTGTATTTGGTTGTCTACCTACAGCTACAATCAACTTATCAAAATTAACTTTATGTTCTTCACCCTTTGAATCATAAGTAACTTCAACGCCTTTAT
>CACNXK010000002.1 GCA_902624425.1 uncultured SAR86 cluster bacterium | reverse complement strand
GCAAGAAAATACGTAAATTTTAGAGTTGGGGGATCCCCATATAAAGAAACAGATGCTTATACCGTTTGGACAAATGATCTTCTTGGTAAAGTAATAGCAAGCAAGACCATTATCCAACCAGGACAGTCAACTGAAGGTCATAAACTTATAGATTCTGATGTAGTCTATGTCGTTGTCAATGGTCGCGGAAGAATGGAAGTAGTTGAATACATGAATTCAGAGGAAGGTCATGGAGGTGATCCATCTTATGGTGTTGAGCACCAAGACTCATATGATTTAGTTGCTGGAGATGTAATTCTTGTTCAGTCAGGAGACTATGTAAAAGTATCAAATAAATCAGAGCATGATCAATTGGCTTATTTAAGAATCTTCGATCGTGAAGGTTGGCGTGATAAAAAGTAAAATAAATTTATCTTTTCTTAGTATTGCTATTCTCTTCTGTATCAAGTCAGAAGCAGAAATAAATCTTGAATCACTCATGGCAGTTTTGTACTCACAAACATCGGGTGAAATAAAAGCAACTTTTGTGCAAACCTATAATACAGCAGAGGATCTTCTTGATATTGCAATTGAAGATAAGAATTGGGATGCCGTGCTCGAGTCTGAAAGAAGATCAGAAAGAACTCCTGCAATAATTTTAGATGTTGATGAAACGGTTCTAGACAATACACCCTTTAATGCAAGATCAATTATGAATAATACAAATTATCCTGAGGGTTGGGACAAATGGATATATGAAGAAAAGGCTACTTTGATACCTGGTGTAAAAGATTTTTTATTAACTGCCCAAGAAAAAGGGGTAAAAATTTTTTATGTTACTAATCGAAGAACTGTTTACGAGGAAGCTACAAAAAATAATATCATAAAACTTGGACTACCATTTGATAATGATGTTGATGTGCTTCTCACACGAGGTGAAAATGGCTGGGGCTCAAGTAAAGCTTCAAGAAGGTCGCACGTTTCAGAAAAACATAGAGTCATAATGATGTTTGGCGATAATCTTAATGATTTCTTTGATCTTCCAGAGAAGGCTAATTATGTCACCAGAAAAGATTCTGTTTTAAAACATGAGAATATGTGGGGCAGTAAATGGTTTATGTTAGCAAATCCTGTGTATGGCCATTGGGAACAATCTATTTATGGATTTGAACTTCTTGATGAAGCATCAAAAACAAAAGCGAAATTAGAAAATATCAGAACTAATTAATTTGTATTTCTGCCACAACTGGAAAATGATCGGAAATTCCCTTCCCTGTTAAGATACCAAAACCTCTTGGCTTCCCATCTTTAATATCTGCATTTATTTCATTTGAATAGATATATGAAGTTTGCAAGATCATCTTTTTATTTTTTGGAAAAACAATTGCATCTAAAAAACTCCAAGTACCATCTTGGCCATAAAAAAAGGTTCCCTTGCATTTTTTACATCCATCAAGATGGGAAACATACCAGTCATTATTAATTTGGGAATAAATACCCAGATCTTTCTCTTCTTTAGAGGTAATATTAAAGTCTCCCAAAGCAACCCACTTATCATTATGAGAATTTACAATTGCATAAAGGTTATTTAATGCATCAATTCTTGAATTAGCACTATTATAAGGGGCTGGAAAATGCACTACGTAAACTCTTAAGATTTCATTATCTAATCCGAGCTTCACCTCGAAAATTGGTCTTGTACTTGTTACTTCAACAGAGTCTGAAAATCTAATCTTAAAATTTCTGGCTCCATAAATAGGATACTTTGAAATAATAGCATTATCGATTCCTCTATAATCTCCACCTTCAATCAGAGCAAAATCTGTATATCCTAGACCTTCAATTTTGCTAAAAAGCATCCGTAGAACATTTAAATTTTCGATTTCTTGTATTGCGATAATGTCAGGTTGAGAAGCTCCCATGGAAATTAATAAGTCCGAAATGTTTGAGATTTTTTTTTGAACTAGTTCTTCACTCCAATCTAAAAATAAGCACTCATTCCTCCATTTAGAGTTTCTTACTTGCAAACATCCCATAATATGATCATCATTATTTTTGAGTTCAATTGGTAAATAAGCTTTATCATCTTTCCCTGCGTCATCCTGTGCATCAAATAAATTCTTTAAGTTGTAGGTCATAATTGAAATATCTTCAGATGAAATAAAACTTGAAAAAGATAAAGTTATGAATAAGAAAAATCTAATAATCATTCTAAATTATTCCCAGAATTACTGCCTTTCTGTCTTTAGGATAGTTTTCAATGTTTTCAACACACCATTTATGATTGGAAATTCCTCTTGGTACAAGGTTTGCAGCGGTCCAAATAAAGAAAGCGAATGCAGATGGACTTAAGCTTGATATTGCCCAACCCAACCATTCGAGCATTTCACCAAAATAGTTTGGAGCAGAAATCTTTTCATAAAGGAATCCCTTTGGAATATGATATCCAGGGCCTTTTGATTTTCTTAAGTTTATAAGCATATAGTCAGACTTAACATTTATATAAAATCCAGAAACAAAAATTACTATGCCTAAAATGAATGGAAAACTTGTGAGCCAAGTGTTTTCATAATTAGCAATAAAAAGAATCCAAGTACATTGAAAGAGAACATTGAAGATATTAAAAATAAAGGCTAAAAAAGCAACAAAAATAGGCATTTTTTTACCATCCATTTCAGCAATGAAAGGCCAAATTAAAGTCCTATGTGAATAATGCAAGATGAAAATTACAACAAAGATTAACGATACTAGACTGAGATTGTCTCTAAAAAATATACACAAGCCTCCTATAAGGAATACTGATGGAGATTCCATTACTATCCAACCCCATCTTGCATCCATTGAGGGACCCCAATCGGTATTAGCATGACGACCATATGGCGCAGTAACAAAAAAAAGATAGAAGAAAGTAATTATTGCTATTGCAATCCACACACTTAAAAGTAGATAAAAGTTGTTTGTAAATAAATCAAATATCATCTTAGCTTCTCTGGCACTGGATCATAACCGCACTCTCCGCCTGGTCTGCATTTAATTATCCTTCTGCATCCTAAAATAATTCCCTGCAAAGCACCAAACTTTTTTATGGCTTCTATTGTATAAGTTGAACATGTCGGTTGGAACCTGCAGTTAGTTCCTAGTAATGGGGAAATAAGATTTTGATAAGCCTTGATTATGATGATAAGAAATCTACCGATCATTTTATTTATTTGGTACAAGAGCCTCTTGCACTAGTGAAGAGGTAAAGTCTTCTAGTTTAACTACGGATGTTTTATCACTTCCTAGCCTTCTAACTGAAACAGTTTTATCTGCTACCTCATTTTTTCCAACAGCTAAAATTATTGGAACTTTTGAGACGCTATGCTCTCTGACTTTATAACTAATCTTTTCATTTCTTACATCCGACTCACATCGAATATTATTACTTCTCAGTAATTCTGATATTTCTTTGACATAATTATTTGCTTCATCTGTTATTGAGCAAATAGTTACTTGGGTAGGTGCTAGCCATAAAGGAAGATTACCGCTATAGTTCTCAATTAAAATACCTATGAATCTTTCAAAAGATCCTAAGATCGCTCTATGAAACATTACTGGATTATATTTGTTACCATCTTCTGCAACATATTGAGCATCTAACCGATCAGCTAAGTTGAAGTCCAACTGAAGAGTTCCACATTGCCACTTTCTTCCGATAGCATCTGTAAGAACAAAATCTAATTTTGGTCCGTAAAATGCACCATCGCCCTCATCTATCCTGTATTCTAATCCAAGTTTTTCAACTGCATTTTTCAATGAGAGCTCTGCCTTATCCCAAATCTCATCAGAGCCAACTCTTTTTTCAGGGCGTGTTGATAATTTAATTTCAAATTCATTAAATCCAAGATCAGCATAAACCTTAGAAAGCAAGTCAATAAATATTGCAGTTTCAGATTCTATTTGATCTTCTGTGAGAAAAATATGTCCATCATCTTGTGTGAAACCTCTTACTCTCATCAGTCCATGCATTGTTCCAGAGGCTTCATATCGATGACACGAACCAAATTCACTAAGTCTAACCGGCAGTTCTTTGTAGGATTTAATGCCTTGGTTATAAACTTGAACATGCCCAGGGCAATTCATAGGCTTTAATGCGTTTACTCTTTTCTCATTTGCATGTTCTTCATCAATCTCTGTGATGAACATATTTTCTCTATACTTATCCCAATGCCCAGATTTTTCCCATAATTTTCTATCAATAACAGATGGAGTATTGATTTCTTTATAATCACCTTTCTTTTGCATATCGGACATATAAGATCTCAAAGTCGAATAGATACTCCAACCTTTTGGATGCCAAAAAACCATGCCGGGAGCTTCATCTTGGAAATGAAACAGATCCATATCTTTTCCTATCTTTCTATGGTCTCTTTTTTCTGCTTCCTCCATAGACTTAAGATGTTCTTGAAGCTCTTTTTCACTTCTCCATGCTGTTCCATATATTCTAGTAAGCATTTCATTAGAAGAGTCCCCTTTCCAATATGCCCCAGAGACTTTTGTGAGCTTAAAAGCTCCTATGAAAGATAAATTTGGTAGATGGGGCCCTCTACATAAATCGATAAAATCCTCATCAACATTTGTATAAATTTGAAAATCTTCAGCCTGATCTGCGTCATCTATTATTTCAATCTTGAAAGTTTCTTCGTTTTCTTTAAACATCTTTTTAGCATCTTTTTCAGAGTGCAATGTTTTAACAATATTAGATTTCTTTTCTAAAATCCTTTTCATTTCATTTTCAATCCTTGGAAGGTCCTCAATAGATATTGGTGTTTCAGTTGAAACATCGTAGTAAAAACCATTTTCTATTGTTGGCCCTATTGCCAATTTAGAATCTGAATAAAGATTCTTCAATGCTTTAGCTAAAACTTGAGCGGTCAGCGTATGCCTCATTATTTCTAAACCCTCTTCAGATTCAATTGTAATTATTGATACTGAAGAATTTTCAGGAAGCGTGTCTAAGAGATCTCGTTGCTCACCATCGACGGTAACTGCAACAGCGCTTTTTGCAAGCCTTGACCCAATAGATTTTGCAAGATCTAAACCATTAGAGCCATTTTCTAACTTTCTTGTAGATCCATCTGGTAAGTTGATTTCCATATAAATATCCAGCTTTTAAACTATTTTAATAATATTATTCAATTAATCCATCAATATCGTACTTTGATAAAAAGTTCCATACGGTCGTAGATCCTTGAAGGTCATGATTATTAAAATTTGGCCAGCTATGGCCCATGTTTGTCATTAAAAAAAGCTCGACATTAGTTTGGCCATCGCAATCTGAATATACATCATGAATTCCACCACCATTGCTCCCAGAAATTTCCGCTGTATCTGGTTGTGAGGAACAATTATTATGATTTACCCAATACTCCATAACTTCTTCGATTGGCTTACTAAAACCATTTCCGGAATAGCTTACTACGTTATCTTGCAACCCATGTATTTGTGCTACTGAAGTTGGATGAGAAGGATTGCATCCATCAAAAGTCTGATCAGTCATTGATCCTGTTACAGATACAACAGCAGCAATTCTTGAACTTAAATCACATGCAAGCTTGTAGCTCATATATCCACCATTTGACATCCCGGTTGAGTAAATCCTCTTCGTATCTATTGAGTAATCGTTACCAATAAAATCTATTACTTTATTCAAGAATCCAACGTCATCTGTGGTACTACCAGTTGTCCAACCTCCTACATTCCAGTGTGTTTGCCCTGTAGAGGGTAAAAGTGTTCCTTGAGGATATACAACAATGAGGCCCGCTTCATCAGCAATAGGCTGAAATCCACTGTAGTTCATTATCCACAAACCTCTACTTGTATAGCCATGTAATACAAAAAGAATAGGTGCATTATTTTGGTACTCACTTCCTACATAGACAAAGAACTGACGAACAACGCTATCATGCACAATCGTACAATTAAATGTTGATCCATTTCCATTGTTAGATTGATAAGTTGAACAGGACTGTCCAGAACTATTGTTTTGGCCAGGATCAACAATAATATCCGAACCAGAAGATCCGCCGCCGCATCCTGCAATAAATATTAAGACTATAAATAAGCTTATATACCTCATTACTACTCAGTTTATCAGTCCATTAATGTCATATATAGACAAAAATTCCCAAATGAAAGAAGCTCCATCTATGTCCGCACCACTGCCTTTATTGGATTCAAAGGTTGGCCATTCGTGATCAAAATTTTCTAAATATGTAAAATTTACACTCACTCCATCCTGGCAATTAGTTGAAATCTCTGAAAACCAAGAATATCCATCACCATTTTTGTCCTCTCCATCAACTACAATATTTTCAGAGCATGAATTGAAAGAGCTCCAATAATTTTTTACTAGCTGAACAGGAGTTATGTAATCACCTCCCTGAATAGGAATCGCTGAATCGTTTATGCCGTGCAAATGAATTATTGGCACAGGCCTTTGAGGATCGCATGACTCATAATCTTCGGGAGACAGAGATCCTGCAACAGGAGCAACTGCAGCAACCTTGTTACTTAAGAAACATGCTGTTGTATATGCCATAAAGGCTCCATTAGAAAATCCTGTTACGTATACTCTCTTTGGGTCAATAGCTAACTCCTCTATGGAATAATCAATTAATCTCTCTATAAAAGAAATATCACAAACTTCTAGACTTGAGCAATCATCTCCAGAATACCAGCCGGTATCCCCTTTTCCTTCAGCAACTGTTCCTTGAGGAAATAAAAGAACTAAATCATTTTGACTATTTATTTGTTTAAATCCTGTATATTCCATATTTGCGTCAGCATAATCTGCCCCACCATGTAGACTTATTATGAGGGGATAGGTCTGATCTTCTGAGAAGCTATCTGGAAAGACAACATAAAACTCTCTTTCCAAACTTTCCCAATCTAGAGTGCAGTAGGAGGTAAGCTCTGATTCTTCAGTGCATATTGCAGATGAGTTACCAGTGTCATCATCAGTAATATCATTGGTTACATTTACAGTAAAGTCTGCAGTGCTGGAATATAAACTGCCATCGAAGGCACGAATTGAAACCTCATACGAATTATCAACATTAGCATCTGAGGGATTTTCATAGTCTGGCGCAGACAAAAATGTAACCTGTCCAGAATTACTTACTGAAAAGGAGTTTTGGTCCGAGCCACCAATAATTTGAAAATTAATATTGTCGCCGTCAGGATCCGAAGCCTGCAAAACAAATGCTAAGTTCTGATTTTCTAAAACATTAAAAATGAATACATTGTTATTTATAGTTGGAGGACTATTCTGGGAAGCAGGTTCGCTTCCACCACTTCCACCTCCACCGCAACTATAAATGAAGAAAATAGATAAAATTAGATAAGTATGTTTCATGTTATTTTACTGGGAGATAAACAACAGTATTTGTTGAAAGTATCATTATAAAAACAAGACAGGTAACGAGAGGTCCTAAATAAACTCGTCCTGTCATTCTAAAAAATATTCTATTAAAGTAAGGCAGAATGAACATCATTGGAACGATTCCAAAGAGGAGATTTACGCTCAGCCAATTTGTTGTCCAGAACACTGTCCCTGTTTTGAAATAAACTAAGTATTGGATAATTATTATTAAAATTAGCCCTAAAGAATTTGCAAAGCCAGCTATAAGCATAGATATCCATTCAGGCTGACCTTTAAATCTCATAGCTCCATTCACTCGGAGTGAATTTGAGAAGAAGAATATCAAAAAAAGAGGAAGATACATGAATAATACTAAAAGCATTTCTGGTTGGAATATTCTAATTCCCATAAACCAAAATCTATAGTCAACATGAAAAAAAGCATAATTCATAAATAGAAAAATATAAAAAATAGAGAAGACTAACATTGCTAAAGTAACTGTTTTACAAAGATCAACTCTACTAATGCTAAGGCCCCATGATCTAGAATCAACACCATTAGCTTTGCCAAAAAATTTATATGAAATGAAAAAAATAATAATTCCAATTAGGCCATTGAATGCCGCCCATAACATCACTGAATTATTCATTCTTTGCGGGAAAAACCAAGTTAATCTTCTATTTGCTGCATCTTCGAAAAGAATTTTAGCTACTTCGACCATCGGAATAAATGATATGCATGCTATAAATGCACTTAAAAAGAAAATACTCCAAAAAACTATTTTTCCTCTCTGACTTGGCGGTTTTAGAGGAGCTGGAATATCTTTTTTAAGAGATGAAAAGAACTTTAGATTTAATAACAAATTTGAAATTGGGACCAACATTATTAGTGCTAAAATCATATTCAGAAGCGTGAATATTTCTTTCCAATGCCAAACTTGATTACCTGATTCAATATAGTTTGGTGCACCAAATACTTTTTCAAAATAATCGAGCTGATTAGTAGTTGCTTCAAAGTTGTATGGCTGAAATGGATGCAAGACGGGCTCATTAAATATTACTCTAAGTGAATTACTTTCTTTTGAACCGTAATATTTTCCCAATTCAACTTTGTCTATTTCTTGATCTGCTGGAAGAATATTATTAATGGTCCGAAGAGATTCAGGTGCAATCATCATATTTGCAGCATCCCATCCCTCAAGCTGATTCCTGAATGCACCTTCGTCATAAAGCGCATAACTTACTCCCATATTTGATCTAGAATCCCTCAATATATTATTTCGCAATGTCAGGACATATCCTGAAACATAGACGGAGTCTAATTTACTTTTTTTGTTATTTCTTATGGCTTCCTTTCCAAAAAAATTTGCTCCTCTAATAGCAGCATTGCCACCCATCGAATGACCAGTTGCTCCGATCTTATCTATATCAACATATTCAAAGGCACCACTATGAACATGCTCGACTAAAGCAAACATTCCATAGCCCTGAGTAGTTGCAGCTCTTGTACTCAGTGAAGATGAGGATAAGCCTTGAGCATATGGATCAATTAAAGCGACAACATAGCCCCTTCTTGACAGCTCAATAGCGATGTTTGATAAAGCCTCTTTTGATCTTTGAAAGCCAGGAATTATTGCAATAAACGGTGCTTTTGATTCAAGGGTAGCTGATTCAGGTTTATAAAGATCATAAATTATATATTGGCCTTTTTCTGTATTTAGCTTTTCACTTTTGACCTCAACACTTCCGAAGCTGGTAAGTATTAATGAAGCAAAAAAACTAAACAGCAATATAAACAGAGTCAAACTTATCAAGTTCTTATTTATTTTAATGAAGTTCATTTGTAATATTTGATTGGAATATTTTAAGGTATTTTTATTCTTGAATTTATAATTTCTCGCTGATAGTCTAGGTTTTTAATATTTTTTGGAGAAATTATGGAATCAATAATAGTTATGTCGCTTGTTTTAGCAATATTGCAAATATGGATAGTTCCCATGAGTTTGAATATGAAAAACATGAATTGGTTGCTCTCTAACAGAGATGTTTCTGATGAGCCATCAGAAATTCTTTCCCGAGCTAGAAGAGCATCTACAAATCTTCAAGAAAGCTTACCTGCATTCTTAGCATTGGCTCTTTTATCAATGATCGTAAATGTAGATGTAACAGGCGCTGCTTGTTGGTGGCTAATATTTAGAGTTGCTCATGCACTCACTTATATTATGGGAATAACTTATGTTAGAACTCTTGCTTGGTTTGGATCTATAGGCTCATTGATAGCAATGGCCTGCGCACTCGTCTAAAACTGTAATTGAAAAGCCGACTCAAGAAAGGTCGGCTTTTCTTCAATAATTAGTCCTCAAAATCTCCTTCAACAGTCTGATGAGTTCCCCCATATGCAGCTGACGAAAAGTGTGATGTTTTCATAACCCAATTTGAGTTTTCTTTTACCCATACACTTGTAACTCTTGTTCTATAAGGTCTCACACCGCCATTTCCATCAGGAACTACGCCTTCAGCATAATACCTAGCATATACTGTCGATGCATTTAATTGATGAGCTTCAGAAGCATGAACAACAACCTGACCTACAGATCCAGGATTTTGTCTTGCCCAATCTGCAGCAGATTGAGTATTAAGAGGCTTGTGGAAACTACCGTCAGAATTTGTGCCTAACATTCCCGATGAGCTTGTTAAAGCAACAACAGTACCCCAATCTTTCGAATTTCTTGCATCCCAATAAGTTTCAACATTTTCTAGAACCATTTTCTCTGCATTTGTGTGCCCATCAGAAAAGACAGCAATAGAAAATATTAAAGCTAAAGTTAAAAATAAATTTTTATTCATATTTTTCTCCTATTTTATTTTGTCATTTTGAATCTTTCTTCGCCTATTCCAGCAGACATCCAAATCTCATTAGAAACCTGGTTTGATAAGTCAGCTAGGTCGAAAAAAGCTTTCATGGTTTCAGGTGATGGATCTGCATCACTCCCCCAAACACCTTTATCAGCGTCAACGATAATTCCAATTAAATTTGGATTAACCCAGAAGAATTTTGCATCATTAACACCATCAACACTTTTAGCTGCTTTGCAAACAGCCAGGGCAGCAAGACCGAAAGCATTTCTATCGGCATCACTCCTCATTTCATATTTACCAATATGCAACATATTTTATCTCCAAAAAAAACACATAATATTAAAGCATACACCATCTTCGCTCAGCAACAACCTCTGTATTCTCATTATATTTTGACACGAACGCATCATATTCTTTTCGCTCCTTTTTACGGTCTCTATCTGACAACGCATTAAAACGGTCTCTCCAATTTTCCCAAGCTTGATTATTTTCCCAAACCACCATTGTTGATAATCTGTGAAGGCTTTCTTCTGTTCCTCCACCTTCAACTCTTTTATATTGAATTGCTGGATAAACCTTCACCTCAGCTCCGCGTTTTTTATAGAATTCTTTATGCATTTTTGTTGCTTCCATCATCCCCTCTACGCTACCCTCCGGTAAAAGTTTTGAAACATAGTAATTAACAATCTTCCCTTCACAATCTGAGAAATTAGTTGAAATTGAATGATCGTTTGCAAAAGAAAAAACTGAAAAAGTTAATAATAAAAAATATCTCATAATAAAAATCCTCCAATAATCATATTACTATAGTTATTCAGAGGAAGAGATTTTTAGGCTTATTTTTTTGATTTCCAGGAAGTGCCGTCTTCAGTGTCTACTAATTCGATTCCATTTGCAGATAACGAGTCCCTAATTGCATCTGCCCCTTCAAAGTCTCTCTTTGATTTTAAGATTGCTCTTTCTTCTATAAGTTTTTCTATTTTTTCTACTTCAAAATCAGTTTTTGCAATTTGCTTATTCCATTCTGAAGGATTTTTGTTAAATACTCCTAGAATGGTTCCCGCAAACATCAAAGACCTTTTGATGGAAGAAGTATTTGATGAACTTTTATTTTTAATTAGCTGATTGATAGATGTTAGGACTTTTGGGGTATCAAGGTCATTTAAAAGATTTTCGGTAATGCTCTTATCAATTTCGCCGTCCGGATTACCATCAGATGTATCAAGAAGATCATATACTTTATCAAGCAAAACCTTGGATTGCTTAATCAAATTATCATTCCAATCTAGTGATTTTCTGTAATGGGATGATAATAATGCCAACCTAATTGTTTCACCATCGTGCTCTTTCAAAAGATCATTCAAAAGAATTATATTGTTAAGAGATTTTGACATTTTTTCACCATTTATAGTTACAAAGCCGTTATGGATCCAGTATTTTGCATACTCCTCAGGATTATCAGAGTTAATGCTTGCGCATGATTGAGCAATCTCATTTTCATGATGAGGAAAAAGTAAATCTTGACCCCCTCCATGAATATCAAAAGGTATTTTCAAATTTACCTCTGACATTACACAGCACTCTGTATGCCAACCAGGTCTTCCTATGCCCCATGGAGATTCCCATCCAGGTTGATCTTTAGTTGAAGGTTTCCAGAGAACAAAATCCTCCTTGCTCTTTTTGATTTCAGAAACTTGAACTCTGCTTCCGGCAAGTTGTTGATCAATTTCTCGATTGGATAGTTTTCCATAGCCCTGATAAGAGGGAACATGAAAAAATACGTGGCCATTTTTTTCATAAGCCTTATCCTTTTCGATTAATATCTCAATAAACTTAATCATTTCATCTACATATTCAGTTGCCTTTGGCTGAATGTCAGGAGGTAACACATTCAGATTAGACATATCTTCATTGTAGATATCTGTATATTTCTTAGTGAGTTCATTTATGGGAACATGAAGCTCGTTTGCGGCATCAATTATTTTGTCATCAATATCAGTAATATTGGAAACATATGTAACATTAGAATATTTATATCTGAATAATCTAGCAAAAGTATCAAACACAATGGCCATTCTTGCATTACCAATATGTGCATAGTTGTAAACTGTGGGCCCACAGGCATAAATACGAATATTGTTTGGATCTATTGGTTCAAACTTCTTCTTTTGATTTGAAAGTGAATCATACAAATGAATTTCGTTCATAAATATAACTATAACTCAATGACATCTAATTGATTTAACTTTTCAATAAGCTGCTCCATAGCTAAGCCCATTACCGTACTCTCTAAACCATTGATAGTTTTAAAAAGATTTTTGCCATTAGATTCAAAATGATAACAGCCGCAAGCGTTGTAAGGTTTATCTAAATTTAAATAATCCTCAATCTCTTTAAGTGATAATTCTTTCATAGCTAGTTCAGTGATATCAAAATTTGACCAAAGTTCTTCTCCATGGTGATGAATAGAAATACCATTATTTTGTAAATGAATTTTTCCTGATAATGACTGAAGATGATTTATAGCATCTTCATGATCGATAGGTTTATCAAAAATTTTTTCGCCCAGTGTGCACATATTATCTGACCCGATAACGTATGCATCAGGATGATCTTTACTTACCGCAAGTGATTTTTCGAAAGCTAGTCTTGTAACCTGTTCATTAATTGATCGCCCAAAAAGTTTTCTTTTTAGAGGATTTTCATCCACATTAGAGTTAATTACTTCAAATTCAATATTGGCAGCTTCAAGCAATTGTTTACGGATTCTAGACCCGCTTGCAAGAATAATCCTCTTCTTTGTTTTTATAGCTTTTTTAAAGAGCAATCTAGGATTCAGGACTGGATGATTGTGAGATTAAATTCATAAATTCTGATCTCGTTTCATGATTTTCTCTAAATGCTCCAAGCATTGTTGATGTAATTGTTGAACTCTCTGTTTTATGAATTCCTCTTGTTGACATGCATTGATGATTTGCATCAACAACAACCGCGACACCTTTTGGTTCTAGTACATCGTTAATAACATTTGCAATTTGAGCAGTCATGACTTCTTGAGTTTGAAGTCTCTTAGCATAGATATCTACAACACGTGCAAGTTTGCTTATGCCAACAATTCTCTTGTTTGGTAGATATCCCACATGTGCTGTACCAATAATAGGTACCATATGATGCTCACAATGTGATTCAACTCTAATATTTCTGACAATTACCATTTCATCGTAACCCTCTATTTCCTCAAATACCTTAGTAAGTACTTCAGCTGGGTCATGATCGTAACCACCAAAGAATTCTTTGTATGAGTTCACAACTCTTTTAGGGGTTTCAAGGAGACCTTCTCTGCTTGGATCGTCTCCAGCCCAAGATAGAAGAACTCTTACAGCTTCTTCAGCCTCATCGCGTGTTGGTTTTTTATTCTCTGCCATTTTTCAAATATGTTTATTATTAAATGAGTGTGTATCTTAAAGATATTTATTTACAAAATAAAGCCTTATTTTTCTGGTTGAAATAATTTATTTTGATGAGTAAGTTGCTGTTCCATTTTTAAAGCTCTATTTACGTTGACTGGCTCATTAGAATTTAAGATTTTTTTAAGTACTTTAATTGAATCTCTATTCATAGAAACTATCTTTGAGGCAAGCTCATTTGCTCTTTCCATCATATTTTTTTTACTTTCATGAATAGAGCTTATACCTCCATAAGAGAAAATGTTTTCTACAGAAACTTTTTCTCCAGTGAATACCATCTCTCTTACTTTTTGTTTCGGAATTAATCTTCCAAGATGAGCGCTGCCAACTAACACGTCAAAATTAATACCTGGCATTTGAAAATAACTATCTTTTGTTGCCAAAACTATATCGGATGAACATGGAAGAAAAAAACCTGCTCCAATAACGAATCCATCACAACAACAAATTACAGGAACATCAGAATTGTTAATGGCATTAGTTGTTTTCCACAGATAGTCATTTATTACCTCGAGTTTACTATTATCTTTGCTGTGCTCATTTCTATCAGCTCCAGCAGAAAAACCTTTACCTTCGTTATCAATGATAATTGCAGAAATCTGATCATCAAAAGACACTTTCTCAATTAAGTCATGCATTTCAATTAAGTCATCAGATGAAAAAGCATTTACAGGAGGTGAAGAAATAGTGATCCTACAAACTTTATTATCAATTGTATTTTTAATTGGCATTTTTCTTTATTTAAACTGTTATTATTTACAAAAACTATTGTAGCAATGTCTAAAATAAAAGCATTAATAAACCCTGTTACTCCATTTCAACAAAATGCACCAATAATTTTTTGTGAGGAAACTAAAAAATGTGCTTTTGTTGATCCGGGCGGAGATTTGGAAGTATTGCTTGCTGATGCTGCAAATAATGATCTTATTCCAGAAAAAATTTTACTTACGCATGGTCATATAGATCATGCTGCAGGAGCAACTGAGCTAGCCAATATTCTGAACTTAGAAATTATTGGTCCTCATATTGATGATAAATTTCTCCTTGATGAATTGGAATCCCAAGGAGCTATGCTTGGCATACCAGCTCAAAACTGCTCGCCAGACATTTGGCTTAATGATGGAGAGACAGTGACAGTAGGGAATGCAATTCTGGGCGTATTCCTAACTCCTGGCCATACTCCAGGTCATATAATATTTTTTCATGAGCCTTCAAAAATGGCTATTGTTGGAGATGTTCTTTTTGCTGGATCAATTGGAAGAACAGATCTTCCTGGCGGTAATTATAATCAGCTTATTGAGTCTATTAAAACGAAACTATGGCCACTAGGTGAGGATATTGCATTTGTCCCAGGACATGGCCCACCTTCAAACTTTAAAATTGAAAGATCAACAAATCCCTTTGTTGCCGATGGTAATTTATAGATTTATTCTGAAGCCTACTTCGAATATTGTTGAGTTATAGAGGGAGTTGGTGCTTGCACCAATAGTAAAAGCTGTATATTTACCTCTGTTATAAACTGCCTCAAAACCAAATCTTCTATTTTGATCATCTGAAATTTCATAAATTGTTGGGCAATCTACTTCAAGGCAAACAATATCATCATTGATAATTGGCTCAGCTTCAGAGGAAATATCTAAAAATATTTTTCCCTCCCAATCATTGCTATCACCAAAATGAATTCCGGATACAAAATGAGCTTCATACTCATTTTCATCAAAATTAAAATCTTCGTTTTCTACGGACCAACTCTTAACACCTAACTCACCATAAATCTCGAAGGAATTCTCCACTGATAAGTCAACTCCCCCTGCTGAAATATTATTTAGAATATCTCCAATTCCAGCATGTGCGCCTAATCTTAATGAATCTGTTGTTTTATCTACTATCTTTCTTTCAAAATCAATACCATCTCCTCTTCTCTCAAATTTTAAATACAATGGTCCTGGTAACCTCATAGAGCTATTTATAGCAAGGCCATTATCGGCATTGTTAGCTCCAATAAAGCTTAAGCCAAGATACGTATATCTGAAGTCAAGCTGCTCTCTGTCTAGCCTTCCGGTCTCCTCTGAAAAGATTGGGTTAGCTATAGTTAAAAGCAATAAGAAACTTATTAATTTCATTTGTTCACTATGTATTGTTTATAAGTTTAAAGTAATTTCTTGACTCTTGCATAACTTTTGGTGCTAGCCAAAGTGCAGATATTAAGGTTGGTATTGCCATCATTGCAAAAGCGCCATCGGCAATATTGATTGCAATATCAATCGGTACGATTGAGTAAATAAAGATTCCGATAATATATAAATAAATATAGAAATTCATTCCAAAACTACCAAAAATAAATCTTGCACAAGTAGCTCCGTAATATGAGTAGGTGAATATTGTACTCAGACCAAAGCAAATAACGCATGCAAAAAGAATAAATCCACCTAAATCCCCTAATAATAAATTGAAAGCTTCAGACGTTAAAGTTACTCCTTGCGAGGTCGAGGTTTCCCAAACCCCAGAAATCAAAATAATTAAAGCAGTTGCAGTGCAAATAATTAGAGTGTCAAAGATTGGTCCTGTCATAGCAACCAAGCCCTGTTTGACTGGATTTGAAACTTTTGCGACACCATGAACTAGAGACTCAGTACCCATCCCAGCTTCATTTGAAAATGCGCCTCTTCTCACGCCATAAATTAGGACACCAATAAAAGTTCCACCAGCAATAGCAGTTCCATTAAATGCATCAATAAAAATAAGCTTGAATGCAGGCACTACTAATTCTAAGTTTAAGAAAATTGCAATTAACATTGCGCCAAAATAGATAGAACCCATAAAAGGAACAAGGTATGAAGCAACTTCAGCTATTCTTTTAAGCCCACCAATTACAACAATTCCTGTTATTGAAGCCAGAGCAAGACCTCCATATACATTGAAATTTTCAATATCCGAAAATGCTAAATCTCCTGTGATTTGAATTAATTGATTGCTTTGAAAAGCAGGTAAACACCCTATCATTCCCGCGATTGCAAAAAAATAAGCTAAGGGCAGCATTTTTCTTGGTAATCCGTTCTTAATTACATACATTGGGCCACCAAAGACTTGCCCTTCTTGATTCTTTTCCCTATACATTACGGATAAAGTGCATGTAAAAAACTTTGTTGCTATGCCAATGATTGCAGTAATCCACATCCAAAAAATAGAACCAGGACCTGCAATGGAAATAGCTAATGCTACGCCAGCAATATTTCCTAGTCCTATTGTTCCTGAGAGAGACGTAGTAAGGGCCTGAAATGGTGTTACCTCTCCCTCCTCATTATTTGTTTGTCTTGAGAAGAGTATCTTAAAAGCATGAATAAGATATTTAAAGATCTCAAATTTTGAATAGCTCAAGAAAAAAATTCCTGATCCAATTAAAAGAACTATAAGCCATGGACCCCATGCCAAAGTAGCAAACTGCTCAGCATAAAAATTTATATTTTTGTCCATTTATTTAACGTCTAGTTTCTTGCGAGACGTTAAAAAAGTTTAGGTCTTGATATGTAAAACTAATTTCTGGGATTACAGGAGTAGCATAATTATCTTTCCAATCTTTGTGATAAGAGAGCTGATCAGAGTCTTGTTTTATTGTAAAAGTAATTAAATATTCATTATCAACAGATCCTGGTAATTTAATATTTCTTGCATAGTGAAATCCATCTATGAGGTTTATATGTGGAACTAAATCTATAGTTTTACTTTCGTCTGTTTCTTGATTCGTGATTTTTGCCCTTACTTTAAGATATGGTATGAAGCTCCCTGGGACCTGACTTGGAATATCAATATCTTCATTCCAGTTAATGAGTGCTTCAATATGCACATCTGTTTCAGATTCAGAAAGGTGGGGATTATTGGGAGATGAGAAAATCTTATCTCTTGGAGCTCCTTCAAAAATTACAGTGATATCTTTTGTAATTTTTTCTGTGCCAAGAATCATTTCTGAACTGCTCAAAGGAATTTGAGTCAAAAATGTTGTACAAATAATTAAAAGAAAAATCTTTTTACTCATAGCCCTCCACTATTGCATACATCCGATCTGCACCGCCTTCAAGAAGTTGCAGTGCTTTTTTGTACTCTTCACTTCCATATGCAGTTATGGCTATGTCGTAGGAATCAAATTCAACAACAACATTTCTTGAAAAATCAGCACCCTCTTTTGTTTCATGCTTACCTCCTCTGACAAGAAATCTTCCGCCATACTTTTCAATAGCAATCTCAGCCTGTTTGCCGTATCTAGAAAGTTTTTCACTATCTGTTATGTTTGCCTTAGCTACCCAATAACCCTTTGGCATTTGTTACTTCACTATTAAAGGTTTAATTATTTTCACATCATCTGCAATATAGGCATTCTTTGTTTTTTCGTAATGTGGATGACCGAGTGTTGCCAGATCAGCTGCTTTCTCCATGATTCTTGATTCAAAGCTAGCTTCATCTACCAGCTCGTCAATCATGCCTGCCTCAACAGCTTTAGAAAAAGGATATGGATCTGCATGTAAAAGAACTGAATAGGCATGTTTTTTTGAGACTCTGCTTGCTGCAATTTGCATAATGCTGGTCGGAATATCCATATCATTTCTCACTTCGTTAGCTTGCGCAACAAAATCACCCTTAAGACCTATTCGATAATCACAACCACAGGCTACAAAAAGTCCCATGGCAATGGTATGACCAGTTAATGCAGCTACAACAGGTCTTGGGAAGGTAAAAATATCATACATAAACCTCATACCTAGATCGCTCATTTTAGAAATCTTATTCATATCTCCAGATGCAAAAGTTTTTAAATCAAAGCCAGCAGAAAAAATACCCTCTTTACCTCTGAGAACTAATGATCCACTATCCTTTGGCACTTCATTTAAACAATTATTAATTGCTTCAAGCATTTCTACTGAAAAAACATTTACCTTTCCATCATCAAGGCTAATTATCGAAACATCATCAATTTTTTCGACTGTTGCATAATCTGTCATTTATCTTCTCCTAAGCATTACTTTTGCATTTTTTGCTGCAAAATCTCACCTCATCCCATGATCTTTCCCATTTTTTTCTCCATGAAAAAGGTCTGTTACATGTTACACAAATTTTTTGAGGAAGATTGGATTTTTTTATTCTTTTCAAAGGGTTTTTTCCTCAATGAAAATTTCGGCAGCTTTAAAAATCCTCAATTTTCTCTCTTGATCAAGCTTCTCAAGAGCTCTTATCATTAAAGAAAGTCTGGGATTTTTTGCAAAAAATTCTTTATTATCTTCAATAAATTTCCAATAAAGACCATCGACAATCTCACACCAATCTCCTTTTTTGAAGTTTGACATCCTTAAAATATAACTTGATCCAGAAATATAAGGTTTAGTAGCGAAGATTCCTCCGTCAGCAAATGTTCCCATTCCAAAAACATTTGGCACCATTACCCATTCGGATGAATCCACAAACATCTCCATAAACCATTTGTATATCTCAGATGGATGAATTCTTGACATATTCATTATGCTTGCCAAAACCATAAGCCTGTTAATGTGGTGTGTGTATCCAAACTCTAATGCGCCCTTAATAGCATCATCTAAAGGCTCTATCCCTGTATCTCCTGTATACCAGGCCTCAGATAGTTTTCTATTATGATTCCAATAATTTGAGTTAATCATTTTCTCAGAAAAGTTTTGGTAAATGCCCCTTATAAATTCTCTCCATCCAATGATTTGTCTTACAAATCCCTCCAGACTGTTTAGGGGAATATCATTTGCCTCAGCATAATCTTTTGCTTTAGTGATTATCTGCTGTGGAGTAATAATCCCAAGATTCATTGAACTGCTTAGCGCGGAATGAAGTTGGAAGTGCTCACCCATAAAAATAGCATCTTCATAAGGTCCAAAATCTTTAAAACGTTCTTCAAAAAAAATATCAAGCCAATCTAAAGCTTGTTCAGTGGTGTAAGGAAAAATATTATTAATATTGCCGGGATGATTATTAAATTCTGTATTTATAAAATTAGAAATCTCTTCAAAGTCATCTCGTTCTTTGATAACAGGAAGCTTTGGAATGAGATAGTCTTTTGGAAGTTTTTTTCTGTTTTCATCATCGAAACTCCATTTACCGCCAACAGGCTTCTCATTTTCTATTAGAATATCCATTTCTTTTCTAGCCTTTTTGTAATAGTTTGCTTGTAATAGAAATTTCTTATCTCCTACAAAATCTTTGAACGACTCTCTTGAGTCTAAAAACATAGGAGTATTTAAAACTTCACACTTTATATCTAAGTCAGAAATCATTTGCATAATCTCATTTTCAAAAGGCTTATCTTCGATTTCGAAAAATCTAATACAAGAAAAGTTATTATCCTTAATTTCAGAACTTAATTTTTTTATATAAGAGTCTTCAAATTTATTATTGAAGTCATAATAAATGCAATCGATATTTGCTGCTTCCAAAGAATCACGAAAAGATCGCATAGCATTAAAAAATAAAGCAATTTTAGATTTGTGATGCTTTTCATATGTGCATAATCCAGAATCTTCACACATAAAAACTGTTTCATCCTCTTCTATGTTATGAAGTTGTATAGGAAAAAGCTGATTGCCTAGTATGAGTCTTATGGTTTTATCAGTCATGTACTTTTACTTAATGATTTTATTTGTAAATTCAACAAAAAAGGCCGCTTATGCGGCCTTAGGTTAAGAGATCAAGCTTTAACTACTTAACTCATTCTTGAACTCAGCAGTGTTCCAAAGTTGAGGGTCATCACAAACTGCATGAGAATCAAATACCGCTTGCATATCTGCGCCATTCTCTAACCAGTTTATGTCTCCTGTCTCCATAGAATCAAAACTTTGATGCCAGTTTAGCCAATAAAAATCATAAGGATCAGTATCAGCTTGAGGTAAATAAACACCATAAGTATAAGGATCGCCTGTTCCATTATCAGCTACCCATTCATTGAAGAGAGCCATATCAGCCATTAAGTCTTCCTGAGTTGAGCCTTCTGTAAACCTGCATGCCAATGATGCTGTAGCAAATGAAGTCCAATCAAAGTCTGGTGCATTGATACCGACATGAAAATCAAAATCTCCAACTTGCGTATTATCACACTCCAAAACGTTATTTGAAGATTGATCCCATTCTTGAGCATCTTCTCTTGATAACCAAGATTCCCACGCTACATCAGCAGCTTCCTTTGAACTCCATTGGAGTTCCCACCATCCTCCTTGTTGGCCGCTAGCAGGGGCATAACCGCCAGCCCATACCATTTCGTCGTATACAGCTACAAGCTCATTCCATTCGGCAACAAAATTTTCCATTGTTTCTGCAGAATAGTCAGGGCCTGCTTTGCAAGGAATGAATTGATTAAAATAAACGGTTTGTGCTGCATCGTTATCTTCCATTGTATTTGAACAGCTAATAACGAAGATTAATGTGAAGATGGATAAAAAACTTTTTATAGTTAAATTCATAAATTCTCCAAAAAATAATTAGTAACAGTTTTATATTACAAAAAAAAGCCACTCAATGGTGGCTTTTTTTAATCAAAAACTTAGTTTTTTTTTAATAACTAGAAAAATCTGGCATGAAATCTTTTTGCTCACTATTGTAGAAAGTCCATCCATGGTAGACATCTACAACATCATCACGACAAGTTGCAAATTCACTAAATTGAGGAAACAGAATAGACCTCATATTAGATTCAAAAACTTCAGTTGTTTGAACCATCGATGCTTCACTATTAGTGAAACTTGCCCATAAAAAGTCTATGCCCTCCTCAGTATGTGAGCCATCTTCATTAAGTTGTGCAAAATAATTACCAAAGTGAAAAGATGTTCCTTGAAACCCATCGCTGTTTGCATAAACTTCAGCCGTATACTTGGGTAAAAATGCTACAGCATCATCTTTTGAAGATCCTTCGTTATAAAAGCAGTGATAAAATTCGCTATAGAAATAACCACTTTCAGGAAGAGTCCCAAAGTGATTAGACTCTACAGGAAAAATTGCATCTAAAGAATTTCTTCCCTCTTCGTCGCAAGAAAGAACACTCTCATACTTTTCAGTCCATGCTAAAGCTTCTGCATTAGAGCCCCACTGGGACCAAGCGTCATTCGCGGCATCTTGTGAAGACCAATTTAGCTCCCACCAACCTGTGTTACCAAATGCATTTGATTCTGAAGCAGGTGCATAACCCCAAGCACCTCTTAACTCATCAGCGGTAAGCAAACTTCGCCATTCGCCTATCATTTCTTGCATGTTCTCAACTGAATAGTCTGGACCAGCTTGACATGGCATAAATTCAACAAAAATTGATTCTCCATCATACCCTTCTGGATTTACAGTAGTCTGCTCCATAGAGCAACTAACAAAAATCAATGAAGCAAAGGATATTAATAAAAATTTTTTCATAAAAGTCTCCTAAAAAATCTCAACCAAATTAATTTACTTTTAAGATTCTACATGAAAAAGCTTTGTATAAATTCTCCACTCACCATCTTTCTTTAAAAAAGATAAACAGTCCAGAAAAATCATTCCAAGATATGCTTCTCTTACTTTAACTGCTGCAGTGTTTCCAAAGATTTCACACGACACTATTTCAAGCATCTTTTCATCATTATTTTCCATTGGAGATGGTTGTTGTGAGGCAACAAAACCTGCAAAATCTTCAACACTCATTTCATGAAATCCATCTGGTAGATATCCTGTTATTGAAGCATTGGGGTTAAAAGAAGCCTTAATTTTTTCAGGATCTGATTCATAACATCCATCAAAATATAACTGAATACAATCATTTATCATTTCATTATCATTCATATTTTCTCCAAAATGGCGGAGAGTGAGGGATTCGAACCCTCGATACAGTTACCCGTATACCTCCTTAGCAGGGAGGCGCTTTCGACCACTCAGCCAACTCTCCGAATTTTTTATTATACAGATAATTTTATGATGCTTAACGATTCTAATAATCGAATTCCAGTCTATGACCAAACTTTAAGGACTCTGAAAAATGTCCGTCTTTGAAGGCAATATTTCCATTAAGAATTGTTGCATAAAGTGACGAACGAAGAGTTCTATTTTCAATGGGAGACCATCCGCACTTATGCAAGATATTGTCTTTACTAACTGTATAATGCTTCTCCATATCAACGCATGCAATATCTGCATAGTAGCCCTCTCTTATGAATCCTCTATCTTTAATATTGAACCTTTTTGCAACGTTATGGCTTGATTTTTCAACAATTAATTCTAGCGAGAAGATACCATCAAAATAAAACTCTAAAAACATCTGTAATGAATGTTGAACTAATGGCAACCCAGCAGGAATATTTGGATATTTTTGATTTTTTTCATCAAAAGTATGAGGGGCATGGTCGGTTGCAAAAATATCAATTTTGTTATTTTTTACTGCTTCTATTAGAGCTAATCTATCTTGCTCTGTTTTAATAGCAGGATTACAAACAATAAAATTTCCTAGCTCTGCATAATCCTTATCACTGAATGTAAGATGATGAACACATCCCTCGGCAGTAATATGTTTATTTTCTATTGCGTCAGATGTAAATAACTCCATTTCTTTTGCTGTTGTTAAATGAAGAACATGCAGGTTAGAGCCAAATCTTTTTGCTAAGTCTACAGCTAACGAGCTTGATAAATAGCAACATTCTTCATCTCTAATCACTGCATGATGAGCAGCTTCAAGCTTATCGCCATATTTTTCATGGTACAGCTTTTCATTTTCTACTAATCTTTTAGGATCTTCACAATGGGTAACAATGTTGGTGGGACAATGTTCAAAAATTGCTTCGAGAGATTCATATTTGTCAACCAGCAAATCTCCAGTAGATGCTCCCATAAATATTTTTAAGCCGCATGAAGTTTTTGGGTTATGTTTCTTAATTTCTTCAATGTTGTCATTAGTTGCACCAAGATAAAAGGAATAGTTACCAACAGACTTTGTAGATGCCATTTCAAATTTTTTCTCTAAATTCTCAATAGTTGAGGTATTTGGATTTACATTGGGCATTTCAAAATAACTGGTAACACCTCCGGCCAATGCAGCTTTTGATTCAGTAGCAATTTCACCTTTGTGCGTTAATCCTGGTTCCCTGAAATGAACTTGATCATCAATAAGTCCTGGTATTACTAGCTTTCCAGATAAATCTAATTCCCTTGCAGCTTCAGAATCTATTTGTGCAGCAATCTTTTCAATTCTTTCATTTTTAATTGCAATATCTAATTGAGATTCAACATTTTCGTTGACGACATTACAATTTTTTAGGACTAAGTCATACATTATTTATAAAAGTGATTTAATAATATTGGGAATATCTGATACAAATTTGTCTTTATCTTTTGGCTTACCTGCGCCCTGGGCAAATTCAGTTCTGCCTCCACCCTTTCCATCAATGACTGAGGTTAATTTATTGATAATATCTTTGGCTGAAATTCGAGATTGTAGGTTTTTTGTTAAAGAACAAAGAATTGTCAATGTATCTTTTTTTGAGCTTAGTAAAATAAATATAGAATTTTTCCCATTTTTTGTTCTCTCATCAAGCATAGGTCGCAACTCTTTAATATCATCTGATTCAGCTTCCTCAACAACTAATTCAAAATCATCAACATCAAATGAATTAGATGCTTTTATGGATGCAACTGTTTGCTTTTTTCCTCCTTTTTTTAGATTTTTATTTTCCTTTAAAAGCTTGCTTACTTTTTCTTCAATTTCTTCAGCTGGTGCATTTAATAACTTTTGGAGTTGTATAGTTTGATTCTTAAGGTTAGCTAAATACTCTTGTGCTTTTGGTCCAGACAATGCTTCTATTCTTCTGATGCCAGAGGCAACACTGCTTTGACTGGTTATGATGAATATACCCAGATCACCTGTCCTTGCAATATGTGTTCCGCCACAAAGCTCAAGAGAAAAGTCATCTTCACCAATTGATAAGACCCTTACCTGATCTTCATATTTCTCGCCAAATAAAGACTCTGCACCTGAATTCTTAGCATCTTCTAAATCCATTATTTTGGTAATAACAGCTGAGTTCTTTAGTATTTCTTGATTTACTAAATTTTCAATTTTGGATATCTCTTCGTCAGATAAAGATTCATCGTGAGAGAAATCAAATCTAAGTTTATGCTCATCAACAAGCGAACCCTTTTGCTTAACATGATCTCCGAGCACCCTTTTTAGAGCAGCATGAACTAAATGGGTTGCAGAATGATGAGCTTCAGTTTTCTCTCTTTTTTCTTTATTCACGTTCACTTCAATTTTATCATCAATTTTTAAGCTTCCTTTATCTAACTTTATAAGGTGCATAAAAACTTTTCCAGATTTTTTGCAATCTAAAATACTGCCCTCAGCATTTTTAGATTTAAAAATACCTCTATCACCAACTTGTCCACCAGACTCTGCATAAATTGAAGTCTGATTAAGTGCTATAAAGTACTCCTGTTGCTCATTAGCAAGCTCAACTTTTTCATTCTTATTCCAAATTGCTATTACATTGGAGTCTGAAGATAGATGTTCATAACCTATAAAATCTGTTTCCTTGATATCTTCTGCAGTGGGTATCTTTGATATAAACGAACTTGATGCTTTTGACATTTGTTGTTGGGATTGCATATTCCTCTTGAATCCTTTTTCATCGATATCAATTCCTTTTTCTCTTGCAATATCGGCCGTCAGATCGAATGGAAAACCATAAGTATCATGAAGCTTAAAGGCTAAATCACCTGAAATAATTTCTTTATTCCCTGCTTCAAGGGTGGAGTCCAAAATTTGAATACCTTTATCAAGAGTTTGTAAAAACTGAGTCTCTTCATTTTTAATAAGTTTTTCAATCCTTCCTTCGTCATTTTTTAGTTGCGGATAGGCATTCTTCATAGCGTGAACAAAAGTTTTAACTAACTTATGCATAAAAGGCTTATCTGCTCCGATTTTGTAGCCGTGCCTGATAGCTCTCCTTAAGATTCTTCTGAGAACATAGCCTCTGCCTTCGTTAGAAGGAAAAATATCATCTGAAATCAAGAAACATGATGATCTAAGGTGATCAGCAATTACTTTATGGGATACATCTCCAGCATTTCCAAGCATTTTCTCAGATTCTACAATTAGATTTGAAAAGATATCAGTTTCATAATTTGATCCTACTCCTTGCATTACAGCAGCAATTCTTTCTAACCCCATTCCAGTATCAACTGATGGTTTTGGTAGATCATGCAGCACGCCATCTGAATCTCGATTGAATTGCATAAACACTAAGTTCCATATCTCTACAAACCTATCGCCCTCATCTCCATCTTCCCCTGGCGGAGTTCCTTGATACTTATCTCCATGATCAAAAAATATCTCTGAGCAAGGGCCACATGGACCGGTTTCAGCCATTGACCAAAAATTGTCTTTATCTCCAAGTTTTGCAATTCTCTCCGGATCAATGCCAATCTTATTTATCCAAATTTCTTTTGCCTCGTCATCATCTTTATAAACTGTAATCCATAATTTATCTTTATCTAGTTTGAGAACATCAGTTAAAAACTCCCATGCAAAAACTATAGCCTCCTCTTTAAAATAATCACCAAAGCTAAAGTTTCCAAGCATTTCAAAAAAAGTATGATGGCGTAGTGTATAGCCTACATTTTCAAGATCATTATGCTTCCCTCCAGCACGAATACATTTTTGGGAAGTAGTGGCTCTGGAATATTTAAGTTTTTCTTGACCTAAAAAGACATCTTTAAACTGAACCATACCCGCGTTAGTAAAAAGCAAAGTATCATCATTGTTGGGTACGAGAGAACTTGAAGAAACAACACTATGATCTTTGCTTTTAAAGAATTCTAGAAATGCTTCTCTTATCTCATTGGTATTCATTTTTTTTCGTATCTGCCACCTGTAAGTGCATTACTAAAAATATTAATTAAAAATGAAAAATATGTCATAAGAAAAACTAATACTTTATATCTCTTACTTGGGATAGAAAGACGCTTGCCAGCAAACATTGCATCAAGGCCTTCTCTAGCTACTCTATCAGCAGTTAATTTCATAAATGCAGGAACTTTATCCATTTGCTCTTGAGTGCCTGATGCAGAATGAAATTCAGTAACTGTATAACCAGGACAAACAGAAGTTGAAGAAATTCCCTTACGTTTATAATTTATATTTATAGAATCACTAAATCGATTCATAAATGTTTTAATCGGCCCATAGAGTGTTTGGATAGCGGATGGTGGAGCAAAAGATGCCACTGAAGAGACAATCATAACTTTTCCGCCGCCCCTTGCTAGAAGATCGGGAACAAACTTCTTTGTTAGAGCAATTACGGATATTGCTAGCACTCTGAGACTTTTTTCTTCATCTTCCATAGGAACTTCATGAAATGGTTTTGGCAACCCATAACCTGCATTATTGATAAGAATTTCTACGTCATAATTATTATTCTTACAAAATTCATGAATTTGATCTGGTGCATCAACTTCAGCTAAATCAGCTGTGATGTAATCAACATTCACCTGATACCTACTTCTAATATCTGAAGCTAGTTCTTGTAATCTATTTTCTCTTCTAGCAGTCAAAATAATATCGTGACCTCTTTCAGCAAGCTGTATTGCGATTTCTTTTCCAATTCCCGCTGAAGCCCCTGTAACTATTGCATATGACATTTAAAAATCTCCTTTTTTATATCTTTTATAATTTTCAACATAAAATTTCGAGTTCAGAGTTGGTAGTTGTTGTTCTTCCTCTGATAAATCTCTTTTTATTTTTGCTGGAATACCCATAACCATTGAACCATCAGGGATTACAGCATTCTCAGTAATTAAAGCTTTGGCACCAATTATGCAGTTTTTACCTATTTTTGCACCATTTAAAATGACTGAATTAATACCAATCAGGGAGCCATCGCCAATTTCACATCCATGAAGCATAGCCATATGCCCTACGGTAACATTGCTACCAATTGTGCATTTAAAACCAGGATCAGTATGAATAATAGAACCCTCTTGAATATTTGACCCTTTTCCTATGGAAATAGGCTCATTGTCTCCTCTAACTACGCAATTGAACCAAATACTTGCATCAGTATCTAAGAAAACATCGCCAATTACGGTAGCATTACTAGCAATCCAGTAATTTTCGTCCCGCATTTTAGGTTTTTTGCCATCAAGTTCGTAAATCATCGCTTCCAGTCCAATCTTATTCCTGCATCAAAATAATCATTAACAAAAATTGCAGTGATCATTGCAGTAAGTCCCCAAATTTTAAATCCATTATAACTCCATGAAGGTGATTTGAACTTAATTCCGTCTCTTTCTAATTCTTGCCAAATAATATTTTTTTCATCAAGTAAATATGAAATAGGAACATCAAATATTTCATCTATCTCATAATTTGATTTAAAGGTTTGATTAGTTTCTAAAAATCCAACAACTGGATGAACTTCTACTTTATGTCTCGAAATAAAATAATCCATTTTTCCAAGAATCTCTAAATTTTTGGATTTGAGATTAATTTCTTCTTCACACTCTCTAAGAGCAGTTTGAAAAATATCTTGATCAACCTCTTCCATCATTCCACCAGGAAAACTAACTTCGCCTGCATGAGTTTTCATTTTCGATGATCTCAACGTAAATTTAATAGAAAAATTTTTGTCACTAATTTTTGATAATAAAATCATAACGCCAGCTTTTCTGTTTCCAGTAGTGGCGTCATAATTAATATTATTTAATTTATCTTTTATAGAAGAAATCATTTAAGATAGTTTAACTTTTTTTAGAAAAAATATTGGTTAAGTTGTGAAGTATTGTTCAAATTGTGGAAGCTCAAATTTAGAATTTAAAATTCCTGAAGATGATAATCGCAAGCGATACTTTTGCAATGAATGCGAAACAATTTTTTATACAAATCCAAATCTAGTTGTAGGCACATTATCAACATTTGATAATAAAATATTAATTGCTAAAAGAAGTATTCACCCGCGTAAAGATAAGTGGACCTTGCCAGCAGGCTTTCTTGAAAATGCAGAAACGATGCAAGCTGGTGCATTAAGAGAAACATTGGAAGAAACTCAAGCTAAGGCTGAAATAATAAAGCCATATACTATAATAAGTCTTCCGCATATCAGTCAGATACACGTTTTTTATCTTGCTGAACTTCTTTCTGATTCCTTTGGACCAACTAATGAAAGTAGTGAAGTAAAACTAGTTGAAATATCAGAAATCCCATGGGATGAATTAGCTTTCCCAACAGTCTCAATGACCCTAAAATATTTCGTTGAGGATTCAAGGAAAGGCAATTTTGAATTCCGCGAAGAAGAGATATTACTGAGTTAACTTACAAACTTTTTAGCATTAATAAAGATCTGCATCCAAGGAGAAAATTCTCCCCAAGATAATGGTTTCCATGAAAATTGGTGGGAACGAAAAACTCTCTCAGGATGAGGCATCATGATTGTTATGTTTCCATTATCATTTGTAATTCCTGTAATTCCTGAAGGTGATTTATTTGGGTTCAATGGATATTGTTCAGTTTGATATCCAGACGAATCAACGAAAGTCATACAGATCTTTTCTGAATCAAAAAGTTTATTTATTTCGTCTTTACTTTCAAAACATGCTCTGCCCTCTCCATGCGAAACAATAATTGGTAGTGACCAGTCTTCCATATCATTTAGCAGCACAGATTTTGATTTAAGAATTTTTACTTGGCTCAGTCTTGCTTCAAATTGATCTGAATGATTCTTTTGAAAACTTGGCCAATAGTCTGTTCCAGGAATTATTTCTTTTATGGAGGAAAGCATCTGGCATCCATTACAAACACCAAGTGTGAATTTTTGTTCATCCTCAAAGAATTTTAGAAATTTTTCTTGAATGTTGTCACTAAAATTAATTGTGCTAGACCAACCTTTTCCTGCGCCTAAAACATCGCCGTATGAAAATCCTCCACAAACAGCTAGGCCACTAAATTGATTTAAATCTTTTTTCTGCTCTAACAGATCCTGCATATGAATATCATGTGCTTCAAAGCCTGCTTTTATGAATGCAGCTGCCATTTCATTTTGTCCATTTACACCCTGCTCTCTTAAAATTCCAACTTTTGGCTTATTTTTGAGGAAATTAAGTATTTTTAAAGCTTTTTTAGGTTGCTTAAACGAATCATTTGCAAATAATCCAGTATTTGAGGTCTTTGAAATAAGATCAAACTCCGACTTTGCATCATCTTTATTGTCTCTTATTGATTTAATACGATATGAGACCTGAGACCAAGCCTGCTCTAGCTCTGCAATGTCTCCTGAGAATAATTTATCCTTATTTTTATCAAGAATATCAAAGTTACTTCCGCCTATTTTTCCTAAATACTGGAATATAAGGTTTTTAGAATAAGCTGATTGCTTTAATTCTTTTAATTTAGATTCATTTATTTGGATAATTACTCCGATCTCTTCAGAAAATAAGAATTGCTCTGGTGAAACCTGAAAATTATTATCCAGTGAAATCGAACATCCTATTTTATTTGTAAAGCAAAGTTCAGATAAGGTGGTAAGTATCCCTCCATCAGAAATATCATGAAGCGCATGAATATTTTTTTTATTTATTCCCTCTTGAATAAAATTAAACAAATTTAACAGCTCTTCGGATGAAATATCTGGTGTATCAGTAAATGAGGTTTCAAAAATATCTTGATAAATTGATCCATTCAATCTAAAAAAATTATTAGGTTTTACTAAAACTAAGCATGGATCTTCTAAGTTTTTATACTCTGTAGTTATTGATGCTCTTACATCTTTGACAGGCGCCATAGCTGTAATGATTCCAGTCATTGGACTTTTAACGGTGAAGTTTGTTTGATCTTTTTCCCAAGTCGTTTTCATGGACAAAGAATCTTTACCAACAGGAATTGCTATTCCAAGATCAATACAAAAGCTTGATAATGCTTCCACTCCTTTTCTAAGATTTAAATCCTCAATATTTTCGCCACATGCTGCCATCCAGTTAGCTGATGCTCTTATAAAAGAAATAGATTCAATTGGAACTGACATCATGTTGGTTACAGCTTCGGCTACTGCCATTCGCATTGAGGCAGCTGCATTATGAATAGATAAAGCTGGTCTCTCTCCAATACTTATGACTTCTCCACAAACATCATCAAAAGATCTCAAGGACATAGCATAGTTCGATGTAGGCACTTGCCATTTTCCAACAAATTGATCTCTTGCAACCATTCCTCCAACTGATCTATCACCGATGGTAATTAAAAATGATTTTGAGCCAACCGTGGGATGACTAAGAACATTTTCTGCACTTTTCTCAATATGTTTTCTAACAGACTCTTTTGCCTTTGGATCAAGCTCTGAAATATCTAAATCATTATCTGCATTTATTGCTATCTTTTCTTCAACACTAAAAACATTTTTTTCTTCTTTAACGACTTTCTTTTCAAGTGGCAGTTCTCCAAACAACATAGATAGGGGGACATCCACTGGATAGTTATTAGCACTTTCATCAAAAAGTTTTACATATTTTTCAGCTATTGTTTTTCCTACTACTGCAAAAGGACAACGTTCTCTCTCACAAATTTCTGTAAATAGTTCTTCATTATCAAAATTAATACTTAAAACATATCTTTCCTGCGATTCATTTGACCAGATTTCCATTGGTGACATTGAGAGATCTGCACATGGAATGTCTTTAAGATTTATACAAACTCCCAGCTTACTATCTTTAGCTAGTTCTGGTATTGCATTTGAAAGGCCGCCTGCACCAACATCATGTATAAACTCTATGATGCTGGGACTTTTATTATTACAAGTATTAATTACTTCTTGGCATCGTCTTTCCATTTCTGCGTTATCTCTTTGTACTGAAGCAAAATCTAAATCCTCATCACTTTGTCCTGATGCCATCGATGATGCAGCACCACCTCCAAGGCCAATTAACATTGATGGACCACCTAAAACAATTACTAAATAGTCCTCACTAATTTGTTTTTTAAAATTATTCCTATCAATAATCTCTCCGATTCCACCTGCTAGCATTATTGGTTTGTGATAACCATATGCTGTTGAATCCTTGAAAGAACTTTCAAAACTTCTGAAGTAACCTAATATTGATGGACGACCAAATTCATTATTAAATGCTGCGCCTCCAAGAGGTGCATCAATCATTATTTCAAGAGGCGAAGCAATCCTTTCTGGTTTATTCTCATCATCCTCCCAAGGGCGAATAAAGTCAGGTAGTCTCAAGTTAGAAACATTAAACCCAACCAAGCCAACCTTTGGCTTTGCTCCCATTCCAGTTGCACCCTCATCTCTTATTTCTCCACCTGATCCCGTAGACGCTCCAGGAAACGGTGAGATTGCGGTCGGGTGATTATGAGTTTCTACCTTAATAGTTGAATTAATCTTTTCTTGAATTAGCTCATAAATTTGATCATCATTTACTGAAAGCCTATTAGTGTTGACTCCTTCAACAATGGCTGCATTATCCTTATAGGCAGAAATAATACTTTTTGGCGATTCTTTACTGGTCTTTTTAATAAGCTGAAATAAAGAATCTTCTTTTTCTTCGCCGTCCACTTTCCAGTTTGTGTTAAAGATCTTATGCCTGCAATGTTCTGAGTTTGCTTGTGAGAACATCATGAGTTCAGCATCAGTAGGATTCCTATTAATCGAATTATAAAAATCTAAGAGATAATCAATTTCATCATTTGAAATTGCAAAACCATATTTCGTATTTGCATCCTCAAGAGCTTTTTTTCCACCAGAAATAATATCAATCTCACCAAGACTTCTTTTGTCTAACTCAAAGAAAAATTCTGCTAACACTTCAGTTGTTGGGTAAATAGATTGAGTCATGCGATCAAAGACCGAGGAAAGGTCAAGATTTGAATTAGGTTTTAGGTTAGAAATCTTAAAGCCATAAAACCTCTCAATTCTGGATATTCCAACAATCCCAACATTTTTAAAAATATCTTCAGTTTTTGAAGACCAAGGGCTAATGGTTGATCTTCTAGGACCTACAAAAAAATCAAATTCTTCAGCTAGCTCCTCGCAGCCAAGAATTCTTTTACATCTATCAAGCTCATTACAAGAGTCCTCTGCACTAACTAAGAAAACTTCTATGCATTCAACAGTCGCTTTAGAATTATTTGAAAAATTGAATTCGTCGGTAAGCTTGGCGGCAGTTGCAGAAGAAAAGGCATTTCCCCCAGAGAAGATATTAATTTTTAAATTTGACACTTATTAAAGATTAAAAAAACCTTAATGCAATTATAGGATAAAAACTTTACTCAAACATTAGCAATCTAGACTTCTATTAACTTTCTTTTAAGTTCTTTAATTTTATCCCTACAATAAGCAGCCTTTTCAAACTCAGTTTGATTTGCATACTTATACATCTGCTCTTCAAGCTTATTGATAGATTTTGAAATTTCATCGGGGTTTGATTCTTTTATGCTAAATTTCAAGTCTTTAGAGTAGTCTTGAGGCCTATTTTTGGAGGCTCTTTTATTAACTCTTGCCCCCTCCATAATATCTTTCACCTCTTTCTTGATAGATTGAGGTTTGATGTTATTTTTTTCATTAAAATTCTGCTGAATCTCTCTCCTTCTCGAAGTTTCTGCTAATGCTCTCTCCATCGATCCGGTTTTTTTATCAGCATACAGAATTGCTTTTCCTCTTAAGTTTCTTGCAGCCCTTCCTATGGTTTGTATAAGAGTAGTTTCTGATCTTAAAAAACCTTCTTTGTCTGCATCAAGAATTGCTACTAGACTTACTTCAGGAATATCTAGCCCTTCTCTCAACAAATTTATACCGACTAGAACATCAAATTTTCCAAGTCTGAGATCTCTAATTATTTCTACTCTCTCAACTGTATCAATGTCTGAATGCATGTATCTGGTTTTTATATCATTTTCATTCAAATAATCTGTTAAATCCTCTGCCATCCTTTTAGTTAAAGTAGTAATTAGCACCCTTTCTTTAAGTGCTGCCCTTTCATTACATTCTCCAATCACATCATCAATTTGCGAAGTTGCAGGCCTAATTTCGACTTCAGGATCAGTTAGGCCAGTTGGTCTTACAAGAAGTTCAACTAAGTTATCATTTCTTTCTGATTCGTATTTATTTGGCGTCGCTGAAACATATATTCTCTGAGATGCCAGTAATTCCCATTCTTCAAATCTGAGAGGTCTATTATCAACAGCCGATGGAAGCCTAAATCCATACTCTACCAATGTTTCTTTCCTTGATCTGTCACCTTTATACATTGCTCCTATTTGAGGAACAGTCACATGAGACTCATCAATAAAAACTAATGCATCTTTTGGAACATAATCAAACAAACAAGGCGGCGGTTCGCCTGGCTCTCTTCCAGAGAGATATCGAGAGTAGTTTTCAATTCCTTGGCAATAACCAAGCTCTCGCATCATTTCTAAATCATATTGAGTTCTTTCTTGAAGCCTTTGTGCCTCAACCAATTTATTGTCTTCCTTAAGAGAGGCAAGTCGATCTTTTAACTCTTCTTCAATAACTGGTATACAGGCATTTATTTTTTCCCTTGGAGTTACGTAATGAGTCTTTGGGAAGATAGTTGCTCTTGGTGTCTCTGAAATGATTTCGCCGGTTAGCGAATCTATCCACAACAGACTCTCAATTTCATCTCCAAACATTTGAATACGCAATGCTTCTCTTTCTGAGTCTGCTGGATAGACATCAATGGTATCGCCTCGCACCCGGAAAGTTGATCTTCTGAAATCAAGGTCATTCCTTGTATATTGCATAACAGATAATTTTTTTAGGAGCTGCCTTTGGTCAACTACATCTCCCCTATCAAGATGCATAACCATTTCAAGATATGATTCAGGTGCGCCCAATCCATATATTGATGAAACTGTTGCAACCACAATTGCATCTTTTCTTTCTATTAATGCTTTAGTTGCAGATAATCGCATTTGCTCAATATGTTCGTTGATAGATGCATCTTTGGCTATGTATGTATCTGAAGATGGAACATAAGCCTCTGGTTGATAATAATCATAATAAGAAACAAAGTACTCAACTGAATTATTTGGAAAGAAATCTCTAAATTCGCCATAAAGCTGAGCAGCAAGAGTTTTGTTATGCGCCATGATTATTGCTGGACGCTGAGTTTCCTCAATAACTTTAGCCATGGTATATGTTTTGCCTGAACCAGTTACGCCTAATAGGACTTGATGAAGCAACCCATTGTCAATGCCCGATACTAAGCTTTTTATAGCCTCAGGCTGAGTACCTGCGGGATCAAAATTACTTACTACTTCAAGTTTTTTCATCATTTATTTCTTACTAATTAAATAAAAATTAATTATAATGCTTTTCACGCTCCCCTGTAGCTCAGCGGTAGAGCAGTTGACTGTTAATCAATTGGTCGTGTGTTCGATCCACACCGGGGGAGCCATAGTTGATTTATACTGCTACCATGAAAATTAAATATTCACTTTTGCTACTTATTATATCTATGAGCTCTTTTTCTGATATTTCAAACAATCCTTCCAGTTGGTACATTGTCACCGATCAAGTTATGGGAGGAAAGTCCGAACTTGAGGCCGATTTTGATGATGGAGTTTTTAGTCTTAAAGGATATGTAACTACTGTTAATAATGGTGGTTTTGTAAGACTAGCCCACAGACCAGAAAGGGTTGATAAAGAGGTTAAGGGTATTCGCTTTATGGCAAAAGGAAATAACGAAACTTATGAGGTTCATGTAACCATGCAAGGTTTAAGAATGCCGCCATGGGCCTATCACAGCTCAACATTTGATGTAACCTCAGAATGGCAAATGTTTGAAATTAATTTTTCAAATTTTGAAAAGAAATCTGGGATGTCCCCTCGCCTCAATCCAAGTAATATTAGAGATATTAGTTTCGCTGGATATGGTAGAGACTTCGATGTAGATTTAAAAGTAAAAGAAATAAGCTTTTACTAAGTTTAATAATATTAAGAATTCTCAATAAAAAATTTCTTTAACAACTTAAATATATTTTCTCTAGTCCTTCGAAACTCTTTTTCTAATTGTTGATTTGAGTAACTATCGTTATCAGGGTCTTCATTTGCCCAATGAATTTTTTTTGCTTTATTGTTAAGGGTTGGGCAGAATTCCTCAGCACATAAGGTAATTATGTAATCAACATCATTCATAAAATCTTTATCAATATCTTCTAAACTCTTAGATTCATAATTTGAAATATTTATTCCTATTTCTTTCATAGTAGAAATAGCATTTTGATGCACTAATCCACTTGGCTGAGAGCCTGCACTTTGTATATTGTGTTCAGAGCCCATCATTGATTTAGCTAAGCCTTCGGCAATTTGGCTTCTGGCAGAATTTCCAACACAAAGGAATAGAATATTCATAATGAAAAATTTGGGCAGGATTGTCCTGCCCAGATAAGATTATTTAAAGTTTACTTTTCTTAAAACAACAAGGTCAACAATTTCTCTCATGTCACCATAGCCGCCAGCTATTTCACTCTGATCATCTTCGGAGATCTTTTTTCTCCATGCCTTCATAAATTCCTCATATTTTTCTTTATCAGGACCCATAGCAGCTAGGTTTTCATATGTTATTGTTAAGAAAACATTTGGATCTGTTCCAGCAGTATTTGCTGTATAAACTGCACAACCAACAATGTGTCCAAGTTCCTTTTGTATTTCACATGAATCTACCCAAGTTCTTTTAATTCCCATAAGGTAATCATCAACCATATTTGGCTTTACTTTTACTACAGTCATTTCTGTAACTTGCTCAGCAGGTTCATAGTCAACCCAAAGTTCAGCTACAGTAAAGAACGGCGCCAAAAGTGATAAGAATAAAATCTTTTTCATAGTTTTCTCCAAAAAATTTTTGAGTAAATACAATACCACCAGATTCAAAGAAATTGAAAAAATATTTTGATACTATTAAAGAAGATTAATGAAAATATCAAAAGATAGACTGCTTCACAAAACCACTTCTCATGAACCTGAATTTGTTGAGGCATTGGAACTTTTAGTTAACGACATTAATGCAAATGATGAAATAAATATTTTTGGCATTATTGCATTCATGCACCAATTACATAATCGAATGAATGTCAGAGAGAAAATTCATAAGTTCTCGCAATATAAAGATATGCCAGATCCAGCGGCGCCAGTTATTGTCACAGGTCTTCCTCGATCAGGAACTACTTTCCTTTTCGACATACTTTGTAATGACACAGATAATAGAAGTCCGCTTTACTGGGAAATTACAAGACCACTGCCCTGGTTAGAAAAAGATAGTTGGAGAGAATCACTAAGAATCTTTGCAACCGATGCTGAGCTTCGTTTTGCAAGGCTTGTAGTTCCGATGCTGGATACTATGCATAAATTGAGAGCTTTATCTCCGGAAGAATGTGAGCAGTTCAATACAGTTACTGCAAAGAGTGTTGTTTATATTTATATGTCACATCTACCAAACTATAAAAAGTTCCTTATGGAAACTGACTTTACTAACGTTTTTGAATGGCATAAAAAGTTCTTTCAAATTTTAGAACTTTCAGGAAGACCAAAAAACTGGCTATTTAAAGATCCATCACATATTGAACATATTCCTGAAATTTTAAAGACTTATCCCAAGGCAAGATTCGTTCATATCTTTAGAGATCCAATAAAATCAATAACCTCAACCTGCAGCCTGACTGAAAAACTTTGGAATGGTTTATGTAATCAGGTCGATAGGGATCTTATTGGTAAACAGACTATTGAATTTTGGGAAAATGCAATATTAAAAAATCAAGAAGGTAGAACTTTGCTTGATTCATCGACAAACCTCGACATAGATTATGCTGATTTCATTAAAGATCCAATTGCGACAATGGAGAATATTTATGATTTTATTGACAAGCCATTTGAGGAAGGCATAAAAATTAAGATGGAAACTTATATCAAAAATCACAAGAAACATAAGCATGGAAAGCATGAATATGAACTAAAAGATTATGGTCTTACTGAAGAAATTATAGAGGATCGGATTGCCTCTAAATGGCAAATAAACTAGTATTAGAAAATATTTAAATTTAAAAGGAATAAGTATGACAAAAACAGTTATAGCAGTGGTTATTTCAACTTCACTGGGTGATATTAGTCTGGAGCTTGATAAGGAAAAAGCGCCTACTACGGTTGAGAATTTTATTAATTTGGTTGAATCTGGATACTATGATGAGACTATCTTTCATAGGGTAATTGATGGTTTTATGGTGCAAGGTGGTGGCTTAACTGCCGATATGAGAACAAAACCTTCTGGCACTCAGCCGATACAAAATGAAGCAAATAATGGCTTGCCAAATGATAGAGGTACAATTGCAATGGCGAGAACCAATGATCCTCATTCAGCTACAAGTCAGTTTTTTATTAATCATAAAGACAATAGTTTCTTAAACCACTCATCAGAAACTATGCGTGGTTGGGGATATGCTGTTTTTGGGAAAGTAACTGATGGTATGGATGTCGTTGATGCTATTGCTGTGGTTGATACTGGAAACTTCCAACAGTATGCAGATGTGCCTAATGATCCAATACTTATCCAGTCGATTACGATTATGGAATGAATCCAATTTATTTCATTTCTGATATCCACTTAAGTTCAGTTGATTCTCCTATTACAAGATCATTTTTTGATCTTTTAGATAATAAAATTGATACTCCTACTAGTCTTTATATTCTTGGTGACTTGTTTGAAGTTTGGATTGGTGATGATGATGATAGCGAGCTTGCTGCAGTTGTGAAATCGAAGCTTCTTGATTTTACGAACGAAGGAAATAAATTATTTTTTATTGCTGGTAATAGAGATTTTCTTCTTGATAAGGAATTTGCATCCTCAACTAATATTGAAATTCTTGAAGATCCCTTCTCTATGATATTCAATGAAATGAAAGTTGTCATAAGTCATGGAGATTTTCTCTGTACAAATGATTCAGAATATATGGAATTCAGAGAGCAGGTTCGCTCTCCTTCTTGGAAAAGTGAATTCCTCAGTAAGCCTTTGCATGAAAGAAAGAAGATTGCTGATAGCATGAGAGATGCTAGTAATTCTGCCAGCAAGGACAAGTCTTCTGAAATTACTGATGTAAACCTAAGTGATGTAGACTTATTTCTTCAAAAAGAGAAGCCAGGTCTGTTTATTCATGGTCATACCCATAGACCTGATCTGCATGATTTAGAGTATGAAGATTTTTCAACGCAGCGCATTGTTTTAGGCGATTGGGATACTTTTGGCTGGTGTTTAAAACTTGATATTAATGGTCCTGATTTATTCAAATTTAAGATCCAATAAAGCATTGAAACCCCTCTAAAAGTACTGTATATTTATACAGTATTTTTAACATTCCTATATTATGAAAATTAATTACATCGGTACGGTGATCGCAGATAATTTATCTGAGCTAATGCTGCCATATTTCCAGGATATGGTGCACGCAGGATTCCCAAGTCCTGCAAGTGATTTCATAGAGTCGCCCATAGATTTAAATAAATATCTAATAAAAAATAATGCTGCCACTTTTCTTGTAAGGGTAAGTGGAAAATCAATGATAGGTGCAGGCATCAATGATGGTGCAACTTTAATTATAGATAGAAGTATTAAGCCCTCCCACAATAGCATTATAGTAGCAGCAGTTGACGGTGAGTTTGTTTGCAGAAGACTTAAAACTAAACCCAAGCTATGTCTGGTTGCAGAAAATAAAGGATATAAACCGATTTACATAAATAGTCAGATAGATTTTGAAGTTACTGGATTGGTAACTTCGGTTATTAATCAATTTACATGAGTATAGCTTTAGTTGATTGTGTGAGCTTTTATGCTTCATGCGAGAGAGTATTTCGACCTGATCTCAAAGAAAGACCTGTAGTTGTACTCTCCAATAATGATGGGTGTGTAATAGCAAGAAGTATAGAAGCAAAGAAAATGGGTATAAAAATGGGAGTTCCTTGGTTCAAAGTTAAAGATAGATATATTAGAAAAGGCGGTATAGTTTTCTCATCCAATTTTGCTTTTTATGGAGATATGTCTAGAAGAGTTATGAATATTTTAGATTCTATCTCTCCAAAAACCGAAGTTTACAGTATTGATGAAGCATTTTTGGATTTTTCGGGCACTGAAAAGAATGTAGGCTGTTTTAACTTTGGTCTACAATTGAAAAATACTGTAGGAAGATGGACAGGAATACCTGTTCGAGTTGGTATAGGGCCCACCAAGACGCTAGCTAAGATTGCCAGCTATCAAATAAAAAAAAGAAATATCAAATCGAGAGTCTTGGCGCTAGATAATCAAAAAGACATAAATCAGGCTCTTGAAGCTACTCCAGTTGGTGAAATATGGGGGGTTGGAAGAAGGTTAAATAGAAAACTATCAATGGCTGGTATTAACAATGCCCTACAACTTTCATATGCTCCACCTCAGGATATAAGAAAAAGATTCAGTATTGTTTTAGAACGTACGGTTAGAGAACTTAATGGTGAAAGATGTTTAGAAATTGAAGATGTTTCCCCAACTAAGAAGCAGATTGTAGTTAGTCGGAGTTTTGCTAAAAAAATTACAAATCTAGAGGTCCTAAATACGGTTATTAATGATTATGTAGTGAGGGCAGCTGAGAAATTAAGAAGCGAAAAACAGAAGAGTTCAACAATATCGGTATTCATTCGAACAAGCCCCTTTGATGCTAGCCAAAGCTATAGAGCCATAAAGAGCTACTCATTCACTTATCCAACAGACGATACAAGAGACTTTTTATATGCCGTAAGAAAAACTCTGGCAAAAATTTATAAGCCTAATTATAGATATTCCAAAGCCGGTATTATGTTGAGTTCATTTTCAGATATTGGCTATGTACAAAACTCTTTATTTAGAGAAAGTCATACCTACAAGATGAACTCAAAGTTAATGAAAGTAATTGATGAATTAAATATAAATCAAAAGCAGATTTATATTGCTTCGCAAAATATAGGCAAATTTAAACCTATACAGAGAAATATGATATCGCCAAAATATACTACAAGCTGGATTGATTTACCTGTTGTTAGGTAGCTCTATTAAAAAATTTAGAGTAATGGGCTTCCGATAGTTGAAGCATTTCATCATTTATTAGTTTACGTATTTCAACAAGAGACAGATTCGAAAATTCAGGCTTTATTTCGATACCAAAATCATCAAGATTTAAGTCTTTACTTACTGAGGCACGCAGCAAATCGAAAATCCAAGTTATAGGCTCTAAAGAACCATTGTAGTTGATTGAAAATTCATTCATCTTGCTCTCAAAAAGGTTGCCGTCAATGATAGTGAATTTTTCTTCTAAAAGCGTAGACTTAAACTGTTCAAGTCTTCGGTTAACAAAAGCTCTCTCATCATTCGAGAACTTACCCCAACTTGTAATTTCATGAGAAAATCTTTTGCAACCCTTACAAACATCATCACCAAAAGTGGTCGAACATATGCCAATACAAGGGGTTGAAGATCGATTTTTTCGCATGTATTAAATAATACAATAATATGTGGTTTTTTGAAATTTGGTTGGAAAGTTGGGGTTAAGAGCAGTAAAATAGGCGCGTGTTAGAGGACTATAGAAAGCATTGCAAAGAAAGAGAGGATATGGGGATACCCCCTCTTCCCTTGGATGCAGAGCAAACCGCAGCTCTTATTGAGCTTTTGAAAGCTGAAAATGAAGAAAATGAGCTCTTGCTCTATCTATTGAGAGAGAGAGTTCCTGCTGGTGTAGACGACGCGGCATACGTTAAAGCAAGTTTTTTATCTGACTTAACTAAAGGAAAAACCCAAAGTCCATACATATCTAAGGAGGATGCGGTTGAGCTTCTTGGAACTATGCTTGGTGGTTATAACATTCAGCCACTTATTGATTGTCTTGAAATAGACGGCTTAGCAGATGATGCAGCAGTTGCATTAAGTAATACATTATTAATTTTTGACGCTTTTAATGAGATTTTAGAATTATCCAAAACAAACAAATATGCAAAGATTGTAGTTGATTCTTGGGCAGAGGGAGAATGGTTTACAAGTAAGCAAGAAATCCCTGAGAGTATTAAGTTAACGGTCTTTAAAGTGCCTGGAGAAATTAATACCGACGATCTTTCACCAGCTCCAGATGCATGGTCAAGACCAGATATACCACTTCATGCCCTTGCTATGCTAAAAATGCCAAGAGAGGGAATAAGTAATCCGCTTAAGACAATTGAGGATTTAAAGAAAAAAGGAAATCCTCTAGTCTTTGTTGGGGATGTTGTAGGTACTGGGTCATCAAGAAAATCTGCCACAAATTCAGTTTTATGGCATATGGGGGATGAAATCCCATGCATTCCAAATAAAAAAGAGGGTGGGTTTTGCTTTGGAGGCAAAATAGCACCGATTTTTTACAATACTCTTGAAGACTCAGGTGCTTTTCCTGTTGAATGCGACGTTACAAAATTAGAGATGGGCCAAGAGATTATTTTTGAGCCTTTTAATGGAAAAATTCTTGATGCAAAAAGTAATGAAGTTATTACTGAATTTACTTTAAAAACAGATGTATTACTTGATGAAGTCAGAGCAAATGGAAGAATACCTTTAATAATTGGAAGGCAATTAACAGATAAAACCAGAGAAGCCTTAGGCCTTAAACCAACCAATATTTTTAGGCGTCCGGATCAAGAAGATAAATCTAAAAAAGGATACACATTGGCCCAAAAAATGGTTGGTAAGGCATGCGGAGTAGCTGGTGTAAGGGCTGGAAGTTATTGCGAGCCAAGAATGACTTCGGTTGGTTCTCAAGATACCACTGGTCCAATGACAAGAGACGAATTAAAGGAACTTGCTTGTCTTGGTTTTTCAGCAGATTTGGTTATGCAATCATTTTGTCATACAGCCGCCTATCCAAAACCTGTTGATGTAGAAACTCAACACTCATTACCTGATTTTATAAAGACAAGAGGTGGTGTATCACTCAAACCAGGAGATGGAATCATCCATTCATGGCTTAATAGAATGTTAATACCGGATACTGTTGGAACAGGTGGAGATAGTCATACGAGATTTCCAATTGGAATAAGTTTTCCAGCTGGTTCTGGATTAGTGGCATTTGCAGCAACTCTCGGTGTTATGCCCCTAGATATGCCTGAATCTGTATTGGTGAGATTTAAGGGAGAAATGCAACCAGGCATTACGTTACGTGATTTAGTAAATGCAATTCCCTATGCAGCAATTCAACAAGGTCATTTAACCGTAGCAAAAAAAGGAAAGAAAAATATTTTTTCAGGCAAATGTCTTGAAGTTGAAGGATTGCCAAATCTTAAAGTGGAGCAAGCCTTTGAGATCTCTGATGCATCAGCAGAGAGATCTGCATCAGGTTGCACAATTAAATTAAACAAAGAACCGATTATTGAATACCTTAATTCAAATATCATTATGCTTAGATGGATGATTTCAAACGGATATGGAGACCCCAAAACACTTGAGAGAAGAGCAAGATCAATGGAAGAGTGGATTAAAAATCCAGAGCTTTTGGAAGCCGATAAGGATGCGGAATATGCTGAAATTATAGAAATTGATCTCAATGAAATAAAGGAACCGCTGTTGGCATGCCCAAATGATCCAGATGATATAAAGCCTCTTTCAGAAGTTTGTAACACAAATATAGATGAAGTATTTTTGGGCTCCTGTATGACTAATATTGGACATTTCAGAGCAGCTGGCACCTTACTCAAAAAATATAAGAAGACAAAAGCCAGATTTTGGGTTGTACCTCCAACAAAAATGGATGAACAACAACTAAAAGACGAAGGTTTCTATGAGATATTCGAAAATTCAGGCTCAAGAACAGAAATGCCAGGCTGTTCTTTATGCATGGGGAACCAAGCAAGAGTCCTTGCTAATTCAACGGTTGTTTCAACTTCGACAAGAAACTTCCCAAATAGGTTAGGAGATGGAGCAGATGTTTTTCTTGCTTCTGCTGAACTCGCTGCAGTTTCTGCCGTTTTAGGAAAAATTCCAACTCATGAGGAGTATCTGAGTTTTATGCAAGAAATTAATCCACTATCCGAAGACATTTATAAATATCTAAACTTTGATCAACTTCCAAATTATGTAGAAATGGCAAGAAAAGCCAACATTCCATCAATAAACGTAGTTACTTAGCTTTCTTTTGCTCTGACATTTTAATAATGTCGCTTCTTGATTCTTCTAAGTCTTGAAGGTATCCATCATCAATATCTGTTGGATATACTCCAGTAAAAATCGAGGTTTCAAACTCTTTAATTTCAGGGTTACCCTCTTGGACAGAGCTGATAAGATCTTCCAATGTTTGATATATTAGTTCATCAGCCCCAATTGTTTCTGCGATCTCACTTTCTGTTTTATTGTGTGCTATCAGTTCTTTAGTTGCTGCCATGTCGATGCCATATAGATTTTGATACTTCACTGGAGGTGCTGCTGATGCAAATAAAACTTTTTTAGCTCCAGCCTCTCTTACCATTTCTATTATTTGCTTACTTGTTGTTCCCCTTACGATCGAATCATCAACAAGCAAAACATTTTTGTCTTTGAACTCAAGGTCAAGAATATTGAGTTTTCTCCTCACTGACTTTTTTCTTTCCTCTTGGTTGGGCATGATAAAAGTTCTTCCAATATATCTATTCTTTACAAAGCCTTGGCGATAGGGTTTTTTTAAATCTGCTGCGAGTTGTAATGCAGCTGATGTAGAGCTATCAGGGATTGGAATTACAACATCAACTTCATCCTCTAGACCAAGACTTCTTACTCTATTTGCTAATTTAAGCCCCATTCTCATTCTAGATTTATATACTGATATCTCATCAATTGTTGAATCAGGTCGGGCAAGATATACAAATTCGAAAATGCATGGCTTCTTTTGATGGCTTGCTGAACACTGCTGAGTAAAAATCTTTCCAGCATTATCAATAAAGACAGCCTCACCAGGCTCGACATCTCTTAGAAATTTAAAACCAGTTGCTGAAAAAAGAGCTGTTTCAGAAGAAACTACATACTCATTTCTTTTTTTTCCTTTTCTTACTCCAATTGATAGAGGTCTGATGCCAAGTGGATCCCTAAAAGCAAGTATTCCATAACCAGTAATTAAGGCAACAACAGCATAAGCACCATTGATTCTTAAATGTGTCTTTTGTACAGCAGTAAAAAAATCTTTTGGTTTTGGAAAAACCGCATCTTGTTTTGAAAGTTCAAGTGCAAAAATATTTAAAAGCACTTCTGAGTCAGAATCTGTATTAATGTGGCGCCTTTCAGCATGAAATAATTCAGCTGCTAGTTTTTTAGAATTAGTTAGGTTTCCGTTATGAGCAAGGCTAATACCATAAGGAGTATTTACATACATTGGTTGAGCAAACTCTTTTCCTACGCCTCCGGCAGTTGGATATCTAACATGCCCTATGCCAAGATTTCCCTGAAGATTGCTCATATGATTCTGCTGGAATACGTCTCTTACATACCCTTTTGATTTTCTACTATTAAGTTTGCCGTTAGACTCGCAGACAACCATTCCAGCTGCATCTTGGCCTCTGTGTTGAAGCATTAATAGAGACTCATAAATCTCTTCAGCTACATTATTTTCTGCAGAAATCCCTATAATTCCGCACATTTTTATTCCCCGGTATTAACTAAATCCTCAATGTCTGATTTTTGTAATAATTCCTCTATATATTCTTCTAAAATTGGTAAAAAATCCTCAAAAAATGGTGAGATTTTTGATGAAGTAAAGATCTCTGACTCTTTCAAATTAGAGGGCAGTAAAAAGTAAACTGCCAAAATTACTATTAATCCCCTACCTACTCCAAATAATACACCCATAAATTTATCAAAGCCAGACATTCCTGACCATTTAACTACTCTTGAAATTAAATTGATCAAAAATCCTCCAACTATGATGGAAATTAAGAAGATAATAACGGATGCAATAATTTTTGAAGCCTCTGGATTTCCAATAATTTCAATTATCTTTGGTGTTACATAATCTTCTAAGCCAACTGCAGCAAAGAAAGCAAATATCCATAAAAGGAGCGATAGAAATTCTTTTGTGAATCCTCTAAAAAGAGAGATAATTCCAGATGAGCCAACAACAAACAGTATGACCAAATCAGTAACATTAAGGCCTAGGGTTTCCATAAAACAACCTCGCCGGACTCAGTTTCTGAGATTTCATATATAAAATCTATATTTTTATCAACATCTTCCATTGTTCTAAATGGGCCAACATAAACTGCGATTAAATCTTCATTATTTGGTAAGACTTCAGTATAAGCAGGAAAATATTTTTTTATGTTCTTTCTAAGAGATATAGCATTCTCTTCGTTCTCAAAAACATTAACTCTTACTGCATACATCTCAAAGTCACTTTTAGAGAGGCTTCTTGCATTTGGGGCTAATTGATAACTAATTGAGTCCTGATATTTAGGTTGAGGCGACAAAACAAATATGAATATTATTAGCCCAATTAATATTACAAAAATTAAACCAACAAATTTTTCTAAATTCATTTTGATATTTTATCTAAAAGTCCAATTATTTTACTTCTTAAATCAGATCTATGAACAATCATATCTATAGCTCCGTGCTCCAGTAAAAATTCTGATTTTTGAAAGTCATCCGGTAGCTCCACTCTAACAGTTTGTTCTATTACTCTTCGACCTGCAAAGCCGACAAAGGCTTTTGGTTCAGCAATATTTATATCACCCAGCATTGCCAAACTTGCCGAAACACCTCCAAAGATTGGATCAACCATCACAGAGATATAAGGTAATTTATTTGATTTAAATTTCTGAATTGCTGCAGATGTTTTAGCCATTTGCATAAGTGAAACCATTGATTCCTGCATTCTTGCACCACCACTTGTTGAAAAACATATAAATGGGGTCTTGCTTTCAATCGCATGCTCTACGCCTTGAACAAATTTCTCTCCAACCACACTTCCCATAGAGCCGCCCATAAACTTAAATTCAAATGCTGCAGCAGTAATTAGATTTCCATCAAGCTTTCCAAATCCAACCAATAAAGCCTCACTTTCTCCAGTATTCTTCTTTGCCTCCTTTATTCTTGCAGGATATGCCTTTACATCTTTAAAGGCGAGAGGATCATTTGTTTCAATATTTGAAGCGATTTCTGTAAAGTTTCCGTTGTCAAAAAAGATTTTAAATCTTGTTCTTGCACCGATTCTTAAGTGATGGTCACATTTTGGACAAACATATAAAGTTTTTTGCAACTCGGGTTGATAAAGAGCAGACTCACATGCAGGACAGGATGTCCAAACACCGTCAGGTATCTTACTTTTAGATTTTGAAGAACTTTTACCTATTGATGGAATTAATCTTGTAAGCCAATTCATTATCTAATTGCATCTTTCATATTACTAATATAATCACTTACTTCATGAAAGTCTTTATTTTCTGAATTTTTATGAATTAGTTCAACTATCGAAGAACCTATAACAATTCCATCAGAAAAAGAAGAAAGAAGTTTAGCATCATCTTTACTCTTAATTCCAAAACCTGCCATAACTGGAGTCTTAGTTAAAGATTTAATATATTCGATATTTTGTGCGATTTCCTTTCCATCGAGATTAGAGGATCCAGTAACTCCTCTTAAAGTCACATAATAAATAAAGCCTGAACTATTATTAACAATATTTTGAATCCTTTCTTGGGCAGTTGTCGGCGATACAAGAGAAATAATATCTAGGTTTTGATTATCTATCCCATAGTCTTTAAGAGAAAGTTCGCCAGGGATATCAACTACCAAAATTCCATCTACGCCAGATTCATGTGATGTATTAATAAGATCTTTATAGGTTAAAAAGTTATTTATATAGCCCATTAAAATGATTGGAGTTTCATTATCTTTTTCCCTAAATCTTTTAATAAGATCAATAATACTTTCAAGATTGGTATTATTTTCTAGACTTCTATCATGAGCTTGCTGAATTATAGGGCCTTCAGCAATTGGATCAGTGAAAGGAACACCAATTTCTAGGATATCAACACCAGCGTTAACACTGAGATGCATAAGATCAAGAGAAGTTTGTGAGTCAGGATCTCCTGCTACTATGTAACCAACAAAAGCTTTTAAATTATTTTTTGAAAGCTCTGTTAATTTTTTTTCAATTCTTCTCAAAGCTGAATATCCTCTATCTCAACTACGCTGTTAAGATCCTTGTCGCCTCTTCCCGAGACGTTGATTACAATATGCTGATCTTTTTTCATTGTCGGCATCAGATCGTCTAAGTAAGCGAATGCATGAGCTGTCTCAAGAGCTGGTAATATTCCTTCCATTTTATTTACCATATGAAATGCTTTCATAACCTGGTCATCAGAAACAGCAACATATTTTGCTCTCTTAATGTCTTTTAGCCATGAATGCTCAGGCCCTACTCCAGGATAATCTAGGCCTGCAGAAATTGAAGCAGTTCCTCTTACTTGTCCATTTTCATCTTGCATCAAATAACTTTTGGCTCCATGAAGTACGCCTGGCGATCCATCATTTAAAGGAGCTGCATGCTCGCCAGTTTCAATTCCTTTTCCAGCTGCCTCAACTCCTATCAGCTCTACATCTTTCATATCAATGAAAGGATAGAAAATCCCCATTGCATTAGATCCGCCTCCAACACAAGCAACTATAGAATCTGGCATTCTTCCAAAAGATTTTTGTGATTGTTCAATTAGCTCGTATCCTACTACGGCATTAAAATCTCTAACGATCATTGGATAAGGATGAGGTCCAGTGACACTTCCTATGATGTAATAGGTATCTTCAATATTTGTAACCCAATCTCTTAAAGCTTCATTAAGTGCATCTTTAAGTGTTGCAGAGCCTGAATTAACCTCATGAACTTCGGCACCTAAAAGTTTCATTCGATAAACGTTGAGTGATTGTCTTTTAACATCTTCGGAACCCATGTATATATGACAATCTAAGCCTAGCCTAGCTGCAACTGTCGCTGTTGCAACTCCATGTTGACCAGCTCCTGTTTCAGCAATTATTCGCTTCTTACCCATATACTTTGCTAGAAGGATTTGTCCAACTGTATTATTTATTTTGTGGGCACCAGTGTGATTTAAATCTTCTCTCTTTAACCAAATAGAGCCGCTGTTATAGAATTCAGTGAGTCTTTTTGCAAAATATAAAGGTGATGGTCTGCCTACAAATTCGGTTAAATCTTTATGAAACTCAGAATTAAAATCATTGTTTTCTTTCAGTTTTGTATAGGTCTGCTCTAACTCGTTCAAAGCAAACATCAGAGTCTCTGGAACAAATTTCCCACCATATTCGCCAAAGAAACCATCTTTGTCAGGTAAATTATTTTTCATTTTTTCTAATTAAACTTAATATTTCTGTTATTTTTAAGTGATCTTTTAGGCCAGGAGAAGATTCTACCCCAGAATTTAGATCTAAACACCATGGATTTATATTTATGGCACTCTTAATATTTTTAACTGTTAGTCCTCCTGAGAGTACCAGCTTATTTTGAAAATTTAAATCAGATGGTATAAAGCTCCAATCAAAGGTGATCCCTGTCCCACCGTATGTTCCATCCTTATATGTATCCAGTAGAATTGCATTAGCTGATTTGAAATATTTGATATCCTCAAAAGATTTTGAATCTTTTACTCTTAACACTTTCCAAAACTCACATTCAAATGACTCACAAAAATCTATGGATTCATCACCATGAAATTGAATTATTGGATTATTAAAAAATTTCAGTGCTGAATTAATATAAGATCTTTCAGAATTAACAAATACACAAACTGGTCTAGTTTGATTGAAATCAAATTTTTCTACTTGGCTTAAAAATGCAGAAGTTACATTTCTAGGACTATTTTCATGAAAAATAAAGCCAGCAAAATTAATCTTATTTTTAACAATAAGGCTGAGAGTGCCTATATCTGTAATGCCACAAATTTTAACTTTCATATTCTTATCAAGGGACTCTTTTCTGGCTTAAGTGATGTAATATTTCCATAATTAGCGCCAAGAAAAATTAATCCTTTAGGGTTGATAGTTGTGCCTGCATTCTTTCTATCCTTGCTCTCGAGAATATCTTTCAAAGGTATCTTTATTTGATTCTTTCCTATCTCTAGCAAAGTACCTACTATAATTCTGACCATATTTTGCAAAAATGCATTTGCGATTATTTTAATTTCTAGGATATTTCCTTGTTTATTAATTTCTATCTTTTTTACATTTCTTTCTGGATTTTTTGATCCACAACTTAAGCTTCTAAAAGATGAAAAATCATGTTTTCCAATTAAGCATTGAGACTGTTCTGTCATTTTATCAATATCAAGATTGCCTTGCTCCCAATAATAAAAGTCATCCAATAAAACATTCTTTGATTGATCGTTAAAAATGAGATAGGAGTATGTTCTATCAATTGCATCAAATCTTGAATGGAATGAGTCTTTAACTCTATCCATATTTACAATTGAAATATCAGGTGGTAGATTCGAGTTCAAACCATTGATCCATTGTGTATTTGTTCTTTCTTCATTGACATTAACATCAAAGATTTGGCCAAGAGCATGTACGCCCTTGTCAGTTCTTCCTGAAAAGTTCATTTGTAAATCGTTTATAGAAATATTATTAAATGCTTTGAGAATTTTATCCTGAATAGAAATAGCATTCTTTTGAGATTGAAAACCTGAGTAATTGGTTCCTTTATATTGAATTTTGAAAGCTAGTTTCAATTCTAGATCCTTATAATTTTGATCTCAGATCAATAGCCTGTTGAATAAGCTTTTGGTTTTTTGCTTTATTAATTATTTCGTCTAACAAAGTTTTTGCTTTTTCATAATCTTTCATTTCATATAAAGAAATTGCCAAATCAAACTGCTGGATAAAAGGGTCATTTTTAATACTTAGACCTTTAGGCATTGATGAGACATCGCCATCTTTTTTAGTTTTATCTTTCACAAGGCCAGAATTTCTTTTAATTAAAAATACTGCAACTAGGAACCCAAATACCAAACTAATTATGCTCACTGTTATAAGATGCATAATGTTTGCTCCGCTATTAATTTCCTCATTAGGAGTATTTATTTCCTCAGTTCTTTCAATCTCTATTATTCTTGTTTGAGACTCAATTATAGCTTCTGGTTCTAAATTGGCTTCCTCTTCGATTTGGATTTCAAAACTCTCAACCTCATTATCTTTCACATCCTCAATATTTTTACTCTCGTATTCTTCTGAATTAGGAGCTATTAATGTAAGCATCTGACTTGTTTCTGTCATGTTGGAATCTATCATCTCTCTAACATTAAACTTTGCATATGCTCTATCAATTTCTTTAATTGCAACTATCTCAGGAACAACAATGTCAATATCATTTCTGATTAAATTTATATTATCGTCAATAAATGCAGACCTATTATTTTCAAAAATACTCCACATTACCTGATAGATTGTTAGATCATCATAGTTGAGTGATTCAGCCATTGACCATACAGTTGAAATCTTTTCAGCTGGGATAATTATTTCTTCTGAAACATTTTCCTCAATTATTTTAAAATCCAAATCAAGATCATTAGCTTTAATCTGTTCTAATGAAGACTCATAACCTTGATCCGATAGGAATATAAAAAAATCTTTTGTACTATCGTTAATCTTAACCGTAAACAAAATATAGGGACTATCAACCTCATTTATTTTTTCAAAGCTTAAGTTGTATGCATTATCGTCGACTTTTTTAAAATCAAGATTAAAAAGTAAGTCCTTAATTGAGGTTGCTGATTGATATTCATAGATATCTATTGTGCTCTCGGTTAAATCTTTTGGACTATAAATTGAAATAATTACTTTTATAGTTTTTTCATCTTGAAAAGTTTGTGTCGAAGAGAAATTTATTTCAGAGAAAGAAAATGGGGACAGAAATATAAAGAAAAAGAAAGATAAAATATTTTTTACTTTTGATTTATCTTGCACTAGATATTTCCTCAATAATATCAATGAGCTTGGGAGCAACTTGGTCGGTCCTCAAAAAAGTAGCATCGCTTGCAATATCATGTGTCCGGAGTCCTTTTGAAATAAAATTTTTAATAGATTCTTCAATTATGTTTGCAACCTGATTATTATTTAGTGAGTATCTAAATGCCATAGCTAATGAGAGAATCATCGCTAATGGATTTGCCGAATTTTTGCCAGCAATATCAGGCGCACTGCCGTGACATGGCTCATACATACCTTGAGAGGAGCTATTCAAAGACGCGGATGGAAGCATTCCAATTGATCCTGTCAGAGTAGCTGCAATATCAGATAAAATATCACCAAATAAATTACTTGAAACAATTACATCAAACTGATTTGGGTCAAGCACTAATTGCATTGCAGTATTGTCAGCAAGCTGGTGGGTAAGCTCAACCTCAGGATAATCTTTTGAAAGATTGGAAATGATTTCTCTCCAAAACTTTGAGACCTCCAAAACATTTGCTTTATCAACTGAGCAAAGTTTTTTATTTCTCTTCATAGCTGATTCAAAAGCAATCCTTCCAATTCTTTCAATCTCATTTTTATCATAAATCATGGTATTAAAAGCACTTGGAGGATTTGAAGAACTATTTATTCCTCTTGGCTCACCAAAATAAATACCTCCTGTAAGCTCTCTTACTATTAGTATATTAAGATTATCTATGATTTCTTTTTTAATAGGTGAAGCTGAAGCCAGCTCATTAAAAAGGAAGGCAGGCCTCAGGTTTGCAAATAATCCAAGCTCTTTTCTTAATCCTAATAAAGCCTGTTCTGGTCTTTTATCCCAATCAAGGCTTTCCCATTGTGGACCACCTACTGCCCCAAAAAGAATTGCGTCAGATTTTTTAGCTTCCTCTAAGGTTTTAATTGGAAGAGGATATCCAGTCTTATCAAATGCTGTACCTCCAACATCTTCAATTTTAAATGTTAGATCAAGAGAGAAAAAGCTTTGAAGAAAGCTTAATAATTCTATAGCTGAACCTGTAACTTCAGGACCTATGCCATCACCAGGCAAAATAAGAATTCTTTTACTCATTCAAAAATCCAAGGATTGCTTTCTTTTCTATGTTCTTCAAATTCTTTTATTAATTTTGAATCTTTCAAAGTAATATCTATCTCATCAAGACCGAATATAATTCTCTCAGCTAAATTATCATCAAGATTAAATTTTATAGAGAGCTTGTCTTCAAACACTACTGCTTTTTCTCTAATATTTACCGAGATAATGATTGGGTGATCTTTTGATAATGAGAATAGTTCTTCGATCTCAGCTTTTTCTAGTTTTATTGGCAAAACACTATTTTTAAAGCAATTATTAAAGAAAATATCGCCAAAAGAACTTGCTATTACAGCTTCGATGCCAAAATCTCTTAGAGCCCAAACCGCGTGTTCTCTGCTTGAGCCACAACCAAAATTATCCCGAGCAAGCAAAACTTTTGATTTATCGTAAGGTGTTTTATTTAGAATAAAATCATTATTAGCCTTCCTATCACTTTTCTTTACTCCAAGATAACCCTGGTCCATATATCTCCAACCATCAAAAAGATAATCCTCATACCCAAATTTTTTAATAGATTTAAGATACTCTGTAGGGATAATTTGATCAGTATCTATGTTGTCTCTATCAATTGGAGCTACGATACCCTCAATAAGATCTTTCATATTAAATCTCTTTTACAATCCTGCCATTTATTGCAGTTAAAGCAGCCATTTTTGGACTCATTAAATGGGTTCTACCTAAATTTCCTTGTCGACCCTCAAAATTTCTATTGGAGGTTGATGCGCATCTCTCATAAGGACTTAATTGATCTGGATTCATACCCAAACACATTGAACAGCCTGGAGCCCTCCATTCAAAGCCTGCTTCTATAAATATTTTATGAATTCCTTCTTTTTCTGCCTGCTCTTTAACCATTCCTGATCCTGGAACTACTATTGCTTCTTGAATACTTTTAGAAACCTTTTTACCTTTTAAAACTTCTGCGGCTTCTCTTAAATCTTCAATTCTGGAATTTGTGCATGAACCAATAAATACTCTATCAAAATCTAAATCACTAAGTTCCTGGTTATCAGATAATCCCATATAACTTTTTGCTAAATCTAAGCTTTTTCTTTTTTCATCATCAAAAAATGAGCTTGAGGGAACTTTTTCATTAAAATCAATAACCATCTCAGGTGATGTTCCCCAAGTAACCTGGGGATTAATCTCTGAAACATCAATATTAATTTCTTTATCGAATTTTGCATCCTTATCTGTTTGTAAGGTCCTCCATTTTTCAGTAGCGCGATCCAGTAAATTTTTTGGAAGACTAGAATGTTTCTTAACATAATCTATTGTTGTTGCATCGACCGACACTAAACCAACTTTAGCTCCAGCTTCAATAGACATATTACAAATAGTCATCCTAGCTTCCATTGAAATATCTCGAATATATGATCCTGCAAATTCAACTGCATAACCTGTTCCACCAGCAGTACCGATCTTCCTAATGAGATATAAAACAATATCTTTTGAGGAGACACCATCTTTAATTTTTCCCTCGAAGTTTATTCTCATGTTTTTGAGCTTTCTTACTTTAAGGCTTTGTGTTGCAAGAACATGTTCTACTTCCGATGTCCCAATACCCATTGCAAGACAGCCAAAAGCGCCGTGAGTTGAAGTATGAGAGTCACCACAAACAACACTCATACCTGGAAGGGTAAGGCCTAATTCAGGACCTATTACATGAACAATGCCTTGATTGCTTGAGTTAATTTCGAATAGCTTAATGCCAAAATCATCACAATTTTTATCTAACTCCACTACTTGTAATTTTGAAATATCATCCTCGATATTATCAATATTAAACTCATTGTCTCTTATGGTTGGTATATTGTGATCTGGTGTAGCTATATTTGCATTTATTCTCCATGGTTTAAGTGATTTCTTTTTAAGACCTTCAAAAGCTTGTGGAGAGGTAACTTCATGAAGAAAATGTCTATCAATATATATTAGAGAGTCTCCATCATCATAAGGTCTTATAAGGTGCTCGCTCCAGAGCTTGTCGTAAATGGTATACCCCATCATTCAGTATTAAATGGGAGTTTTTGATCAACATCGCCACATTGAGCTCGGTTTCTAAGAAAATGATCAATTAAAACAAGATTAACCATGGCTTCAGCAATAGGAACAGCGCGAATTCCCACACAAGGATCATGCCTGCCCTTTATCTTAAGCTCAACTTCATTCCCATCTTTATCTATTGAAGAGGTGGCTTTGCTTATGCTGGATGTTGGTTTAATTAAAAAACTTATATCAATATCATCTCCATTTGAAATTCCTCCTAAAATTCCTCCAGAATTATTTGAATTGAAACCAGTTTTAGTAATTTCATCTCTTAACTCAGAACCCTTGGATATTGGAATATCTTCAGAATTACCAATTGAAACTGATTTAACCGCATTAATGCTCATTATAGCCTTAGCTAAATCTGCATTTAGCTTATCAAAAACAGGTTCGCCAAGACCAACTGGGCAGTTTTGTACTTTTACACCTAACTTAGCTCCTATTGAGTCGCCATCTTTAATAAGTTCTTCAAAAAAAGATTCTAATGAATCAATTTTAGTTTTATCGGGAAAGAAAAATTTATTTTTACTTACATAGTCTAGATCTATTGAATCTGCAGTTATCTTGCCAATTTGGGAAACAAAACCTTGAGTTACTATTCCTGAGCTATTTAAAACTTTTTTTGCTACTGCTCCAGCAGCAACTCTCATAGATGTCTCTCTGGCACTTGATCTACCTCCTCCTCTGTAGTCTCTAAGGCCATATTTCCCTTGATAAGTTAGATCAGCATGATTTGGTCTAAAAGTATTTTTAATATTTGAATAATCTTTTGTAATCTGATCTTCATTTTTTATGATTAATGATATTGGTGTTCCCAAACTTTTACCTTCAAATACCCCTGATAAAATTTCTACCATATCATCTTCTTTTCTTTGCGTAGTTACATTTGATTGTCCTGGTTTCCTCCTATCAAGCTCTAACTGAATATCATGCTTACTTATTTCTATACCAGGTGGACATCCATCAATTATGCATCCCATAGCTTCGCCATGACTCTCACCAAAAGTCGTGACAGAAAAGATTTTTCCAAATGTGTTACCAGACATAGCGAATTATTATATGCTATTTTTAAAAAAACACTTAGATTATAAGTGTTTCAGACTGACAGAAGCTTTTGAAAGTCAACTACACTCATTGATGACAGCTTCTCAAAATCAATGAATTGACTATAAATCTTTTGAGCTTTCTCATCATCAAAGACAGTTTTAAGGTTTCTTAAAAACTTCTCTTCAAGGATTGGAATGCCCTCATCTCTTCTTCTCCTATGACCTATGGGATATTGGACCTCAACCTCATCTGTTGAAGAGCCATCATTGAAAAAAACTCTGAGTCTATTAGCTATAGATCTTTTATCTGGGTCGAGATAATCTTCTGAATATTCTTTGCTCTCTGAAACAACCATTTTTGATCTTAACTCATCAATTATTGGATCCTGAGCTACATCATCTTCATAATCCTCAGCAACAAGATCACCTTTAATGAGGCCTATAGCAACCATATATTGTAGACAATGATCCCTATCTGCAGGATTGTTTAAATCGCCTACTTTTGAAATGATTCTTATGGCGGATTCATGAGTCGTAATCTCAATTTTATCTATTTCCCCTAACCTATCTTTTATTTTAGGATGAATCTTTATTGCGGCTTCAACTGCTGTTTGAGCATGAAACTCGGCAGGAAAACTTATTTTAAATAAAACATTCTCCATAACATATGTAGAAAATTCCTGAGGAATCTTTAAAGACTCGCCTTTAAAAAGAACATCTTGAAATCCCCATGTTTTAGCAGTTAAAACACTTGGATATCCCATTTCACCTGATAAAGTAATCATAGCAAGCCTCACAGCTCGGCTTGTCGCATCTCCTGCAGCCCAACTTTTTCGAGATCCAGCATTTGGTGCATGTCTGTAGGTTCTCAAACTTTGTCCATCTACCCAGGCATGGGTTAGAGCATTAATTACGTCTTCTCTATTTCCCCCCAAAATCTTTGTTGCTACTGCTGTTGAAGCTACTTTGACAAGAACAACATGGTCTAAACCCACTCTATTAAAACTATTTTCAAGCGCCAAAATACCTTGGATTTCATGAGCCTTAATCATCATTTCTAGAATATCCCTAACTTTAAGAGGCTCAGCACCTGATTCAATATTTTTTTGCGACACGTAATCAGCACAGGCAAGAATTGCACCAAGATTATCAGATGGATGCCCCCACTCAGCAGCTAGCCAAGTATCATTAAAATCTAACCATCTTATTATGCATCCTATATCAAATGCTCCTTTGACTGGATCTAGTAAATTTGAAGTTCCTGGAACTCTGACACCATACGGAACTTCAGTACCTTCAACAATTGGTCCGAGCAATTTAGTACATGCTGGAAAGCTTAACGCTAATAAACCACATCCTAAAGTATCAATTAAACAGCTTTTTGCAGTTTCATATGCCTCATCTGATTGGATTTCATAATCCATTACATAATCTGCAATTTGTATTATTAACTCATCAGGATTGGGCCTTAAATTGATATCAAAAGATTGTGACACTATCTGACCTCTATAATTAATTCGTCAGAAACGATTGGAGTATCGTGAGGTATGTGCGCAAAGTTTCCAAGCACTAATCGTAATTTATGAACACCTTTTGGTAAATTTATAGTATCTGAAGTTTGCCCTTTTCCGTAATGAATATGATTTTCATCTGAAGGTATGGGTCTTGTTAAATCAGGAAGTGGGACATTTATTAAAAGATGGTGATGACCTGAATCACAAGCGATATGACCTGCTGGTGCAATATTAAAGTTTTTAATACCAAACTTTAAATCAATTACTCCTGTTGATGAAACTATGTTTTCACTAGGAGAAATAAAAAAAACTTCTGGTTTTCCCTCTTTGCACTCGAGAGCATTTAGATCGCTAGAATTTATGCTAGGAGCAAATAATACTAAAGATGTTAGAAGAATATTAAAATTTTTTAACATTTAATCTCTGTCTTGAATTTCAACCCAATTTGCTGATTCGGGACCAATGTATTCTTCACTAGGTCTTATAATTCTATTATCAGCTCTTTGTTCCATTACATTTGCAGCCCACCCGGAAGTTCTTCCAATTACAAAAAGTGGTGTAAAGATTGGAGTTGGTATACCTAAGAAATTATATGCTGATGCCATATAGAAATCGGTATTAGCAAAAAGATTTTTCTCTTCACTCATCACCTTTTCAATTTCTTCAGATACTTCATAGATTATTGGATTTGAAGCACTTGCACTTAATTTTTTTGACCATGCTTTTACGATTTTATTTCTGGGATCCTCATCAGAATAAACTGCATGACCGAATCCCATAATTTTTTCTTTGTTTTCAAGCATTTGCTTAACACCAGCATTAGCCTCTTCTCTTGAAGAAAAACGCTCAATCATTTCCATAGCTGCTTCATTCGCCCCTCCATGAAGAGGTCCCCTTAATGTGCCTATTGCTGCAGTAATACATGAATGCATATCAGAAAGTGTTGATGCACAAGTTCTAGCAGTAAAAGTTGATGCATTAAAGCCATGCTCAGCGTAACAAATTAGAGAGGTATCAAGAGCCCTAGTATGTTCATCACTTGGCTCACTTCCGGTCAAAAGACTCAAGAACTGTCCGCCCATAGTTGGATGGTCAGTAAGCGTGTTTATATCTTCGCCAAAGTGAGATGCTCTGTACCAATATGTCATTATTGAAGGCATAGAAGCAAGAATCCTATCTGCAATATCAATTTGGTCAGCAAAATCGCCCTCTGGTTCAAGATTTCCCAGCACAGAACACCCAGTTCGGAGAACATCCATGGGATGAGTTTCTTTTGGTATGACTGATAAAACGCCTTTAAGCTCTTGAGGTAAATCTCTATATTTTCTGAGCTTTTCAGTATAGTTATCGTATTCGGTTTGATTAGGAAGTTTTCCATAAAGAAGCATATAAGCAACTTCTTCAAATGTTGCTTTCTCTGCTAGGTCTTCGATTGCATAACCTCTATATGTAAGCCCCTTTCCTTCTTTGCCTACTGTTGAGAGCGCTGTTTGTCCTGCTACTTGGCCCCTTAATCCTGCTCCTTCAAGCTTCTTTCCCATTATTTTTTCTCCATATTCTTTATGTATTCATCCAGATTTTTTTCAAAATTTAAATAATCTAGTCTTTCATAAAGTTCATCGCGCGTTTGCATTATATCTAAAACACTTTCCTGCGTCCCATTTTTTAAGATTGATTCATATACTTTTTCAGCAGCCTTAGATGAGGCCCTAAAAGCGGAGAGAGGAAACAGCATCATATCAACACCTGCCTCCATTAATTCTTTATCTTTAAAAAGAGGAGTTTTCCCAAACTCGGTTATATTTGCGAGAATTGGTTTTTGAATAGCATCTTTGAGTTTTTTGTAATCCTGGAGCGAAGTTATAGCTTCAAGAAAAATCCCGTCGGCTCCTGCATCAATATAATCCCTTGCTCTTTTTACACACCCATCAATTCCTTCTGAGTCAAAAGCATCTGTTCTAGCAATTATAAAAAGTTCAGAATCACCTCTGCCTTGAACAGCTGTTTTGATTCTTTCGCACATTTCATCTGTTGTAATAAGTTTTTTATTAGGTCTATGTCCACATCTTTTTGCCTCAATCTGATCTTCTAAATGAACAGCTGCAGCACCAGCTTCAATCATCATCTTGATGCTATGCGAAATATCATTACCATCGCCCCAACCAGTGTCTATATCCACCAGTAAGGGTAATGAGGTTGATTTAGATATTCTCCTTACATCTATCAAAACATCCTCCAAAGATGTAAGTCCTAGATCTGGAATTCCATAGGATGCTGAAGCGACGCCACTTCCTGACAAATATATGCATTTATGCCCAGATCTCTCTGCAAGAATTGCTGAGTAAGCATTTATTGCACCCACTATTTTTAAAGGCTTATTATCTGCAAGTAATTGACTAAAATCTTTTTCTGTTGGCATTTTTATGAGTAGAACTTTACTCCTCTTATGATTCTATCTCTATTATTTTCCCTTCTCCATCGGTTTGTGTCTCTGAGACTATAGACACAGCCACAATATTCTTGCTGATAAAATTTTTCTCGTTTTGAAATTTCTATCATCCTTGAAGAGCCACCCTCTTTTCTCCAATTAAAATCCCAGTAATTCACATCCTTGTATCTTTTTGCTGCTCGCTTTCCAGAATCATTTATTTGATTCATATCTTTCCACCTTGAAATACCAAGCGTTGTTGCAAAATAGTTAAAATTATTTTCATGAGCAAAAAGTGCTGATCTTTCAAATCTCATATCAAAGCATACAGTACATCTTTTTCCTCTTTCTGGCTCATTTTCTAGACCTTTAACTCTTTGAAACCAGTTGTCTTTGTCATAATCTGCATCAATAAAATCAAATCCAAGTTTTTCACAAAATCTCTTATTTTCTTCTTTTCTGATTTCATATTCCTGCAATGGATGAATATTTGGATTATAAAAATAAACGGTCGTTTTTATTTCTGCAGCTGCAACAGCCTCCATAATTTCTCCAGCACATGGAGCACAACAACTATGGAGAAGAAGATTATTATTTCCATCACTTAATTCAAGTTTTGGTCTTAAATACTCTTTTAGAGAGAGCTTATTCATTTTGATAAATTGAGTTTTCTAATAGTTTATTTTTTAGCTCAGTATAGCCGTTTACGACTTCAATTTCAGGATGTTGAGAGGTTACTTTCTTTGGAGCATTTATAAAAAAACCTTTTTCACACACCTCAAACATTTGAATATCATTAAAAGAATCTCCTGCTGCAAAACATCTGTAGCCAAGGTTTTGAAAAGCTCTAATTGCTTCTTGTTTAGCTTTTTCCTGCCTTAACTGATAGGAATCAATCATTCCCTCTTTAACTTTAAGGGTATGACAGAGCAGTAAAGGAAAACTTAATTTCTCCATAAGTGGAGATGCTATTTCATGAAAAGTGTCTGACAAAATAACTACTTGAAAGGTTTTTCTTATTTCGTTGAGAAAATCTTTTGCGCCCTCCAGAAGATTAACTTTTGATGAGGAAAGCTGGATATCCCTGAGAGTTATTCCTTCTTTCTTCAAAATTTGTATACGCTCATCCATTAACTCCGAATAACTTGGTACATCTCGAGTTGTCTTTGCAAAATCTTCTATGCCAGTATCTTCTGCAACCTGTTGCCAAATTTCTTCGGTTAGGGTGCCTTCCATATCTAAACAAACAATTTCCAATTATTTCACCTTGTTTTTTACACCATAGGGTACGTGAGCCGAAGTAATTTTACTTGAAGCATCATGAATATTTTTGAGCTGGTCATCAAAGAATATATCGGCCTGAAATGATTTTAAAAAATCTTCTTTTGACATGCCACCAAGAAATAGTGACTCATCGATTCTTACTCCCCACTCCCGCAAAGTTTTAATTACTCTTTTATGAGCAGGTGCTGATCTAGCGGTAACTAGCGCTGTTCTGATAGGACATTCTTCAAGTGTAAATTCTCGTTGCAGCCTGTTTAATTCCATCAAAAATGGTTTCATTGGTCCTGGCTCCAAACTGATTTTTTCGCCTTGGGTCTCATTTTTAATAAAAGCAGTGATTCCTTTCTCCTGAAAAACTTTTTCAGACTCATCTGAAAAAATAACTGCATCTCCATCAAATGCTATTTTTAATAAGTGCCCATCTTGTTTGAAATTACTTTTACCTGAAATTATTGTTGCCGATGCAACATGGCTTTCTATTGCCATTCGAACATCTTCACCACTGCTTGATAGAAAAAGATCTATATTAAAATCCTTTACATATTTATGCGGGCTTTCTCCTCCACAAAATACAGCTCTAGTAATATCCAAATTGTGGGCCTCAATGGAATTGAATACCCTCAAACCTGTGTCAGCAGAATTTCTCGATAAAAGTATTACCTCAACCCTATCTTTTGATTTATATAAATCATTTATTTCAAGAATCTTTTTTACAAGTGCAAAGGCATTTCCAGGGTTAAGTATCTTGTCTTCATTAAGTATTTGATATTCTCTATATGCATCAACTCCATCTCTTTCAAAAATCTTATGACTTTCATCGAGATCAAAGAGTGCTCTTGAGGAAATTCCAATTACTAATTTTGATTTTTTCATACCAAGTTGATTATAAGATAAATATTATTTATACTGTACATATATTCAGTAAAAATTATGAAAGAATTAACTATACAGCAAAAAAAAGTTCTTCAATGCATTAAATTTTATATCAAAAAGACCGGTTTTCCTCCAACTAGAGCAGATATTTGCAGAGAGCTGGGTTTCAAATCACCTAATGCGGCTGAAAGTCATTTGAGAGCTCTTGAAAAAAAAGGATATATTTCAATTGAAAATGGTGCATCAAGAGGAATTAATTTAACAGATAATAATTCTGAGAAATCGGAGACAATTCCAGTTATTGGATTAGTAGCTGCTGGCTCGCCTACACTGGCAGATGAGAATATTGAAAAACATATTCCTTACCAAGAATCACTTTTCTTGTCTGATTTCGACTACTTCTTAAGAGTTAAAGGACTTAGTATGAAAGATGCGGGGATAATGGAAGATGATCTTGTAGCAATCAAAAAAACAACTGATGTTAGAAATGGAGATATAGTTGTAGCAAGGATAGACGATGAAGTAACCTTAAAGTATTTCCAATCTTCAGGTAAACAAATAAAACTGATTCCAGCAAATGATGATTATAGTGAAATCGATATCGACAAAGATACTGAAGGATTTTTTATCGAAGGAAAAAGCGTAGGCTTAATCCGAGAAAATTAGTGGAGCGTAACTTCTTTTTTCTTAATGTTATCTAACTGAGATTCAAAAAATTCGTCAAAATCAGAAACATTTCCGCTTATTGATTCAATACCAGCTCTTATCATTTCTTTAGCGATATGAAGTTCTTGACCTTGAAGTAACTGTTTTGACTCACCTGAGAACTTTATTTTAACTAGAGGATTATCCTTGTCATCAGATCTCCTTAGGACAATTGTGCCATCGGATAATTGGGCTAATTCTAGATAATTATTCATATTTTATGATTTAGTTCAGCGTAACACCAACTTAATAAAAAGCAAGCTACTCTTTTTATTTAATAAGTCTTTAAAAGATTTCAAGGGTTTTTTTATTTTTCTTTTCTCTGCCAGTTACCCTCTTCAAAGAAATAATTATTTCCTGTCCTCTTTCCATCCTTTTCTGCAGAAAGATAATGAATATCTAAATTTTTGTTATATCTAACTATCAAAGGTGACCCGTCCAGATCACTATCAGGACCATCTATTAAGTAATGATGCTTTTCAGGAAGAAGCTCCTTAACATCTTCAATAACTTTTAGTTCTGAGGACTTAATAGCTCTAGTTTCTCTATTCTTGGGGAATTGACTTGCAGCGAGGAAAAGTCCCTTTAAGCTGTCTCGCAGGAGAAATATATCTTCAACCTTCTCACAAGCAATATTTGTATTTATTGGATCCATGACAATTGGTTTAGGCTCACCATTTCTCATCAGCTGTCTTGTTGCTCCACAGTTATCATTTTGACAAAGAAAATATTTACCAAATCTTCCTGTTAGTAATTGCATTTCAGCACCACATTTATGACATTCAAGTGTTGGGCCGTCATAACCTCTAATTTTGAATTTTCCATCCTCTAACAAGAATCCTGAACACTCAGGGTTGTTCGCACAGACATGAATCTTTCTATTTTCATCTATTAAATAATTATCCATGCTTGTCTCGCAAACATGGCATCTTTTCTTTATAAAAAGATTAGATGCTTCTTCTTGATCATCAACACTTATTGCTTCATCTCCGCTTATAAGATTCATTGTATTCTTGCATTGTTCATCACCAGATTTGTGATAGCCTTCGCAACCCAGGAAAACGCCATTAGCTGAATTTCTTATAAGCATACTGCTCTTATCGCATGTAGGACAAATAATATCTGTCTTTGTGGGATCGTTTGGCTTCATGCCATCTTCATCTGATCCTGCACTTTTAAGATCATCTTGGAAGGTTTGATAAAACTTGTTTAAAACTGACTTCCATTCAAGCTTTCCAGAAGCTATTTCATCAAGCTCATTCTCGAGATTTGCTGTGAAATCATAATCCATGATTTCGTTGAAGCTTTCCATCAATCTGTCAGAAACAATTAAACCAATTTTATTAACAAAGAATCTTTTATTTTCCAGCTTTACGTAACCCCTTGCTTGGATAGTAGAAATTATTGCTGCATAAGTTGATGGTCTTCCTATTCCTTTACTTTCAAGCTCTTTAACGAGTGCTGCCTCTGAGAATCGAGCAGGAGGTTTTGTAAACTTTTTCTCATTTTTAACTTCAACTATTTTGAGAGATTGGCCCTCCTCTAAGCTGGGAAGATTTTCCTCATCTGACTTTTTATTATTCGGCACAGATATTTTTGTGTATCCATCAAAAATTACTTCTCTTCCCCTTGCACTGAAAACATACTCATTTAGGATGACCTTAGCATTTATTGATAAATATTTTGCATCAGGCATTTGGCACGCAATAAATTGCCTCCAAATTAAATCATATAATTTAACTTCTTCTTCTGAATGACCTGTCAATTTCTCTGGAGTTAAGCTTGCACTAGTTGGTCTTATAGCCTCATGAGCTTCTTGAGCATTTTCCTTACTGGAATATATGCGTGGTTTATCAGTTAAGTATTCTTCGGTTAATGTATCTTTAATAAATAATCTTGCATCATCAATTGAGTCATTACTTAAGCTAGGAGCATCGGTTCTCATATATGTAATTCTGCCTGCTTCATAGAGTTTTTGGGCTATACGCATAGTTCTAGAGACGCCAAATCCTAACTTTGAGCTAGCAGCCTGTTGAAGAGTAGAAGTTATAAAGGGCGCTCTTGGTTTAACTGTTGTAGGTTTTTTAGTAATCTCAGATATTTCTAAATTTGAACTATTTACAAGCTCTTCTATCTGCTTTGCTTCGTCTTCTTTTAGAAGAGGATCACTTTTTTTTCTATTTAACTTAAACAGGATTTCTTCATGATTAAAATCTTTTAAGATCGTAGACACCTCCCAAAATTCTTCAGGCTGAAACTGAGAAATTAATTTTTCTCTTTCGCAGAGCAATCTCAAGGCAACAGACTGAACTCTGCCTGCTGACAAGCCTCTTGCAATTTTTTTCCATAATAACGGTGAAAGTTCAAATCCAACCACCCTATCAAGAAATCTCCTGGCTTGTTGAGCGTTTACAAGATCTTGATCTATTTCTTTAGGGTCTGAAAAAGATTCTAATATTGAGCTTTTAGTAATTTCATTAAATCTAACTCGGTGATACTCAAATTTATTTTTACCTAAAGCTTCCTTTAAATGCCATGCAATAGCCTCTCCTTCTCTATCAAGGTCAGTAGCAAGATAAACTTTCTCAACTTCCTTTGAAGCTTTTCTTAGATCTTTAATTACTTTTTCTTTATCAGGAATAATTTCATAGTTAGCTGTCCATCCATCATCTGGATTTACACCCATTCTCCTAATTATTCTTCTTCTTTCTTGCTCTACCTTTAATCTTGCTTTTTCTTCGGGACTAGCATCTTTTGGAATTGAATTTTGTCTCTTGGCTTTAGATTTTCCTTTAGGCAGATCTCGGATATGACCTACACTTGATTTAACAATATATTCATTACCAAGATATTTTGATATCGTCTTTGCCTTCGCAGGAGATTCTACAATAACAAGTGATTTAGACATAAATTTAACTCTCTCTTTTTAGAAATAACATGTTTCTGACAATTTTGGCAAGAGATTATATAGAAAAATTCTTTAATTGTTTTTCAATTTTCTCCAACTCATCAATGCCGAGGTTCTCATTCCATAAAAACGATATGTATGAATCATTGAAAATAATTTCAAGTATTGAGTCAGGTAAATTGGATATTTTTTTTTCTATTTCTTCAAAGTTATCTTCAAATTTAAGTTTTATTGGATCATATAAAGCAAGAGAAGATTCTTTAACAATATAGTGTGCATTTTTTAGGTTACTCAAGTTTTTTAGGGTATAGCCCACGAATTTTACATTTTTTGTAACAAACTTTTGTTTAGAGGTTAAGGAGGATATTTGAAATCCTTTTTTTCTTGCTTTTAGTCTCAAATCTGAAAGCATGCGTGTTTTTTTTGTGGGCATAATAAGATTAATCGTGCCTAATAAAAACAATATCACTAAACCTATGATGATATAGCTATTCATTTTAATAAAATATTTTTTATAATTGCAGGTCCTTCTAAAATAAAGCCCGTATAAATCTGTACTAAGCTAGCACCAAGCTTTAACTTATTTCTGTAATCCTCTTTTGTGAAAACTCCGCCTACACCAATTAGAAAAATATCTTTATCAGATTCATGTATCCTTTTTAGAAGTTGGTTAGATTTTTTAAATAAAGGTCTACCAGAAATCCCGCCTTCATGAGAACATCCCTCAAGAATGTCCTTTTCGATCGAAGTATTGGAAACTATCAACCCATTAATTTCTAAAGTCTCGTATATGTTAGTAATTTTAAGAATGGTCTCTTCACTTTCATCTGGTGATATTTTTAAAAAAATTGGAATATCAATCTGATTTGTAGATTTTATTTCATTAATTCTTTTAAAAATCTTTTCAAGTTCATCTGGATTATGGAGTTTCCTTAATTTTGGAGTATTTGGTGAGGAGATATTTACAGTGACGTAATCACAATATTTATATACCTTCTCAAAGCAGTAAGCATAATCATCAATCCTTTGATCATTTGTGCTTTCTTTGTTGGCTCCAATATTAACCCCAATTACTGCATCATATTTTTTATTTTTTATTTTAGAAACTAAATGCTCAACTCCTTTATTATTAAATCCAAGTCTGTTGACAACTGCTTGCTGATTGAGATACCTAAATACTCTTGGCTTTTGATTTCCTTCTTGAGGTTTTGGCGTAACTGTTCCAAGCTCAATAAATCCAAATCCAAGCAATTCAAGTTCATCCACATAATCGCCATTCTTATCAAGGCCAGCTGCTACGCCCAGAGTGTTTCTAAATTTAAGATTGAAATATTCTTTAGGATTATCAAAATCTTTAATGGTTGGAAGGAAAAGCTTTAAAAGCTTAACTTTATTTAAAATCTTTAAACTTAATAAAGCTAAATGATGAGCGGTTTCCGGTGGGAAGAATCTAAAAATCTTAATAAAAGCTTTCAATCTATTTTTCTATTATGCTTTTGAATTTATCAATGCTTGAAGCCCTATCTATAATTGCTGAAATGTAGCCTTCTTTGCTTCCACAATCAAATCTTCTACCTTCAAACTCTAATGCAAAAACATCTTCATTTAAAATTAAGTCTTGAATTGCATCAGTCAGTTGTATTTCATTATTTAAACCGGGTTTAGTTTGTTCAATATTTAAGAAAATATTTTTTGACAATATATACCTTCCAAACACAGCTAAATTTGATGGAGCATCAGCAGGTTTAGGCTTTTCAACAATGCCATCAACTTTTTCTACACCATCAATATTTTTTGAGCTAATTACTCCGTAATTTGATACTTGATTTTCTGAAGCAGAAAAAACTCCAAGAACCGAGGACTGGGTTTTCTCATGAATTTCAAGGAGTTGCTTTAAGCAGCCTGGTTCAGACAAAATTAAGTCATCTGCAAGAATAATCCCAAAAAAATCATCTGTAATAATATGTTTTGCTTGAAGAATCGCATGCCCCAGACCATTTGGCTCACTTTGTCTTATAAATGAGAATTTTATTTCATCTAAATACTTGGGATGAATAATTTCAACAACTTCTGATTTTCCTGCATCTTTTAATCTGTGTTCAAGCTCATAATTCATACTAAAGTAGTCTTCTATAGCCTTTTTAGTATGGCTTGTTACAAAAATAATCTCCTCAATTCCGGCTTCAATTGCTTCTTCAACTGCAAACTGAATTAAAGGTTTGTCAATTATTGGCAGCATCTCCTTTGGGATTGATTTTGTAACGGGAAGAAAGCGAGATCCAAGTCCAGCAACTGGAAAAACAGCTTGCTTTAAATTTGATTTACTCATAATTTTTTCGACTATTATACATCTGAAATAAATAACCACATATGATTCCTGAAATTAGCCCTCCAAGATGAGCAAAATTTGCTATCTTTCCAAAACCTAATAGATCTAAGAATCCTGTAAAGCCAATAAACAACCAAATAAACATGAATAAATAAATTGCCGGAGGGAATGAATATTTATTAATTCTTGAAAATGTTTCTTGAACAAAACAAAAGCCCAATAGTCCATATACAACTCCAGATAGACCTCCAAATATTGATGGACCAGAAAAGGCATACTGTGCATAATTACTTGAAGCTGAGGTAATAATAATTAAGCCCAAAAAAAGCCATTTACCATCAAAATTTTCTATTTCCTTACCCAAAATATAAATCCATAAGCAATTAAATATTAGGTGCGTGGGAGAAAAGTGTATAAGCATTGGTGTTATGAGTCTCCACCATTCATTGCTTATTAGATAGGTCGTTTGAAAGTTATAAAATTGAATTTGATTAAAACTTATCAGAAATTTATTAAAAAATATTGGCTCTATGAGATTTAGTTTGGAGCCAAAGCTTGAAGAAAATGATACTAAACAAGCTAAAGCAATTAACCAGATAAATATTTTATTTGAGGTTTGCAAGATTATCTTTTAGTAACATCTAATGCCCAGCCAAGCTTATCACGACATGCTTCAAAGAAATTATAATTAGAGGGGTGGACTAATTTAAGGACATCACTTTTTTCAGATATATTTACCTTTGTACCGTAAGTTATAGGTATTTCACTTTGGCCATCTGCAGAAATATATGCATTTTTATCAGGGCCACTAGTTACTTGTATGTCAACTTTTCTATCAGAAGAAATAATAAAGGGTCTTGAGGAAAGATTATGCGGCAACATCGGAATAATGCTCCAAACTTTTAGATTGGGATATATTATTGACCCTCCAGCAGATAATGAATATGCAGTAGATCCTGTCGGAGTAGAAATAATTAATCCATCTGCCCTTTCTTCGAAAATGAGTTGATCATCAACGCTGACACTGAATTTCATCATTTGCGCATAAGATCCTGAGTGAAGAACTATTTCATTAAGTCCAAAAATTTCTTTGTCATCAAATTCTGCTTTTACAAAGGATCTGTCTTCTATTTTAAAGTTATCATTGAAAACATCATCAATTGATTTCTTAAAGTTATTTTCAGAGCTATCTGTTAGAAAGCCAACTTGCCCAAAATTTACGCCCATTATTGGCATGTCATAACCAATAAAGTCTCTTGCAGTTGAAAGCATTGTTCCATCACCACCAAATACAATTATTAAATCAGATTGATCGCCAAGCTCATCTTTAGATAGCTTTGGAAAATCTTTTGGAGCATCTTCAGCTGATTCATGGAAATACAATTCTTTAGAGTGTGAAAGAATAGTTTCTATATGAGCAGATATATCTGTATCAAAAGATAAAGATTTCTTATAAATTATTCCAATTTTTTTAAACATAACTGAATTATACATCTCTAAAAAAGATTTTATTAACCGTTTTTTGAGGATCATTTCTTGATATTCAATGGAAAATATTTAAAAATTAATCCTTCAATTAACTTACATTTTAAAAAAATATGAGCGACTTAGAAAATTTTAGGATTGAAGTCAAAGATTGGCTTGATAAAAATTGCCCCTCAACTATGAGAGCTGGAGCACCTGCAGAAACACCTATTGATGAAGTATGGGGAGGAAGAAAAGCTGTTTATAAGAATCCTGATTCAAAATTATGGCTCGATAGAATGGGAGAAAAAGGATGGACTATGCCCACGGTGCCAAAAGAGTATGGTGGCGGTGGTCTAAACAAGGAAGAAGTAAAGATACTTAACGAAGAGATGTTTGCTATTGGAGCTCGTGCTCCTCTTCTTAGTTTTGGTATATGGATGCTTGCCCCTGTTTTACTTGAGTATGGTAATGAATCCCAAAAAAGGGAACATCTTCCTAAAATTATTAAAGGTGAAATTAGATGGTGTCAGGGATACTCAGAACCTGGCTCAGGTTCAGATTTAGCCAGTCTTGCTACTAAAGCAGAAGATATGGGAGATCATTTCTTAGTTAACGGGCAGAAAGTTTGGACATCATATGCAGATAAAGCTGATTGGATCTTTGCACTTGTTAGAACTGGACCAAAAGAACCAAAACATAGCGGGATAAGCTTCTTACTTATTGATATGGAAAATCCGGGGGTTTCTACAAAACCTATTACATTAATCAGTGGAAAATCACCGTTTTGTGAAACATTTTTTGATAACGTTGAAGTTCCAAAAGAGAATCTTGTAGGTGAACTTAATGCAGGCTGGACAATTGCAAAAAAATTGCTGCAGCATGAAAGAAAATTTATATCTAACTTTGGGCTTGCAGCTGGAATGGGTAGCAAAAAAGATGTTATTTCATTAGCTAAAAAACATTTTGGTGAAGATGAAGGAAAAATATCAAATCCTATATTTAGGTCGAAGGTTATAGACCATAAAATGAAAGAACATGCCTTTGGATTGACCCTTCAAAGAGCTGCAGATGAGGGAGGTAAAGCTTCTGCAGTAGCTTCAATGTTCAAATACTACGGAACTGAGCATAATAAAAGAAGGCATGAGCTTATGGTTGCTGCCTCTGGAGTTAATGGACTTGCATGGGATGGAAACGAGTTTGATGATAGTGAAAAAAATCTTACAAGAGCTTGGCTTAGAACAAAGGGTAACTCCATAGAAGGCGGCACCTCAGAAGTACAACTAAATGTAATTTCTAAAAGAGTGCTTGAGCTCCCATCAGGATAATGAAGTTAATCTTAAACGAAGAACAAAACTATCTTAAAGAAACAGCGCTAAGTTTTGTATCTGAAAAAACTCCTGTTTCCCATTTAAGAGGGCTTAGAGATTCAGATGATCAGCTTTGCTGGGACAAAGAAGTATGGAGTGAGATGGTTAAGCTTGGGTGGTCAGGAATCTTGATTCCAGAAGAATGTGGAGGTTCAAACTTTGGATTGACTGGCATGAGCGTTATTCTTCAAGAATGCGGAAAAACTCTCACACCTTCTCCTTTATTTGCCACTGGAGTTTTGGGTGCAACTGCATTGACAAAATTCGGATCAGAGGAACAAAAACAAAAGTACTTAACAAAAATTGCTTCTGGGGAGTTAACAACTGCTCTGGCAATAGATGAAAATAGTCATCACAATCCAAATATTTGCGAATTAAAAGCAATAAAAGACGGCTCTAACTATGTTCTCAACGGAAAAAAAATATTTGTTGTTGATGGTGCAAGTGCAGATATTGTCATTGTTGTGGCAAGAACTTCAGGCGAAGATGATGATGTTGGTGGATTGAGTATGTTTTTGGTTGAATCTGATAATAGCAACTTAAAGAAAGTTAAACTTGATATGGCTGATTCAAGAAACTATGCAAATATTACTTTTGATAATGTATCTGTTGATGAAACTATGGTTTTGGGTGAAATCGATATGGGTCTTGAGCCAATTAATGAGATTTTAGATGTTGGAAGGATTGCTCTCTCTGCTGAAATGTTAGGCTCTTGCGAAAAAGCATTTGAAATAACAATTGAATATCTCAAAGAGAGAAAACAATTTGGTGTTCCAATAGGATCATTTCAGGCGCTCCAACACAGAGCAGCTGAAATGTTCTGCGAAATTGAATTAACTAAATCAGCTGTTATGGCTGCAATGCAAGGAGCAGAGGAAAATTCAAATGATCTTCAAAGGCTTTCAAGTCTTGCAAAATCAATTGTTGGTGAAACCTCGCATCTTGTAAGCAATGAGGCGGTTCAAATGCATGGCGGTATAGGTGTTACTGATGAGTACGACATAGGTTTTTATCTTAAAAGAGCAAGGGTTGCCGAGACAATTTTGGGAAATTCGACTTTCCATCAGGAAAGATATGCTAATCTAACAGGGTTTTAAAAGAAAACGGAGGTATCCGTGAGAACAATAAAATCTTTTTTAATTGGAATAATTACATTTATTAATATATCTATAATCTTATTTATTGGCTTTGGAACATTAACAGTAATTAACTCTCCAAGAATAATCGTTAAATACCGCCCTTTCAAAAGATCTCTTCACAAGTTTTCAAATCTAATTGGGGATCTTACCGTTAAATCTTTAGCGATCTCTATTCAATTCCTACATCAAAAGAGATGGGAGTTCATAATTGAAGATGAGGTATCAATGGATGAATGGTATTTAGCTACTTCAAATCATGCATCATGGGGTGATGTCTTCTGTGTTTTAGCAGCTACAAATTTTAAAGCCCCTTTGTTTAAAATATTTATGAAGAGAGATCTTTGGTGGTTACCTCCAGTATTTCTTGCAAATGTTACCCTTAATATGCCCTTCGTAAATAGACATTCGAAACAACAATTAGAAAAAAATCCAAATTTAAGAAAACTTGATTATCAGAATACTATTGCATCATGCAAAAGATTTGAAAGACAGCCAACAACTATATTTAGCTTTGCTGAGGGCACCAGAAATAATCCAAAAAAACATGCTGAGCAAAATTCTCCATATAAAAATTTACTTGCGCCAAAGATAGGTGGTATTGCATTAGGTCTATCTGCTGTTCCAAAAATAGATTATCTCTTGGACTTCACAATTGTATACAAATCAAAGAAAAGATCATTTTGGGATTTTTGTATTGGTGATCTATCAGATGTAAAGGTTTTTGTGAAAAAGTTAAGGATTCCAGAAAGTTTAAAGAGAAGAGATTATCTTAATGATCCTTCTTATCGAACTGAGTTTCGGGATTGGCTTGACAGTATTTGGATTGAAAAAGACAGGCTTATAGATTCAGTTAAATTCTAGAGGTTCCCTCGAAACTAACCATCCATTCTTATCTGCATATAGCCAAGAATCTTCTCTTAAAATAACACCGCCAAAAATAATATCTTCCCCAAGAAAGCCTTTATTATTTTTGTTTGTCTTAGTTGTTGTTGATCCAAGGGCCAAGATTCCTAAATCCATCTCCTTGAGGAGCTCAACATCTCTTACATACCCAGCAACAAAAATCCCATTCCATTCATTATCAATAGCTTTTTGAGCAATTTCATCTCCAATCATTGCTGCATGAGTTATCAAATTTGAGTTAATGACTAACACCTTTCCCTTGCCATTAGTACCAAGTATTTCCTTCACTTTAGAATTATCATCGTGACAGGTAACAGTTTTAATTTGTCCAAAAAAGGAGTCTCTATTTCCAAAAGATTTCATTGATTCGAATCCTTGAAAAACTTTTTTTTGATACTTATCTTTGAGATCTGGAGTTGAAAACATTTTTAAATTATTACTGTTTTATATTTTCCATGCAAATAAAAAATTGGGTTAAAATAAAATTCTAAAGATAGGAAAAAAAATGAAATCACAAATTTGCGAATTATTAAATATAGAGTTTCCAATGGTTGCTTTTAGTCATTGTAGAGATGTTGTTGCTGCTGTTTCAAAAGCTGGAGGTATGGGAGTCTTGGGAGCTGTCGGACTATCTCCAGAAAAGCTTGAGGTAGAGCTTAATTGGATTGATGAGCATGTTGATGGAAAACCATATGGAGTTGATGTTCTTGTGCCTAATTCTTACGTTGGTAAAGGTGAAAACCTAACTACTGATGATCTTAGAGCTATGATTCCTCAAGAACATAGGGAATTTAGAGCTGATGTTCTAGAAAAACATGATATTGAGGCAAATGATTTGCGGTCTGATGCTGACTCACAAAGAAGTGAGCAAAATTCAAACCAAGTCCTTGGAGCTGGTCTAGATGGAGCCAAAGAAGTGCTTGAAGTTGCTTTTTCGCACCCTATAGGCCTTGTTGCAAATGCTCTTGGAGTCCCACCAAAATGGATGCTTGATATGGGCAAAGAACACAATGTTCCCGTTGCTGCGCTAATTGGTGCAAAACAACATGCAGTTAAGCAAGTTGAGGCAGGAGTGGATATCATTGTGGTATCAGGCACAGAGGGAGGTGGTCATTGTGGAAGCGTTTCAACAATGGTTCTTGTTCCCGAAGTAAGAAGAGCACTAAAACCTTACGGAGATGTTCCTATTCTTGCTGCTGGAGGAATCTGCACTGGAGAACAAATGGCAGGAGTTATGGCGATGGGTGCTGATGGAGTGTGGTGTGCATCTGTATTTCTTCCAACAACAGAAGCTGAAACATCTGATAATGTTAAAGAAAAAATGATTGCTGCTTCATCAAGTCACACAGTTAGATCAAAAAGTAGAACGGGGAAGCATTCTAGACAGTTAAAATCTCCATGGGTTGATGCATGGGAATCAAAGGATGCACCGGAGCCTCTTCCAATGCCTCTTCAAACTATGGTAAGTGAGCCCGCTCTCAAAAAAGTGTCTGATCAAGCAGCAATTGGTCATGAAGGCGCGAAACAACTTGAAACCTACTGGGTTGGCCAAGGAATTGGGTTGGTAAATGAAACCTTAAGCGCTGGGCAAACTGTTCAAAAGTTTAAAGAGGAATTTGTTGAGTCTTATGAAAGAGTTAATGGTTTCTTTTCAGACTAAATAAATAATTGGTTCAGTTAATTGATAAGCATTAAGGGTATATTCAAACATATATTTTATTTGCTGTTTTTACTGCTAATTACTCTTTTAGTTCTTCTTTCTTTAAAACTTATAAAACCTGTTGAAAAAATAAAAATAAACAGAGTCTTGTTAAGTGAAGTTAATAATTTAACAATAGATGGGCAAGAATTTAGAGATCTAAACAAGAATGGGCAATTAGATATTTATGAAGATCATAGAAATCTACCACGAGATCGTGCCAATGATCTTCTGAGGAAAATGACTCTTGAGGAGAAAGTTGGTCAAATGTTTCACCCTCCTTTTATTCTAAAGCCAGATATATTGATGTTTCTTTATGAAATTGCAATAAGAGGGAATTCATCAACGGAATCACAAATAATTTTTGATCATATTACTCATTTCAACCTTTATGGAAACCCTACCCCAACTCAGTTAGCAAAAAAGATAAATTCTCTTCAAAAAACTGCATCTAGATCCAGATTAGGTATCCCAATAACAATAAGCTCAGATCCTATTCATGAAGTTCCAAAAGGTGGAGGTGTAGCATCTTTTTCTGTTGATGGTTTCTCAAAGTGGCCATCTCAATTAGGATTTGCTGCAACATCAAATCCAAAAATAATTAGAGAATTTGCAGAAATTGTTAGGGAGGAGTACTTGGCTGTTGGCATCAGAACAGCTTTACATCCAATGTCAGATCTAGCAACTGAACCAAGATGGGCTAGAAACTTTGGTACCTTTGGGTCAAATGCTGAGATGTCCTCAAAAATGACCATTGAATACATGAATGGCTTTCAACAAAAAGACATCAGTAATAATAGCGTTTTGACAATGGTGAAACATTTTCCAGGGGGCGGACCACAAGAAAATGGACTTGATCCGCATCTTTTTAGCGGAAGAAACCAAATCTATCCAGGAGATAATTTTGAATATCATTTATTGCCCTTCCGAGAGGCAATAAAAAATAATCTTAAAGTTGTAATGCCATATTATGGCATTCCCGTTGGTCAAACAGATGAGGATGTTGCTATGGCGTTCAATAGCTATATTCTTAAAGATCTTCTAAGGGAGGAGCTGAAATTTGATGGAGTAATTTGTTCTGATTGGGGGATCATTACTGGAAGACATTGGGGAGTTGATGAGCTTTCAATTGAACAAAGGTATGAAAAGTCTATTAAAGCTGGAATCGATCAATATGGAGGAGAAAAAGATACAAACTATTTAATAGATCTTGTAAAAAATGGTCAAATTACAGAAGTCAGAATTGATGAATCTGTAAGAAGAATCCTTTTAAATAAATTTGAATTAGGTCTTTTTGATAGCCCCTATGTAAATGAGGAGCTTGTCCAGTACAAAGTCAATACACAAGATAATATCGAAGCAGGCTTAGAGGCACAAAGAAAATCAATAGTTCTGTTGGAAAATAATGGGATATTACCCCTAAAGAAAGGATCGAGAATATTCGTGGATGGCTTAAACGAAGAAGAAGCAAGAGAATTTGGTGAAATAGTAAAAGATCCAGATGATGCCGATGCAGTCATTATGTATATTCACACTGTATTCAATGGAAATCAAGAATCTGGATTAAATCGAGTTTTTGATAATTTTCTAAGTACATTGTTCCCAAATGGAGACTTAAATTTCAATCAAGAGATAAGTAAAAAAATTGAAGCCTATTCAAATAAAAAGGAGCTTATTATAGTTGTTGATCTCAATAGACCAGCAATTCTTAAAAATATCAAGGAGAGTTCTTCTGGTTTGATTGGAACTTTTGGTGTTCAAGATCGGATAATTTTTGAGGGACTGTTTGGAGAATTTAACCCATCAGGTAAGTTACCTTTTGAAATACCCTCCTCAATGGAATCAGTACTTAATCAGAAGGAAGACTTACCAGATGACTCTGCAAACCCAACTTATGAATTTGGGTATGGGATTTCTTATTAAATTGAACCTTTTCTAGGAATAAACTCTAATACGGTTGCATTTATACAATATCTTGGCAATCCATTTGGGCCATCATCAAAAACATGACCTAGATGAATGTCAGATGACATAGATCGAATTTCAGTTCTTCGCATGCCATAACTATTATCAGGTTTTTCGTAAACTGAGCCCTCTACTGGTCTTGTAAATGAAAGCCATCCTGATCTTGATACAAATCGATCTCTAGTATCGAATAGAGGCTCTCCGCTTAACTTATCTATAAATACGCCATCTGGAGTATTTTTAAAGATTTCATATTCCTTACAAAATCTTGCATCAGTCCCATTATTAAATGCAACATCATATGCTTCTGAGTCTCCTAATTTAAATTTTCCAAGCATCAAATAAAAATCTTTTTGATCAATATAGCCTTGATGCGAAAAAACCTCTTTACCATCTTCTAAGAAGATTACAGATGGAGTTGCCCATGTGGGAGTATTAATTTCTAAGTCATGCAATTGATCGGATGTTCTATAAGACATGGGGATGCTGCCTTTGTATTCATTTGTTACATCAAGCTTTAATTTCTCGCAATAGGGACAATAATTTTGTGAATCCAGGATCAATATTTGCTTACCGATTAGCAGATCTTGATTATCTAAAATATCTTTTTCTTCCTCATTGAATACAACACCAGTTGATAAGTCTGGGCAATAACCGTTAGGATTTTTCTTTAAATAATCCTGATGATAGTTTTCAGCTAAATAAAAATTGTCTAATGGCTCTATAAGGGTAACTACTTTCCCATAACCCGCATCAAAAAGAAGAGATTGATACTCATTCAAGATATCTTCAGCAAGTTTTCTTTGAGTTTCATTTGAAAATAGGATCACTGATCTGTACTGAGTTCCAATATCATTACCTTGTCTATTAAGTTGTGTTGGATCATGGGTTTCAAAGAAATGTTTTAGAATTTCATCAAGTGAAATTGCATTGCTGTTAAAAGTTACTTTGACTACCTCTGCAAAATTATTTTCATTAAATTTGTTCTTAATCTGGATGATAGATCTATAATTTGGACTCACTCCATACCCATTTGCATAACCTGAAACTGCATCAATAACTCCATCCAGGGATTCATATCCCTTTTCAGCGCCCCAGAAACAACCTGAACCGAGATGAATGGTTTGAATATGGTTAGTTTTATTTGCATATACAAAAGAGTTTGCAAATAGGATAAGTGAAAAAAAAGTAACTAATCTAAGTTTCAGGTTCATATTTAAAGCCTTTGCTTTTTATAAAAGCAGGTCTAGAAAACAGATTATCTGTCCATCGCTTAATATTTGGCTTAAATGCTTGCTCTATACCTAGAGCTTCAGCAAGGTTGATTGCATAACTGACACATATATCAGCTAAGGTAAAACGGTTTGAGCACAAATACTCTCTGTTATCTAGGGTTTTTTCTAGAAGTTTCAACCTTGACACAAACCATCTGCTGTATCCCTCTACTGCAGCATCAGCAACGCCTGGCTCTTGGAGTTTATATCTTAGAACAACAGTTTGTGGAAATGTCAGAGTTGCATCAGAATGAAATAGCCAATTTAAGTAATTTGGGTAATCATCTTCGTCGGGCGTAACTTGAAGATCGCTTGGACCATATTTTTCTACTAAGTACTGAGAAATTGCAACAGATTCGGTCATTTTTACAGATCCATCAACCATGAATGGAACAGTACCTAGCATATTGATTTCTAGATATTCTTTCATAAAAACTCTTGGAGGAAATGGCATCATTATCAACTCATAATCTAAGCCCATTTCTTCTGCTGTCCAAATTGGTCTCAACCCTCTTGAATTCTCACAACTATAAATTTTTATTGCCATCTTAATTTCCTTATTTTTACTATTATTAATATAATATCATCTCTCAAATTGCATTATGAAAAATAAGAATTTAGCCCCCGTTTTGAAATCAAACATTGATCAGAACTCCTCACAATTTCAAGAAAATAAAGAGGTAATGCTCAATAAATTGGAATTTCTAGATGATCTTCTAGATCAAGTAGAGCTTGGTGGAGGTAAACACCATCACGAAAGATTAGCAAAAAGAGGAAAAATGCCTGTCAGGGAAAGAGTGATGAAAGTTCTCGATCCTGATACACCATTTCTTGAGATTAGTCCTTTTGCAGCATATGGAACTGATTACACAGTTGGTGGTGGTTGCGTTAGCGGAGTTGGTGTTATTGCAGGGGTTGAGTGTGTGGTATTTGCCAATGATCCATCTGTTAAAGCTGGAGCAATGACAGTTTATGTTGGTGAAAAATGGGCAAGAGCAATTGAGATAGCAAGAGTTAATCAAATCCCATTCATAAGTTTTGTTGAGTCTGCTGGTGGAGACCTTAGCATGGGAACCGGCAGTAAAAGTGGCCAGGCTCCTATAGCGCCAACACTTCATACAACTCATTTTGCTGCTACGGGAAGATTCTTTTATGAAATGACCGAGCTGTCAAAATTACGTATTCCCGTGATTTCTGTTGTTTTTGGATCATCTACTGCTGGCGGTGCATATCAACCAGGAATGTCAGATTACAATATTTTTATAAAAGACCAATCAAAAGTATTCCTTGCTGGTCCTCCTCTAGTAAAAATGGCTACTGGAGAAGAATCTGATGATGAAACTCTTGGAGGTGCAAAAATGCATTCAGACACCTCTGGCTTGTCAGACTATCTTGCTGAGGATGAGATGGATGCACTTAGGATTTGTAGAGAAGTTGTTTCACACCTTAATTGGGAAAAGAAAGGTCTTGGTCCAATAAAAGAATCTAAAAGTCCTAAATATGATCAAGATGATCTTCTTGGATTGATTAGCGAGGATTTGAAGTCTCCCGTTGATATTAGAGAGATTATTTCTAGAGTAACCGATGGTTCACAATTTGAGGAATTCAAACCTCTTTATGGCCAAACTATGATTTGTGGATGGGCTTGTATTCATGGCTATCAAGTTGGTGTGTTAGGAAATAATGGGCCAATCTATCCAGAATGTGCTGAAAAGGCAGCTAGCTTCATTCAGTTATGCAATAAAAGAGATATCCCCTTGATTTTTTTACAAAATGTAACAGGTTTCTTAGTAGGTAAAGATTTTGAGAGGCAGGCAATCATTAAAAAAGGTTCGCAAATGATAAATGCTGTATCAAATTCAACAGTTCCTCATATAACCATAATTGTTGGCGCTTCCTATGGTGCAGGAACCTATGCAATGTCTGGAAGAGCATACAACAATCGTTTCACCTTTTTATGGCCGACTGCAAAAATTGCTGTGATGGGTCCAGAGCAAATCGCAGGAGTCATGTCTATAGTCAGGAAAGCGAAAGCAATGAGGACTGGCGAGAAATTTGATGAAAAAGCAGATGCAGAAATTGTAAAGATGGTTGAAGACGCTGCAGAGAGAATGTCACATGCTTTAGTAGCAAGCAGTATGCTAACAGATGATGGAATTATTGATCCAAGAGATACAAGAAAGATAATTGCTTTTTGTTTATCAATTTGTAACAACACTCCAGTAGAGGGTGCCAAAGAGTATGGAGTGTTTAGGTTGTAATGTTTGATTCAATTTTAGTTGCAAATAGAGGAGAAATTGCTTTAAGGATAATGAGAACTGCTCAAGCAATGGGTATCCAAACTATTGCAATTTATGTTGAAGCAGATAAGGATGCGCCTCATGTAAGGTTTGCTGATAAAGCAGTACTTCTTCCAGATGGAGGATATCTTGATATAGATGCAGTTTTAGATGCAGCACAAAAAAGTAGTGCTGGCGCTATTCATCCTGGTTATGGTTTCTTATCTGAAAATTCTGAATTCGCTAAAAGAGTCATTAAAGAAAAGATTGTTTGGGTTGGACCATCACCTAAAGTTATTTCTGTAATGGGCGATAAATTAAAAGCTAAAGAGCTTGCTATAAAAGCTAGCGTTCCCACTCTTCCAATGACCTCAAACGAAAAAGAAGTCAAAAATATTGGATACCCGCTTCTAATAAAAGCAGCTGCAGGTGGAGGCGGAAAAGGAATGAGAGTGGTTACTGATAAAAAAGATCTACAAGAGTCTCTTGAAGGCGCGAAAAGAGAAGCTTTATCAGGTTTTGGAGATGAGAGGGTTTTTATTGAAAGATATGTAGAAAAATCTCGACATATAGAAATCCAAATTCTGGGAGACTCTCACGGCAATGTTATTCATCTTGGTGAAAGAGAATGCTCAATCCAAAGAAGACATCAAAAAATAATTGAGGAGTCTCCATCTCCGAGGATAACTGAAGAGATAAGATTCGCAATGGGTAATGCAGCAGTTGATCTTGCAAAAAAAATAAAATATGAGTCTGCTGGAACTGTTGAATTTCTTTTTGATGATAAGAGTGGTGAATTTTGGTTCCTAGAGGTCAATACAAGATTGCAAGTTGAGCACCCAGTTACGGAAGAAGTTACTGGAATAGATTTAGTAGCTGAACAACTAAAAATTGCTAGAGGTGAAGAGTTACAGTTCTCACAAGAAGACATTGAGTGGACAGGGTCCTCAATAGAGGCTCGTCTGTATGCTGAAAATCCAAATAATGATTTTTTGCCTGAAACAGGAAAAATGTTTGCCTACGAACAAGCTGAAAATGATTTTATGACTAGGTGGGATTCTGGTGTTCATAAAGATTCAGTTATTGGTACTAATTTTGATCCGATGCTTGCAAAAGTTATTTCCTATGGTGAAACAAGAGAGGATGCTGCAAGGGTTTTAGCTAAATCTCTTGAAGATTCTCACATTGGCGGTGTTATTACTAATAGAGATTTTTTAATTGCAACACTAAGATCTGATGAGTTTTTAAAAGGAAATACAACAACGGATTTTATAGAGAGAGTTAAACCACCAAGAGTAAAAAACCTCACTAATGATGAGCTTAATCTTGCACTTACAGCTGCAGCCATGTGGAAACAAATGAGAAATAGGATCTCTTCAGATATTGCACCTTATATTCCATCCGGGTGGACAAATGGAAGACTTCCAAATCCTAATATTACATTTCTCCTCGATGGTGATGAAATATTCGTTGAATACAAGTTGATAAATAAAAATAAATTCCAAGTTTTCAATTCAGAAGTTGAGGTAGTTGATATCGATGATAAATATATAGATCTTGTTTTTGATGGTGTTAGAGTCAAATCTAGAATTTCTGAGGATGCTGAATTTATATTAGTTCATATCCCAAGCGGTGATGTATCTTTTGAAGTTAAACCTAGGTTTTCAATGCCAGGTCTTGAGGTGCAAGCTGGTGGATTGGTAGCTCCAATGCCGGGCAAAGTAGTCGATTTAAAAGTAAAAAAAGGATCAAAGGTAAAATCTGGAGAGACTCTAGTAATTCTAGAGGCTATGAAAATGGAACATTCTATAAAGGCAAGTGAAGATGGAGTTATTGCTGATATTTTTATCAAGGAAAATGATCAGGTCGAGAATGGTGCCGTTTTGATGGTGGTTGATTCTTAAAAGTGGGTTCTGAAGTAATAAAAATAGCAAATTGCAGTGGTTACTATGGTGACAGATTATCTGCTGCAAAAGAAATGGTTGAAGGAGGTCCGATTGACGTCCTAACTGGTGATTACCTGGCAGAGCTTACCATGACTATTCTTTTTAACCAAAAGCTGAAAAGAGGAGATGATAAAGGATATGTTGGTACATTCCTTAAACAGCTAAAAGATGTTGCTAAAAATTGTAAGGAAAAAGAAATAAAGATTGTTACTAATGCTGGAGGCTTAAATCCGAAGTCTATGGCAAATGAAATTCAAATTATTCTAAGTGAATTAGGTTTAGAAATGCAGGTTGCCTATATCGATGGCGATGATTTAATGCCAAGAATGAGCGATCTTCAAAGCAGTGGTGAAGAGTTTATAAATATCGATAAAGAAATCTCTCTTAAAGATTCTGGCTACACTACATTGACAGCTAATGCTTATCTTGGAGCATGGGGGATAAAAGAGGCTTTAGATAGAGGGGCTGAAATTGTAGTTTGCCCTCGTGTCACAGATGCAGCAGTCGTAATTGGTCCAGCTGCGTGGAAATTTAATTGGAAAAGAGATGATTTTGATCAACTTGCAGGCGCTCTTGCTGCTGGCCATATTATTGAATGTGGCTGTCAGGCAACAGGAGGCAATTACGCTTTCTTTGAAGAAGTTCCAAGTTTCGAAAATGTTGGTTTCCCAATTGCTGAAATTCAATCTGATGGTAATTTCTTTATAACAAAACATCCAGGCACTGGTGGCTTGGTCTCTACGGGAACTGTGACTGCTCAGCTTTTATATGAGATTAGTTCACCTGCTTATATTAATCCTGATGTGGTAGCTCATTTTGATACATTAAAAATAGAGGATGTTGATAAAGATAGGGTCTTTGTTTCGGGCTGCAGAGGTAGCTCCCCTCCTAATAAGCATAAAGCATGTATTAATCTTGCTGGAGGTTATAGAAATGGTATGGATCTAATCTTAACTGGGCTTGATATTGAAAAAAAAGCTCAAGCATTTACAGATACTCTCTTTAATCTTGTTGGTGGTAGAGAGCAGTTTGATGAAGTACGAACAGATCTTCACAGAACGGATAAAGAAAATCCAAACTCAAATGAAGAGGCAATGGCAACACTTTCTCTTTCAGTAAAATCAAAGGATCCTGATTTGGTAGGAAGACTTTTTAGCGCAAAAATCGTTGAACTTTCTCTTGCTAACTATCCAGGCTTTTTTGCTCAAGGCGGTGTAAAGGCTAGCGGTCCTGTAATTGTTTATTGGCCTGCATTAATAGAAAGTAAGCATATTAAAGAAGTGGTTCACTTAAATGATGAGGTGTTCGAGATTACTCCAACAAGCGAGTTAGGACTCGATGATATTTACTATCAAAAAGAACCTGTAGATATTCTCCCCTGCCCTGAGGATGAATTAGAAAAAATAGCTTTTGGAAGGATTTTTGGGACTAGGTCTGGAGACAAAGGCGGATGTGCCAATTTAGGAGTGTGGGCAAAGACTGATATGGCTTTTTCTTTTCTTAGTTCTTATTTATCCGTTGAAAAGCTAAAAGAACTCCTTCCAGACTTATCTGAATTCAAAATTGAAAGATATGATCTTCCAAATATAAAGTCATTAAATTTTTATATTCATGGCATTCTGGAAGATGGAATTTCTTCTAATAATAGAAAAGATGGACAAGCAAAATCACTTGGTGAATACTTAAGAGCTAAACATATTGAAGTTCCTAAGATACTAAAAAAAGAAATTAAAAATGGATAATAAGAATTTATCTTTAGAAGGACTAATCTTTGAGGCAATTGAATTGTCGGTTGTAAAAAATATTATGTGTATTACTCTGAATAGGCCTGAAAAAAAGAACGCCATTAATCCAGTAATGGCTAATGAAATTATTTATTCGTTGGCATTTGCTGCCCAGGAAAGAGACATTAGAGTTGTAGTAATAAAAGCAAATGGTGATGTGTTTTGTGCTGGTGGTGATCTTGGTACTATGTCGGGTAAATCATCTGAGAGCACCTCGAATGTGCCATCACTCGGGGGTGGAACTGAAGAAATAAGCCTTAGAATAAGAAGTTTGAATAAACCAGTGATTTGTGAAATACAGGGCCCTGTTCTTGCTGGCGCTCTTCTTATGGTTACAAATTCAACTCATGCAATTGCTGTTGAAGAAGCTACTTTTTCTGCGCCTGAGATTAAAAGAGGAATTTGGCCTTTCATGGTTATGGCTGGTCTATTTAGAGTTATGCCTAAAAGACAAGGTCTCGATTTCATTATGAGAGGAAATAAAATTAGTTCTCATGATGCAGAAAGATTTGGTCTTGTTAATAAGGTTGTTCATAGAGAGAAGCTAAGTGAAGAAGTTAATAAGATTGCATCCGAACTTTCTAAACTAGCTCCGGGAACAATGAAATTAGGACTTGAAGCATATAATCATCAAGATAAAATGGATTTTGATGAAGCTGTTCCTTTCCTTAAAGAGCAGCTAGAAAAATGTCTAAAAAGTGATGATGCAAAAGAAGGTATTACAGCATTTTTAGAAAAAAGAGATCCAGAATGGAAATAAAAAAATGAAAGTATTTAATAAATTATCTCCAAATGATGAACAACTTAATGGTTTTATGGAAGGAGACGTAGAGACTCCAATTGCTATGGTAAATCTCCTTAAATTTAAAGAAAAGGCAGAGTATGAGGATGGTAGAGAGACTAATTTATCTGGTGCTGAGGCATATGCTATTTATGGAGAAAAAGTTCAAGAATGTCTTAAGAAGGTTGGTGCTGAAATGACTTTCTCTGGTGTGGTTAGCAGACTAATGTTGGGAGAAGTTGAGGATCTGTGGGACTCTGTTGCAATAGCAAGATATCCAAGTAGAAAAGCAATGCTTGAAATGATTATGGACCCCTATTACCAAGAGATTGAAAAACACCGATCAGCAGGTCTTGAGGGTCAACTAAATATTGAAACAAAGTACTTCTAATGGATTTAAATTATGGTCCACAATATGAAGACTTTAAAAAAGAGGTTCAATCTTTTTGTAATGAATATAAGGATCTAAGATTTGTCGATAGCTCCCAATCACCTCTTGCATCAGATGGAAAAGGGAAACATGGTCCAGAGCTTACAAGGGCTGACTGGCAAAAGTTGCTGATTGAAAGAGGATATTTTGCAAGGTCAGTACCAAAAGAATATGGTGGATATGGTGGCGATCCGGACATTATAAAATCAAGAATAATAGCAACAGAGTTCTCTAAAGCTAAAGTTCCCTCAGGAATGGGTGGACAAGGAATTGATATGCTTGTCCCTACTCTTTTGGAACTTGGAACAGAAGAACAAAAACAAAAATATATTATGCCAACCCTTCATGGAGAGATGATTTGGTGTCAAGGATACTCTGAACCAAATGCAGGAAGTGATCTTGCCAGCCTTCAAACTAAAGGTGAGCTTATTGATGATGAATGGGTTATAAATGGCCAGAAAATTTGGACTAGTACTGCTCAATATGCCCAAATGATGTTTTGTCTTGTAAGAACTGAGCCCGATGCCTCAAAGCATGGTGGCATAAGTTATTTGCTTATTCCAATGGATACACCTGGAATAGAAATAAGACCTTTAGTTGATATGACTTTAAAAGCTGGATTTAATGAAGTTTTTTTCACAGATGTAAAAATTCCAGCAACTAATATTGTTGGAAATAGAGGTGATGGCTGGGCTGTTGCTAATGCAACCTTAAGTCATGAGAGAGGCTCCCTTGCGGATCCAAATGCAACTATGAATAGAGTTAATATGCTTATTGATCTTATGAAAGAAGAATCAATTGATGGAAAAAAACTTATTGATATTCCCGTTTATAGAGACAAATTAATGGCGCTTCAAGGAAAAGTAGTTGCTTTTCAATCGCATAGCCTAAGAACTTTATCTTCAAAAATTAATCCTGGGCAAGATGTAAAGCTAGGAAAGATGATCCAAAAACTTGTGGGAACAGAATTGAGGCATGAATTAGAAGGTTTTGCTATCGACATCATGGGAGAAATAGGAACATTGTATGAACAAAGTCCTCTTTTAAGAGATGGAGGTAGTTGGCAATTTATTTACATGTATTTTTTAGGCCTAATAATTGGGGGTGGAACAAGTCAAATTCAAAAGAATATTATTTCTGAAAGAGGTCTTGGAATGCCTCGTGAGCCAAAGGTAAAGGATAGTTAAAATGTATTTCGGACTCTCAGAAGATCAAGAATTTTTTCAAGAGAATATTAAGAAATTCTTAGATGACAACGCATCAGTAGATATCATAAGAAAGATTGCAACAGATCAACCTGAGCTTCAAAAAGATATTCAAGGCGGTCTTATTTCCCTTGGAATTAATAACTTATTAGTACCTGAAGAATATGGCGGGCTAGGTCTTGATATTCTTTTTGCTGTAGCTGTAAGTCAGGCATTAGGGTCAGGCATTGCTCCTACTGCATTTGTTGGTTCTTATGTAATGGCTCCAATTGCTATCTTAAATGGTGGCTCTGAGGATCAAAAGAAAATTTATTTATCAGATATTGCCTCAGGGAAGATTAATTTTGCAGTAGGTTTTTCTGAATTTATTGGCGCAAGAGAAGATTGTGAAATTGTTTACGATAATGGCAAGCTTAACGGTAGATCAATCTTCGTATTAGATTCAAATAATGCTTCGCATATTATGGTCGCTGATAAAAGTGGGAAAATATTTATAACGACTATGGACTCCAAAGGGTTAACTAGAAATCATCTCACTACTGTAGACAAAACTAGATCTTTTTCTGAAGTTATATTTAAAGATGTGGAAGTTGAGTTATTAGAAAAATCCAAAGACGCTATTAGTCCTATTCAAAAGTCAATCGATGCTGGAAGAGTAGCTTTGGCAGCAGATACTTTAGGAGCAGCTCAAGAAATGATTAATAAAGCCGTCGAATATTCAAAAGAAAGAAAACAATTTGGAAGAGTTATAGGTTCATTTCAAGCTGTAAAGCATATGTGTGCTGAAATGGCAGCAGATCTTGAACCATGCTATGCGATGGTTTGGCATGCAGCTCATTGCTTAGATGAGGAGGAAGAAGAGTCAAGATTTATGTCTTGTCATTCCAAGGCTCATACTGCAGAGGTTGGAAAGGCAGTCGCAAAAAAAGCAACAGAAGTTCATGGCGGTATGGGATTTACAGATTTACTAGGACTTCATTATTGGTTTAAGAGAATTGGTGTGAACAGACAACTTCTTGGTGCTCCAGAGATGGTTAGAGAAGAAGCAGCCAAAATTCAGAAACTTATTTAAAATTTGATGAAAATTATTAAAAATTTATTTTTATTTGCTTTTTTTGGACTGTCACTATTTGTATCATCTGAAAAAGTTGATTTCTCAATTTCCAAAAAATATCAAGATTTGAGTTCTGAGATTTTTAATAATATATCCTCACATCACTACAGTAGAGAAATTGATAAAGAAAATTTTAATGATTTGTATATTGATGCGCTTTTAGATGAGTTAGATGGAAATAAAAATCTGTTTTTAAAATATGAAATAAAATCTTTTAAAAGAAAATCTATCAATTACAAAAAAAATAAAGAAAGTTTCGATATTAATTTGGCATACGAAATTCTCAATACCTACTTTAATAGGGTCATTGAGATTTCTGAATTTCAAATTAAGGTGGCTAAAAAAGATAGCTTTGATTTAACTATAGATGAGGGTATTGATATTTTTTATGACGATAACGAATATGCATCTACTATGTTTGAATTAAAAGAAAGATGGAGGAAAACAACAAAAAATGATTTTGTTGTTTCTGTTTTAGCAAAAGATGATGAAGAAAAGATTATTTCAAATCTCATAAAAAGATATGAAAGAAGAATTAAAAGAGTATTGCAAAGAAAAGATGAAGATATCTTTTTATTAGCAATAAATATAATGACAAGGCAGTTTGATCCTCATTCAACATATTTATCTCCTTATAATGCAGAGGATTTTGAAATTGATATGAGTTTAAAACTTGGCGGTATAGGTGCATTGCTTTCAAATTCTGCAACAGAGGACTATGCAATGATTGTAAGTCTCGTTCCAGGCGGTCCTGCAGAAAAAAATGGAGAGCTGGAGCCAAACGACAAAATCGTAAAGATAAAACAACATAATGAAGATATTTTTGAAGATGTTACCGGATGGAGAATTGATGAAGTTGTTCAGAAAGTCAGAGGAGAGCCTCAGACTTTTGTAACTTTGGAGATCATACCTGGAGATGCCGAAGACAATAGTGTTCGTAAAATAATTAAAATTGAAAGAGAAATAGTTGAATTAGAGGAGAGAGCAGCAAAATCAAAAATTTATTCTCTTAACAAGAATGGAAGTGATTACAAAATTGGGATTATTGACCTTCCGTCTTTTTATTTAGATTTTGAAGCTTGGCAAGCTAGAGATCCAAATTATAAAAGTAGCAGTAAGGATGTTAAAAATATTTTAGAAGATTTTAAAAAACAATCTGTTGATGCAGTTTTGGTTGATCTTAGAAATAATTCTGGTGGCGCTTTAACAGAAGCAAATAAACTTACAGGGCTATTCACCTCTGCAGGAGCAACGCTTCAAATCAAAGAATCTAATGGAAATATTATTCCCTGGGGCGATAGGATGGTAAAACAAGCTTGGTCTAAGCCTATGGCAGTCCTTGTGAATAGGTATTCTGCATCAGCTTCTGAGATTTTTGCAGGCGCAATACAAGATTATCAAAGAGGCTTAGTAATTGGGCAAAGAACATTTGGAAAAGGAACAGTGCAAAGATTAGATAATTTATCTGAGGGACAATTAAAAATTACTGAGTCGAAGTTTTATAGAGTAAGTGGGGATAGCACTCAAAGCAGAGGTATAGATCCTGACATTATTCTTCCATCAACTTGGGACATAGAAACGGTTGGTGAAAGCTCCCTTCCCACCCATTTACCATGGGACAAAATAAAACCAACATGGTATAGAGCTTTTAGAGAGGACTCAATCGCTATTAAAAAGACTTTAGTTGCATTTGAAGAGCGTTTATCAACTGATCCAAATCTAATCTATTTGAAAGATGTTAGATCACGCTATGATCTAAATAAAAATAAAAAAGAACTTTCTCTAAACATTGTTAAAAGAAGGACTGAGCAAGAGGAGAGAAAGCAATGGCTTCTAGAGGTCGAAAATAAAAGAAGATCATCTCTTGGCATGGAAACTTTCAAAGATTATGAAAGTATGGATGAATTCAATGATAATTTTGATCCTGAGGATATTGATACAATTAGAGATTATTCTTTGCTCCAAGGTATAGAAATTATTGGTGATTATATCGATTCAGAGTCTAATTTTCTTAGCTGGAGAAATACATAATGAAATGTATATCATTTAACATAAATAGTGTTCGCGCTCGACCACATCAGCTCATTCACCTGAGAGATAATCTCGGTCCTGATGTTATAGGTCTTCAAGAAACAAAAGTTGATGATCCTGAATTTCCTATGGAAGAAATAAACGAAATTGGATATCACGCTGAACACTGGGGCGGTAAAGGTCATTATGGTGTTGCACTTCTAAGTAAAGAAAAACCAATTTTTGTCCAAAAAGGTTTTCCGGGCGATGCGGAAGATGAACAAAAAAGGTTTATTCACTGTACTTACAAAATTGATAAAAAAGAATTTGATATATTAAATGGTTATTTCCCACAAGGAGAAAATAGAGAGCATCCTACAAAGTTTCCCAAAAAAGTTAAGTACTATAAAGATTTAGAGAAGTACATACGAAATCTTGATAAAGAAAATATTATTTTAATGGGCGACTTTAATGTAGCTCCTGAAGATGAGGATATAGGTATTGGTGATGTAAATGCAAAAAGATGGTTGAGAGAAGGAAAATGTGCCTTTCTTCCAGAAGAAAGAGAAATGTGGTTTAAGATCTTAAATATGGGATTTACTGATAGCTGGAGATCTCAAAATCCAGGAATAAATAACAAATATACATGGTTTGATTATAGATCAAGGATGTTTGATCAAGATCCTAAAAGAGGTTTAAGGATTGATCAAATACTTGTTTCAGAATCTTTAAAAAGCTCTATTAAGACCACAGGCATGGATTATGATGCTCGTGCCATGGAAAAACCATCTGATCATTGCCCTATTTGGCTAGAATTAGCTTAATTAACGCTTTGCTCTAAAAAATGTTTGAATGATCTCTTGGCATTCATTCTCTAAAATCCCAATCTCATAATTAGTCTTATGATTATGAAATGGCTTTTCTAGAAAGTTATCTTGCGAAACTATCGATCCTTCTTTTGGTTCCTTAGCTCCTATGTAAAGATTATCTATTCTTGAAGCAACAATTGCCTTTGCGCACAAGTGGCAAGGTTCGATAGTCGAATAGATATCACACCCAATTAATCTATAGTTCTGTTCTTTCTGCGATGCCATTTTAATGGCTTCAATTTCTGCATGAGCTAAGACCGAATTTTTTTCAATTGTTCTATTTTGACCATATCCAATAATTTCATTATTTTTTACTACAACTGCGCCTATTGGAACTTCATCTTTTTTAAAAGCTAACTTAGCCCTGTTAAGAGCTTCTTTCATAAAAAGTTCTTTCATTTAATTATTTGAGTTAGCAAAAAAGTTTTGAAGTTTTTCTAGTATCTTTTTTTGCGAACCCTCAGCAGTTTCCATCTTAGAAAGAAGTTCCTTATAGGCTTTTGCAGCATCTGGCCATGGGCCTTCTTCATTAAATCTTTTGTGAATTAATTCGGAAACATTTTTTTCAATCTTGCCATCAACCCTATCAGGAAAATGAAGGTATAAGATTCTTTTTGCAAACTCTCTATATCTATCATCTTTTATTCTGATAGCAATATTATGTTTTGTTTCAAAATCTTCAGATTTATGAAATTCTTGAAATAATCTTGAGTCATCAGGCGATGGGAATCCTTCATAAACCTGTTGTTCAATAAAGTCCTTTGCAGGGTAAAATGGCTTTTCTACATCTGAGCAAGCAGCGATTATTCTTTCTTTAAATTCAAAATTCTCTTTTATCTTTTTAGCTCTTGATACAAGCTCATCCCCAGTTAAATCAAATTTAAAATCAAATTTCTCTCCATCTGCCACTGCTTGAGACTTATTTATTGCTAATACTTTAAAGGGTGACTCAGCATTTGGTTTTTCAATATAAGAAATGAGTTCGTGGTATTCGAGCTCAAGGATATCCTCAACTGGATATGACAAGTCTAAGAAAATTGCTTTATTTGGAGATTCTGGATTTTGGCAAATGAATGTAAGTGGATATATAAATCTATATCTTGGTCCCCTTTGCACATAACCAAAATAGTTTCTTGTTGAAAGCATGTCTATAAAACTTGCTTTCGTTGCTTGAAGAAAAAAATCTTCAACTAAATCAGGATGCTTAGAATAAATATACTTAATAAGATGTACCATAAATTCACAATCTGTTAGAGCGTCATGAGCATCTGATACATCAATACCAATTTTTGGAAGAATCTGATCAAGTTTTAGGATTGGAAAATCATAATTATTCATATTGAACTTAATAAATTCAGGATAAAGATAGGAAACCAACAAAATCAAAAAATATAAATCACTTCTACCATTACCATTTGTATTTGTGATATATGGAGGTAATAGATTCCAATAGAACTGTCTTCTGTAAAGCTCTTCATCAAACTGATGGCCGTTATAAGTTACAAATATCGACTGCTTGTCATCACTCCATTGCTCCCAAGTGTTATAGATATCTTTCATCATTTGATAATGGGATATATTTGAATCAAGACTAGAAATTTTTTTGTGAACTAAATAAGCGCCTGGCTGGGGGACGACCCATGGAAGGGGTCTAGATTCAATATTCTGAGCATCTATTCTTTTAAAATTCTCATCTGTTAAGATTGAAGCAGATTGAATTATTTGTATAAAATCTTTTTCTCTTAATCCCGTTGTTTCAGTATCACTAAAAATGAAGTTTTTTTGCATCTATACGTCTATTTCAGAATCAATTAAAACAGCTATAAGAAGAGCTGGTTCATCTCCATTATTCCTCCAAGCATGATTTGTTCCTCTTTGAACAACTGTGTCAAAAGGTTTGACGTCTATTTCGCCCTCATCGAGTATGAGAGTTACATCACCTTTTAATAAAATAATGTAATCAATGCTATCTGTTTTATGCATAGCTGGATGCCTTGATACATCAACTCTGCAATGAGATGCTTTGATTTTATCAAATGCATCTGCAGCCATTTCATTTAAAACTTCAATTGGAACTCCTTCTGGAGTGGGGTTAATTTGAAAGTATCTAAATTTTGTTCCTCCCTTTGGAGGCTCAAGCTCAATATCAATATCAGCCTTATCTTCAAAACCCTTTGTTGTAAATGGAACAGGTTCAGTGTTCCAAATTTCATAAAGACCTCCCACATCTTCACCAATTGACCTCGCAGGTGGCCCATCATGCATGACAACTGATTTTCCATCCTTATTGTGACCTGTAATAATTCTTCTCATTAATTCATCCTCCTTTTTCTTCTATCAAGATATATGTATGGCGAGTAAACCAAGTAAATAAAAAATATAGCAACTGGGTACAGTATAAACATATGTGTTGGCGGTTCAGGCATCAAAGAAATTATATTTTCCCCGTAGGGTCTCTCATTTAAATACCAGTAATTTGATCCTAAAATGAAATTAATGCCATACATTACAGCCAGTAAAAGCGATGAATAAAGGATCAGTTTTAAAATATCACTTTTGAAAGGTCTCTGATTTAAGTTAACAATTGAAAAAGCAACAGCTAGCAAAATTAACGAGTGCCCATACATTGTTGCAAAATATTCATAATGTGGGAATGCATATTCTGAGTCTGGTGTTAATATTGACATCCCTGCACCTGCTATACCCCAAAAATATGCAAAAACAAAAAGTGGTCTAAAACCTGTTATGAGAAAAGCCGCAATTACAATCGCAGAAAAGTCACATAAATGTAAAGGAAGATTTTCAGCCAAGCTTCCACCCTTCACAAGAGTTTCCATGTATGTAGATCTGATTTGATTTTCAATTAACAAAATAATCAAGAAATATCTAAAAGAATTTATTAATTCTGGTTTAGATTGGAGGGCCTTTGGGATCATAAATATGGCAGCCAGACAAGTACAGAAACTTATAAAATGTGATATTGATAGTAATTCAAATTCTTGCATTTTTTTATGTAACTTTTTTTAAGAGAATCTTAAGCTTTTATCTTCTATTTTCCCATAATTTATTTCAAAAATATCTCTCAGGTAATTCTGATTATTTATCCATGGCTTTTTATTTCCTTGTTTAACGGTAATAGAAGCTCCCCTTCTTACATAACCCGATGAAAAATCATCTAAAAAATCTGTAACCATTAAATCATCGGGAGCTATTGGAATGCATTTTGTGTATTGATTATCTTTCATAAAATTTATTAGCCTACAAGCATATTTACTTGTTAAGTCTGCTTTTAGTGTCCAAGAGGCATTGATGTAACCAAAAGTATTTATAAAATTGGGAATTTGTGTATACATCATGCTTTTATAAAAGAAGCTTTTTGATACATCAATCTCATCTCCATCAACAAAAATATTTATACCACCAAAATTTTGAAGTGTTATACCTGTAGCGGTAACAATTATATCTGCCTCAATTAATTTGCCTGAATTAAGTTTTACACCTTTGTGAGAAAATGAATCGATAGTGTCTGTTTCAACAGAAACCTTATTTTGTTTTATGCTTTCAAAAAAATCATTATCAGGAGCCAAACATAATCTTTGCTCCCATGGGTTATATGAAGGTGTAAAGTGTTTTTCAATGTCATAATCAGGAAGTTCGTTTTTCACCAAATCAAGAAGGTAATCTTTTACAATTTCTGGACTTTTTCGAGCTCTTCTATAAATATTTCTTTGACGAAGAATGTTTGTAAATCGAATTATTTTATAGCCCAGTTTTGGAGAAATATAATTAAGCAAATGTAAAAACTTATACTCACTTGGAACTGAAGCAATATATGTTGGTGATCTTTGGATCATAGTGACGTGACTAGCTTTTTTTGCAATCTCTGGTATCAGTGTTACTGCAGTTGCTCCGCTTCCAATTACGGAAACTTTCTTATTTTCATAATTTATAGAGTTGTCCCATTCTTGTGGATGCACAATCTTCCCTTCAAAATTGTCAGAACCTTTAAATGTCGGTTTATGTCCATTCGCATAACTGTAGTATCCAGCACACATTTGAATAAATTTAGTTTTTATAACTTCTAAACGATCAAGATTTTTATTGTTTATAGTTAATTCCCAAATAGATTCTTTAGAGTCCCATGAAGCTGACTCAATGTGCATATTAAATTTTATAAATTCTTTAAGATTATTTTCTTCAATTGTTTCATCTAAATATTTCATTATAGAAGGTGCATCTGCTATAAATTTTTTGCTATTCCATGGCTTGAACGAGAAACCAAGCGTGTGCATATCAGAGTCTGATCTTATCCCAGGATATTTAAAGAAGTCCCATGTTCCTCCGAAGTTTTCTCTTCCTTCCAGGACTAAAAAATCTGTCCCTTTGCAATAGGTCTTTAAGTGATAGGCTGCGCTAACGCCTGAAATACCTGCTCCAACAATAATTGAATCATAAATCCTATCTTCTGTATTAACGTTCATTGAGTACTCTTCGTTTTAAATGTATTTTTATTTTTCATAGATTTATTATCTAAAAGATTTTGATTAAGAGTACTTATTTCTTGTAAATTAGGTTCAATATCTAATGTAGATACTGGAATAGCATTTCGGATTCTTTCTGCGCTATCAATAAGGCAAATTTCTGATTCAGCTAGAGGACCAGAGACAAATGCAGATGTTTCCATTCCTTCTTGGACTAAATTTATGAGCTCAGTATCCTCTGCATTAACCTCTCGATTAATTCTCCAATTCAAATATCTGGCCGCCTTCATTTCACGTCTCTCGTCAGATAATGCATAAGGAATTTCTCTTATTAGGGTTTTGTTTGCATTAATTGGAATAAATTGCATAAAATCCATCTGATCCGGATATACATCAAATGCAAGATTTGGCCATAATCTATAATAGGACCAATGCATCTGCTTATCTTGAGGTAGATGATTAGATTCTGGTAAGAGTTTTTTATATAAGTCGTTTGAAAGGTTTTTCTTCCTAGTTTTATTGAGGTCTCCCCACATTTTATGAACATATCCACCATTTTTAGATAATTCAATTCCATAACTATTACCAACCAAACCCGATAAGCCTGGATGAGCAACTGGGATATGTAAAGCATCAACATAATTGTCAGCAACCTGCTTCCAATTAACATTTCTTGGTCTCATAGTTACCCTGCCAAGAGGTTTTAATTCCTCTAGCTTATATAAAGATAATTCATCGAAATAAGGTGAAAATTGATCAGCTACACTAGGTGTTGAGCTAGGAATAACTTTTGCAAAAATAAACCCAAAGAAAATTTCCATTTGAACTTTTTTAAGATTGTGTTCTTCTTTTTTGAATTCTCTAAATTGATCTTCATGAGGAACAGATTTTAAATTTCCAGATAAATCATAACTCCAAGCATGATAAGGACATCTTATCCTTTTTCCACAGTTGCCATCCTCCTCTAAAAGTTTTGTTGCTCTATGCGAGCAGACATTATGGAAAACATTTATTTCACCTTCTTCATTTCTAATAGCTACTAATCTCTCGTTAAAGAAATTGAAAGTGAAAAAATCACCTGAATTTGGAATGTTTGATGAATGGCATATAAGTTGCCAGTTATTCAAAAAAAGATACCTTTTTTCGAGTTCTAAAAATGCGTCACTTGTATAAGTCCAAGCTGGTAAAGTTTGATGGCTTTTATTAGTCATATTTTTCTTATTTAGATTTAAAGTCTACTCTAAAAAATAAAAGAATTCCTGAGATAGAGCTTACAAGAGCCAGAATTGAGAAGATTTTAAGAAAAATATTATTAATCTTGTCTCTTGTTTGCCAATCCATAATATGAAATCCCCACATTAGGTCCCAAATTCTCCACTGAAGTGATCGGACTGCTGTGATTTCTCCTGAATAAACATCTATATATAGGTTAATTTTCTTATCTTTATTATTCAAAGCTGTTACTTTATATAAAGGTAAATTTCTGCCCCTATACTCAGACCCCTTTGAGGATTCTTCAATTTTCTCGAAAGCTATCGGTTCAAGAGTTGAAGAAGATGCAACGATATCAAATACCTGACTTTTATTGAGTTTTTCTAAAGGTTTGCCAAAAGAATCAAGATATTCTTTGCCTTCGCTACTATTCACAATAAAAACAATGTCATTTAATCTTTTTATTGCTTTAAGCTCCTTGATACTGGATCTAGAAAAATTAACCTCATCAAAATTTATAGGAAAATATTCTGTTAATCTATACTGCTCACCTCTAACCAACTCAATTTTATTAAAGGAAAAATATATTCCTGAAACTGTCCATAAAAATAATTGAATCGAAATAAAGAAGCTTAAATATTTATGAGTATTTCTAACGAGGTTTCTCATTTACTAAGCAATCAGTAAGACACTAGCGTTTCAATATTGTAGCCTTGTTCCTTAATTAATTTACTCCCTCCAAGTTCTGGGAGATCTATGATGCATAAAATTAAAATATTAGATTTTTTAACGTCAAAATTTTCGGTTAAAATTTCAGCGCAGGCAATTGCAGTTCCTCCAGTTGCAACCAAGTCATCAATAATAACAATTCTATCTTCAATGCCTATATTGGTATTTTTTTGAATTTCAATTGAAGTACTTCCATACTCCAAATCAAAACTTTTTATATATGTTTCATTTGGAAGTTTGCCGGGTTTTCTTGCTAAAACAAATGGTAGCAAAAGATCATTGGCGACTGATCCAGCAAAGATAAAGCCTCTACTCTCAATACTTACAATTTGATCAGCATTAAAGCTTTCAGTCATCTTAGTTAATTCTTTGCAAGTTTTCCTAAATGGATCAGGTGTCTCAATTAAGCTTGTTATATCTCTGAATTTGATTCCGGGAATTGGAAAGTCTTCGACATCTCTTATATGTTTCTTTAAGTCTAACTTATCACTCATTTTTTACCTCTTTAAGTCTATTTTAGCAAATAACTTAAAAATTAGAGCTTATATCGATAACTATTAGAACCGCTATCGAAATTTGAAATATAAAACTTAGCCAAAGTATAGATTTTATAAATGAATTAGGCTGTAGTTCCTTTGATAGCTTATTAGAAAGGTAAATTGCTCCAATATTAACTATGGGAAGACCCATTGCTGCCCATATGCCTGCTATTAATAAAAGGGTAATTGGATTTGGAAGTAAAAAGTAAAAAATACCAGAAAGAAAAGGCACCAAAAATGCAATAGCTTTTATTAATTTCTTTCTTATATTTTCTTTCTCCAAAATAAATCCCATTGAAATTAAATAATCTGTAATTGTTCGAGTAAATGCTGCTGTTCCCGATAGTAAGGTTGAGTAAAGAATAAAAAAAGCAAGAATAATAAACAGCCACTTTGCCCAATCACCCAAAACTAGTGAGAACATATTTTGAAGCGCGCTAATAATATCTACATCCCAGAATGATTGGGTGGCAAGTGATTCTTGGAGCTGTGGCAATGTATGCAAAACTCCTGCGCCTAAAAAGAAAAATGGAAGTGTTCCGATTGTAATGAAGAAAATGGTCACCCATACATCAGTTTGCATTGTGCTAATCCAGCGTTTTGTTTCTTGGATATCATCAGAATTCCCTTGAGCATAACCTTTTTCAAGACACCAATAGGTATACGCCATTATTTCTCCATAGCTTATTCCTGTGAAGCCAAAAACTGCAAGAGCTAGTGGTAAGTGCTCAAAAGGAAGGGAAAAACTTAAACCTGATAAGACTTGATTAATACTAAGCTCATAGCTTGTTGATTGCATTGATATAGCAATGAATAATGTTATCAATGAGAATATCAAAACCATTCCAAGAAGAATATTCTCAAGAATTGAGTAAGACCCTCTTAATAGTATCAACCAAGTAATTAAGCATGACAGAATAACCCATAATTCAATACTTATTGAGGGGAACATATTATTTCCTGCTTCTGCAACTGCTCCAACCAGTCCCCCCATCCCAATGATTGCTGGTAAAACACCCAAAAACATAAACCAAACGAGCCAAGAGGTAGTCTTGCCGTTTATTATTGTCTTGGGTCCAGGAATTTCTGCAAAGGCTTCAAGGAAAGTTTTTTTTGTAACTACTACATATCTGCTTATTTCAGCTTGAATTATTGGCTTTGTCCATATGCTTAGCAAAAGCCACCACAGAAGAGTAAAACCTGCTGCAGCTCCAAGTAAGGGAGTCATTACAATCGAACCACTTCCAACGACGCTTCCAGTAACAATTGCACTTGGCCCAATAAATTTTAATCTATCGCTTATTGTTCGTGGTGCCTTTTGATGATTATTATTTTTTTTCAATTTGATCTATCACTCTAATAAGTGCGTTAGCTATTTCAGTAGAGACCTCTTCTTGAAGAAAATGTCCAGCTTGTGTTTTTGTTACAGAGGCGTTTGGAAACTTTGCTTCCATTGCTGACAGCCCTCCACCAAGAATTGGATCTTGCATGCCCCAAACAATCTCAGCTGGAATTTGCAAAGTATCAACATATTTTTCGATATCTCTCATTGCCAAGGCATTTGGATGGTCTGGTCCATCTGGCACCATTCTCATCATCGATAAAGTTGCTTTAGGATTCCCACTTTCAAGAACAGGTTTGCTATAAATACTCACAACATCTTCAGACCAAGAATTTGGATCTCCTTGGACTCTGGCAAGCTGCTCAAAGGGATTAAAAATTACCTCAACAAGTAATTCACCTAATATTGGAGTTTTCACTCTTGCATGCATAGATGTTAAATCTGCTTTTTCTTTTGGAGCATTAAAAACTGTATTCAATAACACCGCTCCTTTAAGAAGATTTGGTGATTGAGATAATGCTCCCATACCAATTGGTCCACCCCAATCTTGACCTGAATAAATAACTTCATTTAACTGAAGCTCATTTAGTACCTTGTTAATCCATCGAATATGATTGCTCAAAGTATGCTGACTAGCTGGAATCTTTGATGAAAATCCAAGCCCAATTGATGTTGGCATAATTACTCTTACTTTATCTTGTGGAAGCTTATCTGCTATTTTTCTATATAAAAAACCTGAGGTTGGATTACCATGCATGAGAAATACTGGAAATCCCTCACCTACCTCAAGAATATGCACTTTCAGTCCAGGCTCTACCTCAATGAAATAGCTTTTATAATTTTCGGTGATCATCTTTGCAGCATAATCAGGCAATGGAAAATTTTCATATACGCCAGTATCTAGAGTAATAGTTCCTTCTCCTACTGGAGTAATAATTTGTCCATCTCGAGTGATATAAAAACTGAAAATTATGATAAGAATAAAAATCGAAATTACGACTGCAAAAAAAAGTTTCATTTATTTTTTACTCGTTTCCGAAAACTGTATTGTGGGTGCTGTTAACTCTTACAAAAGTTGTGCACTTAGAAAGAGTTTTTAATTTGTTGGCACCAACATAAGTACATGCCGATCGAATGCCGCTTAAGATATCTTTTATTGTGTCGTCAGCTTTACCTCGATATTCAACCTCAACTGTCTTTCCTTCAGTTCCTCTATAATTATTATGATTGCTATGTCTTGTCATTGCCGATTCAGAGGCCATTCCATAAAATTTCATCACCCCGTCTTCAACTTCACCATCACATTCATCATGACCTGCTAGCATTCCTCCAATCATTACAAAATCTGCACCTCCAGCAAACGCTTTCACAATATCACCAGAATTAGTGCATCCCCCATCAGCAATAATATGAGCATTGAGGCCATGAGCTGCATCTGCGCACTCAATTACAGCGCTGAGCTGAGGATAACCAATTCCGGTTTTGATTCTTGTCGTACAGACTGAACCAGGACCAATACCAACTTTAACAATATCTGCACCTGCAAGAATTAATTCTTGGGTCATATCTGCTGTGACTACATTTCCTGCAGCAATAGTTGCATCAGGGCATTTTTCTCTGAGTCTTTTAACCGAATCTACAAATTTAATTGTGTAGCCGTTTGCAACATCAAGTCCAATGAAGCCTGAGTTGGTCTTGGAGAGTTTTGATATATCATCAATCCCACCAAACCAACAAATATTTGATCTTTTTGTTTTAAATATTTCTGGATCTTTTTTAAGATGATGCTTTGCTGGACAAGTAATTAGGCCGTATTTTGATAATATCTTATGCATAGCAAGCGTTCCCACTGTATCCATATTAGCCGACATAATTGGAATGCCGCTCCACTTTTTCTTACTCCAAAGAAACCTATGAGTTCTCTTAAGTTTCACTTCTCCTCTGGAGCTCATCGTAGATCTTTTTGGTCTGATTAGAACATCAGAATAGTCTAATTTTAGATCTTCATTTATTAACAATATTAAGTCCTCCTCGACTAACTTACTTTATATTAATAAATGAATTTTTAAAATATCTTATTTTAAACTTCTAGCAAATTTTCTAACTTTGCTCATGTGCTTTTCAAATTCGCTTTCTTTCATATTTGGAAGTATTGAATAAAATCTTAAGTATTTCGTTTTCAAACCACCGAGTTGGAATACAGATTTTTTTAATCTTCTATATGGAATATTGTCAAAAATTGAAAAATTAAAATAGCTTATCATTGGACCTCCATAGGTCATGGAAACTATACCGATTTTATCTTTCATTGCTCCAGCAACAGGATAACCATAATTCCCAAAAAACTTACTATCAGGAATTAATGATTTATAAGAGAAAAACCAAGTTGGATGAAGAACCCAATCAATCCAGTTTTCTAAAATGACATTCATTCTTAAATTATGACAGGCGCTCATCAGAAACATCGCGTCAGCAGCCTCAAGCCTTTTTCTATAATCCAGAACTAATTTTGGAGGTGGGTTTATATCGCTTCTATAAAAAGGAAGTTGTTGCTCTTCATCAAATAAATTTATCAAGTCAATTACATGGCCAACCTGTTCTGCCTCATCAATAAAGGTGTCTCTCACAGATGCATTAAATGAATCTTTTGTATTGTGATGTCCATAAATTATGCAAATTTTCATTTACATTAAATATAGCATGGAAAGTCTTTAATTGCCTTTGCTTAAATTTATTCCAGTCTCCTGAATTTGGCTTGCTAAAACAACAGCAACTAGAGCAAAACATCCCATAATATTAAAAGCTATGAAGTAAGTGTCTTGAAAACCTATCAGTATGCTTGTTATAAGAATTCCTATGGGTTGCAGTGGAGACACGATAGGGGATGATATACCTCTAGCCTTTCCAAGATTATGTGCTCCAAAAGCCCTCAAGTAACAAGCTGTCATAAGAGGGGTTGCGGCACCAAAACCTAAACCAAATATAAATGCACTCAGGAGAAATACACTTGGTTCATTGAAATAGGTAATCCCAAAGATTCCAATTGCTTGAAAGAACATCGCCATCATTGAAGGATATGCAGCTTTCATAATATCCATAAGATATCCAAATATTATTTTTCCAAGGACTCCTCCCAATGCAGATAATGCATAAGCAAAGACGTATTGTTTGATTGGAAAACCAAAAAGATTCCAAGTTTCTTCTAGCCCCATTTTGCTTGCATGGACAGGCAAAAAAGCAAGTACGCCCATCATGGATAGAAACTGAAAGGCGAATGCTAAAGAAATTATCCAAAAGATTTTTTTAGATAAAAGATCCTTAGCCGTCATCTCTTGTGGTGTGAATTCTTCTTCGTTATCTTTTTCTATACCATCTTTAACTTGATTAACTGTCTTCGGATCATCAATCACAATAAAAAAGATGAGAGGCAAAATAATGAAAAGAACTATAGAAGCAAAAATTACATAAACATTTCTCCAGCCAACTAGATCCAGAAGTGGATCAACAACTAAGGGAAGTACAACTCCTGAAAATGAAATACCTACTGCAGCAATACCTAACGCTTTACCAGCATTTTTTTCGAACCAATTTGAGATCAATTTAGCTACAGCTAAATTTCCCATCATAATAGATCCCAAAGCAAGAATGGTAAGATAAATCGTTAGAAGAGACCAATAAGAGTTTATTAAGCTTAAAGAGAACAGTCCAAGAGCATAAATAATAGCTCCAGCCATCATAAAGTTTTTTACAGAGTACTTATCTAAGGCACGACCAACAATAGTTGCCAAAACTGCTACAGGTATAAAATAGAATGCAGTAATCATTCCAAGCTGACTTTCGGTCATGCCCAGTTCTGATATTAAATAGGGCCAGATAACGGGAAAACTATAAAAAAGGAAACCTACAACAGCAAATTCAAGAGTGAGACCGGTAAATACCATCCTCCATCCAAAAAATTTCATTTTTTTATTCACACTCAAAAATTGCAGGCAAAACTCCCAAAAACATAAACCAAAATAGCCAAGTTTTCCCATTTATATTTGTCTTTGGGCCTGGAATTTCTGCGAAAGCTTCAAGGAATGTTTTTTTTGTAACTACGATATATCTGCTAATTTCAGCTTGGATAATTGGCTTTGTCCATATACTTAAAAGTAACCACCACAGAAGAGTAAATCCAGCGGCTGCTCCTAAGAGTGGTGTCATCACAATTGAACCGCTTCCAACAACGCTCCCTGTGACAATTGCGCTGGGTCCAATATATTTAAGTCTTTCAATTAATGAGTTGGGTGCGCTTTTTTTCATATCCACAGCATTATTTTTTTCCTGTTACGACTAAAGTCCCTGCCCAATCTTTTTGTTTATTAGAGCGCCAAGATTTTATTTCCCTAAATCCAGCTAGTTCAAAGAAACTTATCCATTCGGATTCTTTAAACATCTTCATTTCAGTACCAACACTTTCCTCCCAAGTATGAGACTCTTGGTTTTCAAAATAAAGATCTATGCCTATTATTAATCTGCCATTAATTTCTATCCAAGAGTTATAAATATTCTTAATAATTCTTTTTGGGTCATCTAAATAGTACAAAACTTCCATGGAGTGAATAAGGTCAAACTTCTTTTCTGGTTGATATGAATTGATATCCGCAATGATATATTCGTTTACAGGATCTTTTTTCTTAGCATTCTTGATCATCTTATCAGCTCCATCTATTCCAATAGACTCATAACAAAGTCGGTCTTCTGCAATCTTCTGGACTACCCAACCATTTCCACAACCCAAATCTAAGAAATTAAAATCTTTTCCTATAGAATATTTTTCTCTTAAAGAAAAATTTAACATGTCTTCAACGGATTTAGTATGGTTTAGTTCCATTCCTTTATCCTTTCCAACTTGTGCCCATTGGTTAAATACTTCTGTTGCTTTTAGCATTATGGATCATGCGCTCCCACTAGATATTTGCTTTTTTAAGAAATAGCTGATTGTTCAATCATCGTCTTTTTAATACATATCCAAGAAATTTATTTGGAAAAATATTTTTAAGGATTTTTTTAAATTTAGGTTCTATATTTGCAATTATATTTGAAATGAGAAATACAATTAAAATGAAAGGTATTGGATAGACAAAAGTTGGAAGATTTGGATATATTGCGTGCAATTGAATCGCCATACCTGTAACAATATTTTGATGAATCAAAAATAAAGGATAAGAAATATATCCGACAAATAAAAGTTTCTGTGATGATAACAACTCTTTCACTTTATTAAAAAAAAGAGGAGCTACAAAAATTGAAGCTGTTAAAAGTGCAGGGAAAAAGTTTCTGCTATCTTCAAAGCTTGAACTTAATGCTGCAAGGATAATCACTAAGAATAGAAGGTAAGCATTAATTTTTGTTTTATTCAAATTATATTTGTATGCAATTATTCCTAAAATGAACCATCCGTAATATTTTATGCCTATAAAATTAAGTAGGGAGAAAATTAAACTTATATAATCATTATCTACCATATTAAGATTATTGTTTATTGCAAAAATAAGCCAAAATATAAATATTAAATTTAATCCAATAAGTTTTTTGTCTCTCAAAACATAAAATAAAATAGCAACAATAAAATAGAATTTGACTTCAACATAAAGACTCCAAAAAACCCCGTCAAGACTGCGCATCTCGGTTCCAAAAATCTCATTAAATATTCTAGGTTCTATAAATGTTAAACTTGGTATAAAGTCAATGAGATTTGGCATACCTAGTGGCCGTTCAGGTATAAAAAAAGCAGTTATATATATTAAAAAAGAGGCCATTAGCATTGCCGGTGCTAGCCTAAGATATCTAGCTAAACCAAACATAAAAAAATTATTAGTTTTGAGAATAGTCATATATATTACATATCCAGATATACAAAAGAACAATTGAACACCAAGCCATCCATAAGAAAATAAATTTTCCAATATCAAATTTTGATCGTAAGGCTCTATTGAACCCCATCTAGAATATGCATGAAAAAAAACAACAGCAAGGATTGCTAGCCCTCTTAAACCATCAATGTAGCTTATCCGATTCACTAAAATATTTTTTTTATCCATACTATTATTTTTTCACTTTAAGACTTTTAAAATTTACAATCGATAATGCCCTACTTATCTTCTGTTAAGGATAACATTAAATCCCAATCTGCATTGAGAACAACATGTTGCTCTCCGCAAACACTGAAGTGATCAGCGTCTCGCCAAATCAAGCAATCCTTAAAGATAGTCTGCTCTCCAATTTCATAAAAATCATTAAAACTAATGTATTTGTATGAGTCTCCTCTCTTTTTTTCTTCAATTGTTTTTATAATATTTTTTTCGATTCGATCAAAAACTTTGAAGCTATGGGGAGGAATCTCTTTAATTTGCGTTGGGTAATTTTTAGGATTGATGCCATATTCTGTATAACCACCAAGCCAAACTATATTTAAATCAAAATTTGCTAAATATTTGAGGTATGAGTCAACTTTTAACACATTATTCTTGTCAAAAAAAACTTCATTTCTTGTAGAGGGCTGATACCTACCATATTGATCAGTAAAAAAATAAGAACTCGCTTGATGAAAAATAATCGTCGGCTCGAGTGAAGCAATCTCTTCAAGAAAATCAGCTGTAGTTTCATAATGGCAATATGATTCTGGTGAGTGTGGTCTACAACCTCCTTGCGATAATCCAACTACAAAATCATAAATATTAGATTGAGCAAAAATATTGAATACATTCATTGCATGGCTATCTCCTAAAACTATGAGCGGACTACCAAAAAGTTTAGAGCATTTATCAAATTCGGCAGAAGGGAGATCAATAACATCTTTTGCCCATAGCTTACAGTTAGATGAATACATGCGGTCATAAATATCATAATTTGTATTTAATTTAATGATGCTATAAATATTACGTTCTTCAGCTGAATATGAAAGAATCTTTAATCGTTCTAATCCATCAGTAAAATGAACAGTAAGTCCAATTGTTGAAAACAACAGCATGCCAGTTGCTGATAGTTTAAATATTACTTTTCTACTAAATTTCTTTCGGTTACGAAAAGGTCCTTCAACATACTTCCAACTAAACCAAGCCATTATTAATGAGACACAACATAAACAAATAAGAGTCAGATTTGAAACCTCCTCTACAGACCTATGTCTTTCAAATGCCAATAAAGGCTGATGCCACAAGTAAGCACTGTAAGAAATCAAACCAATCGCAACAATAAATTTGATACTAAGTAATTTATGAATAAGAGTATTAGGAACAGTGCATATTATCAATAAACCTGCACCAATAGTTGGAATTAAAGTATATAAACTTGGAAAAGGAGTTGTTTTATCAAATACTATAATTGAATAAACAATCATTCCAAAACCGAGCAGACTAAATGCTTGATTTAAGTTATGAGACTTTAGGTGAGTATTGTGCTTAAGGTAAAAGGCAGCAAAGACACCAATAAGTAATTCCCAACCTCTGAAGGGTAAAAGAAAAAATGCACCTGATATTATTTTTGGATAAGTCGCATATTGAGCTGCCCATACCGCAAAACATAAACTTATAAAAAATAAAATTGATAATAAGATTAATATCCACTTAATGCCTAATCTCCATGCAAGCAAGAGAAAGATAGGGAAAAGAATGTAGAACTGTTCTTCAACAGCCAAACTCCAAGTATGAAGTAGTGGTTTTAATTCAGCAGCCGTATCAAAATAACCACTTTCTAACCAAAATAAAATATTAGAAGAGAATATAGATACAGCAACCAAACTCTGTCCAAAATCCTTAATATCATTTGGTGTTAGCCATAGCCATGCAAACGGTAAGCAAACAGCCATCACAAAAAATAATGCTGGTAAGATTCGCCTTGCACGCCTTTCATAAAAATTGACGATGCTAAATTTTCCCTCTGCCATCTCAGAAATAATAATTGTTGTGATTAGGTATCCACTTATGACAAAGAAAACATCTACACCTACATAGCCACCACTAAACCATTGAAAACCAGCATGAAATAGAATCACCGGCAATACTGCTAATGCTCTTAAGCCATCAATTTCTGCTCTATATTTCATGAGTTAATTTTAACCTTAAATTAAATGCATTGTTTTTTATGAAGTATAGTATTTGCAAATCTTTACAATAATGTTTACAACTTTGACGCAAGAATGGGGATTACAACAACTTTACAACAGCAAGAAGTCAGTAAAAATAAGATTTTGAGATCCTTAAACTATTCCCATTCGATAGTTGCTGGGGGTTTACTAGAAATATCATAAACCACCCTACTTACATCTTCTATTTCGTTAACAATTCTATTAGATACATGCTCCAGGAAGTTATAGGGTAAATGAGCCCATCTTGCAGTCATAAAGTCAACCGTCTCAACAGCTCTTAATCCTATAACTTCAGCATATCTTCTCTCATCTCCAACAACTCCAACAGATTTCACTGGAAGGAATACTGCAAAAGCCTGACTTACTGAATCATAGAGATGCGCTTTTCTTAACTCTTCTATAAAGATTGAGTCAGCTTCTTGAAGAATCTTTACCTTTCTTTCATTCACTTCACCAAGAATCCTCACACCTAAACCAGGTCCTGGAAATGGATGTCTATTTAGAATAATTTCAGGCAAGTCAAGTTGTGAACCTAATCTTCTAACTTCATCTTTAAATAGATCTCTCAATGGCTCTACAAGTTTTAACTTCATCTCCTCTGGCAATCCACCAACATTGTGATGAGATTTTATTACTCTTGCTTCTTTAGATTCAGATTCTGACGACTCGATTACGTCTGGATAGATCGTCCCCTGAGCTAAAAAATTAATATCATCAAGTTTTGCAGCTTCTGCATCAAATATATCAATAAATGTTCTTCCTATAATTTTTCGTTTTTGCTCTGGATCTTCAACTCCTTTTAAGTGCCTTAAAAATATCTTTTGTGCGTCAACTTTTACAA
>CACNXK010000001.1 GCA_902624425.1 uncultured SAR86 cluster bacterium | reverse complement strand
AATCAAAACCAAAATATCAAGATATATTTAGTGATTGGATAGTAGATATGGCAAGAAATAATAATGACCTTGTAGGGATAACCCCGGCTATGAGAGAGGGATCAGGATTAGTTGAGTTTAGTAAAGAATTCCCAGATAAATATTTTGATGTTGCTATTGCGGAACAACATGCAGTTACCCTATCTGCTGGGTTAGCATGTGAAAATAAGAAGCCGGTTGTTGCTATTTACTCTACATTCCTTCAAAGAGCTTATGATCAGCTAATACATGATGTTGCTGTTCAAAATTTAGATGTAACATTTGCAATTGATAGAGCTGGCTTGGTTGGTGAGGACGGGCCTACTCATTCGGGTAACTATGACTTAGCTTATTTAAGATGCATACCCAATATGGTTGTAATGACACCATCAGATGAAAATGAAACAAGAATGCTTCTAACGACTGGTTTTTTACATAGTGGTCCAGCAGCAATAAGATATCCCAGAGGTTCTGGTCCAAATGTTGAAGTTAAAAAGGATCTTTCTGCTGTTGAAATTGGAAAAGGGAAATTAGTTAGGGAGGGGTCAAGAGAATTAGTAATCTTAAATTTTGGAGCATTGCTAGATCAAGCTGAAGAAGTGGCTAATTACTTAAAACTTACTCTAATAGATATGCGTTTTGTGAAGCCCCTTGATGAAGAGATCTTAATAAAATATCTTTCAGAGGCGAAATCATTTATTTCGATTGAAGATGGATCAATCGCAGGAGGAGCTGGAAGTGCCGTCCAAGAATTTTGTTCTTCAAATAATATAGACATCAAATCTAAACTTTTTGGAATACCTGATAAATTTATTGAGCATCAATCAAGAGAAGAAATGATTGAAGAATGCGGCTTATCTTCGTCTAGAATAATAAAAGAGATAAGGGAATTAAAATTAGTAGAGTAATCATTCCTGCAGCGACATCATCTATAACAACTCCAAAACCATTCTTAAATTTCTGATCTAAGTAGTAAATTGGATATGGTTTTAAGATATCAAAAGCTCTAAATAATAATAGAGCGACAATTGCAATTATTGTTCTCTCGAATTGCGTATCGGCAAAATAGACCGCGGGTATTAAAGCAATCCACATTCCAACTAATTCATCTATAACAATTGATTTATCATCCTTTTCTTCTAGATCTTTTGAAACATTTTCACAAACCCAAACTGCAAATAGGAATGCTATGAAAGTCATGAAAATCATATTTAGATAGTGGGATAAAAAAATGAATAAAAACCATGCAAAAATAGACCCAAAAGTTCCAGGGGCAAATCTTATTAACCCAATTCCGCCCAATGAAGCGATGAAAAAATATGGATTTTTTAATGTTTTTTTATGATTCATTATTAACAATTCTAACAATATTTCTTGCTATTGAAGGTGCTGTAGTCCATTTTCCTCCAAAAAGACTTAATAGATTCTGATCTTTTTGTATATAAAAATCTCTTGATGATGAGTGAAAGTCTTGAGCTTTTGATTTAATAAGTGGTCTTACTCCTGCGTAACTTCCGATTATTTCATCTTTACTAATAGGTCTATCAATATAAGCATTAATACTCTCTAAAAGATAATTAACCTCTGAATCTAATATCTGTTTATCTTCAGGTGTACTTACTCTCTGTTCAGTTGTTCCAAGAAGAAGATTGCCTTGATATGGAATGGCAAATATATATCTATGTTTTTTTTGATCTCTAAACATAAAACCCTTTTTAATTACCCTGTTAATTACCAGATGAATCCCTTTTATGTAATCAATAGTTTTATTTGATTCGATTTTATTTTGTTTAAGAAATGCAGATATCCAAGGCCCAGTAGCGATGATTATTTTTTTATATTGTTTTTCTTCAACATATCCTTCTGGCCTTATGCTCTTTATTTCACTGTTCTCATAAAAATTTACGCCATTTCTTTTACATCTTTTTATTATTTCTTGGCCCACACTTTCTTGCATCAAACCATCAAAGAAAGATATACCTGCTGAAATATTATTTTTTATACCAAAGGATAAGAGATCTTTTTGCTTATATAATCGGCCGGTTTTTATATTTAGTCGGCCAGCGAATGCCTCATATACTTTTATGCCAATGAAAAACTTAAGAATCTCAAAAGAAAATTTTCTTTTGGAAAGAATTATAATCTCTTGGAGTTTTGTTTGATTAGGAAAATTTTCAAGCCACCATTTTCTGTCATTAATTCCATTCTTTACCTCATGAAATTGCAGATTTTCTAAGTATCTTATCCCGCCATGTATTAACTTAGTTGTCTTAGAGCTTGTCTCACTTAAGAGTGTTTTCTTTTCGTATAAATCAACTTCATACCCCTCTTGAGATAAAAAATATGCAGATATAAGTCCTGTTATTCCGCCACCAACAATACCAATTTTATTTTTCAAATGGGTCCCATCCACTCTTCTTAAAATCTAGTGTTGAGCCGTCCTTATTAAATACTTGCAAAAATGAATGCTTCTCAGACATCTCTAACCTCTGGGTTGTCTTTCCAATTAAAAAGAATCCTTGATCTCTTAATTGATTATCAAGATTACTGGGTGCTGTAAAACAAAGCTCGTAATCGTCACCATAAGTTAAATCAAGATAATCGTTAGTTATGGGAATATCTTCAAAATATATTTCAGCGTCAACTTTTGACTGTTTGCATATGTCTCCTAAATCTTTAATTAATCCATCTGATATATCAATACATGAAGTAGCAAAATCTGAAATTTCTTTGGCTTTTTGGAATTGGGGCTTTGGTCTGAGGTAACTTTGACAGTAAATTGAAGATTTGTTTTGAAGCCAATCATCAAGACCTTGCTTTGCTTTTCCCAGTTGACCAGTTAAATAAATAGATTCATCTGATTTTGCACCGCTTCTCATTATTGCCTTCTGAAAAGGATGCCCAAAAACATTTACTGAAATATTTAGCTCGCCTTTCGTTACATCTCCGCCAACAAGGTCAATACAAAATTCATCTAAAGTTTCCTTGATGCCATTAGAGAATTTCTCATACCAAGAGATTTCTTCAATATCTGAGGTCAGTGCAATAGAAATAAAAGAGGGAAAACATCCCATTCCTGCTAAATCACTCAGCGCTGTAGTTATAGACCTGTATGCAATATCTTCAGGTTTCATACTCTCATGGAAGTGAATACCTGTTTTTGAAATATCAACAGAATGGACTAACTGCCTGCCTAGAGTATCAATTACAGCTGCATCATCCCCTGAACCCAATAGAACAGAATCTTTGTGATGAGAGCTATCAACAAGGTGTTGAAAGCATTTTAGAATGTCAGATTCAGATATCAAGAAGGATATCTTTCAAACAATCCACTTGCTCCCATGCCACCGCCAATACACATAGTTACAACACCGAATTGCTTGTCATGAGACTGAAGCTGTCTAACTATATGCCCTACCTGTCTTGAGCCAGTCATACCAAATGGATGGCCTATAGATATTGACCCACCATCAAGATTAAGTTTTTCCATTGGAATACCAAGCTTGTCTCTGCAATAAACTACCTGAACAGCAAAGGCCTCATTAAGCTCCCAAATATCTATATCATCCATAGAAAGGTTGTAGTTATTTAAAAGTTTTGGAACGGAAAAAACTGGGCCTATACCCATTTCGTCTGGCTCACATCCCATGGTTGTGAACCCTCTGAAATAAGCTAGTGGCTTAAGACCAAGCTCAAGTGCTTTATCTTCTGACATTACCAAGGTAACAGATGCACCATCTGATAATTGTGAAGAATTTCCAGCTGTAACTGATCCATTTTCTGGATCAAAGACTGGTTTTAAAGAAGCCAACCCATCGAGCGTTGTCTCTGGTCTATTGCACTCATCTTTTTCTACACAATAATCAATTTCTTTTGAATCACCTGTTTCTTTGTTCATTAGAAGCATTTTCGTATCCATTGGAATAATTTCATCATCGTATGCTCCAGCTTGCTGAGCTGCTGCTGTTCTCATTTGGCTCTCAAATGCATACTCATCTTGAGCCTCTCTGGATACGTTATATCTTTTTGCTACCACTTCGGCTGTCATTCCCATTGGATAGTAAATCCCTGGAGACTTTTCAGCGAGTCTTTCATTAACAAAATTATCCATATTCTGTTTTCCTTGCATCATAGAAATTGTTTCTGCTCCACCAGCAATAACTGTGTCATAGCAACCAGCCATAATTTGAGATGCCGCCATGGATATAGATTGCATTCCAGAAGAACAGTATCTATTTATAGTTGTGCCTCCAGTGGTAATGGGTAGATTAGATAATACCGCGGCATTCCTTCCTACATTGTGCCCTTGAGCACCCTCAGGATTTCCACACCCCATTATGATATCTTCAACAGCTTCTGGCGGTAAATTGGGATTTCTCTCCAATGTTGCATTTATAATATGTGCCAACATTTCGTCGGGCCTAGTCATATTAAATCCACCTCTAAATGATTTTGCTAGTCCTGTTCTAACACTATCCACTATTACAGCTGTTTTCATAATCTACTCCAAAATTTACTAAGTTATTCTAATCTATCATCCTGTTCTCTTAAAGCTTTATACCACTTTGGAATAATATCTATATTATTCTCCTGAGCTTTTTTGACTAGGTAAGGAATACTGACTGGGCTGAATGGAAGAACTACTAAGACTCCCATACCCAAACTCTTTAAAATCTCTGCAAGTTGCTTATTTGCATCCTCAAGATCTTGTTCAGTAGCATTACCCTCAAGATATTTAAGATATAAATCAAGCATTTTAGTGTTTTGTACATTTTCTTCTAAAAATGCATCTTTAAGCTTTAAAAGATATTTTTTATACTTAATCATTCAAAATTATTCTAAATATTTATTATATGACAAGAAAAGATAGAGCATTAATAGTTAAAGAAATTTTAGCTAAAAAATATCCCAGTCCGCCAATACCTCTTGATCATTTTGACAACTTCTCTTTTTTGATAGCAGTTTTACTGTCTGCACAATGTACTGACGAAAGAGTAAATCAAGTTACTCCAAAATTATTTAAATTAGCCAAGGATCCACTTTCAATGTCAAAACTTACTGAGAAAAAGATATATTCAGTAATTAAACCTTGTGGTCTAGGACCAAAAAAATCTAAAGCTATTAGACAATTATCAAAAATATTGCTCAAAGAACATAACGGCAGGGTTCCAGAAAGTTTCTATGAGTTAGAAAAGTTACCTGGGGTTGGCCATAAAACTGCATCGGTTTTAATGAGTCAAGCATTTGGAGAACCAGCTTTTCCTGTTGATACTCATGTTCATAGATTAGCTCAAAGATGGGGTCTTACATCAGGGAAAAACGTTTTACAAACAGAAAAGGACTTAAAAAAGATATTTCCACCAGAAAATTGGAATGACCTACATTTGCAATTTATTTTTTGGGGAAGAGAGTATTGTCAAGCAAGAGAATGTTTTGGGCTAAAGTGTCGGATCTGTAAAAAATTATACCCAAAAAGAAAAAAAACTTTTATCCACAAAAAACCTTAGTTCATTTAGAATATATTGGCGAGTTACTGTTTATAGTTGTCATTTTAGGAGAAATTTAAAAAATGTCTTTACTTGGTAAGAAATCTAATAACAAAACTGATGCAATTTTTTCTGATAAAAAAGATATTGAACTATACGATGCTGAACTTTGGGAGTCCTTTGAGAAGGAAATGGTTAGGCAAGAAGAACATATTGAGCTTATAGCTTCGGAAAATTATGCAAGCCAGAGGGTGCTACAGGCGCAGGGCTCTGTATTGACAAATAAATATGCTGAAGGATATCCAGACAAAAGATATTATGGAGGTTGTGAATTTGTTGATATTGCTGAGAAATTAGCAATTGAGAGAGCTAAGGAACTTTTTAATGCGGATTATGCAAATGTTCAACCTCATTCAGGCTCATCAGCAAATGCTGCAGCATATTTAGCATTACTTCAGCCAAATGATGCAATACTCGGAATGAGTCTTGATCATGGTGGGCACCTTACGCATGGATCAAAAGTTAATTTCTCAGGAAGAAACTATAAATCTTTTCAATATGGTCTGAATTCCGAAACACATGATATTGATTATGATCAAGTCCGTGATTTAGCAAAAAAACACAACCCAAAACTAATTATTGCGGGTTTTTCTGCTTTTTCAGGTTTGATTGATTGGAGTATATTTAGAGAAATAGCAGATGAAGTTAATGCTTATTTCCTAGTCGATATGGCACACATATCAGGTCTTGTTGCGGCAGGAATGTATCCTTCTCCTATCCCTTTTGCAGATGTCGTAACATCTACAACACACAAAACATTGAGAGGTCCGAGGTCTGGTATTATTCTTGCAAAGGAAAATGAGGAAATACAAAAAAAATTAAATTCTGCTGTTTTTCCAGGCTCTCAAGGTGGCCCTCTAATGCATGTAGTCGCTGCAAAAGCGGTTTGTTTCAAAGAAGCTCTTGAACCTGAATTTAAAACCTACATGTCTCAAGTCATTAGTAATGCAAAAACTATGGCGAAGACGATTATTGGAAGAGGAGTTGATGTAATAAAGGGTGGAACTGAAAATCATATGATTCTTGTTGATCTCAGAAACAAAGGTATAACAGGAAAAGATTCAGAAAATAAGCTTGGGTTAGCAAATATAACAGTAAACAAAAATGCTGTTCCTAACGATCCACAGTCACCTTTCATAACATCAGGAATAAGACTTGGAACACCAGCGGTGACAACAAGAGGCTTTAAGGAAGATGAAATTATCCAAATTTCAAACTGGATATGTGACATAGTGCTTGATTTGGATAATGACCAAAAAATTGAAGAAATTAAAAATAAAGCTCTTTCTTTATGTAAAGATTTTCCGGTTTATAAATAATGTACTGTCCTTTTTGCCAAGCAGAAGACACAAAGGTTATTGATTCAAGAATATTTGCTGATGGTTCTCAGATTAGGAGAAGAAGGAAGTGTGATGTCTGTAATGCAAGATTTACAACTTTTGAAGTTGCTGATCTGGCTCTCCCAAAAATTATCAAAAATGATGGCCAGCGGCAGGAATTTAATGGATCTAAGCTAAAAAAAGGAATGTTGCGAGCTCTTGAAAAAAGACCTCTATCATCTGAAAAAACAGATGCTCTTTTTTCAAAGATACTCAGTGACATAAGGGTGCTTGGAGAAAGAGAAATCCCCTCCGAAAAAATTGGAGAAATTATGATGAATGCCTTGAAAGATGTGGATCAAGTTGCATATGTTAGATTTGCATCTGTCTATAGGGATTTTCAAGACATAAATGACTTTTCTGATGAAATAAAATCTCTTAATAAAGAAGATAGAAAAAAATCTAAAAAGAAATAATGCATGAAGTTTTTTTAAAAAGGGCTATTGATATTGCCTCCAAAGGTAAATATTTAACTAAACCAAATCCAATGGTTGGATGTGTAATAGTAAAGGATAATGAGATTATTGCAGAGGGTTTTCATATGAAGTATGGCTCAAATCATGCTGAAATTAATGCACTTGAAAGTCTCTACAAGAATAACAAAATTTTAGAAAAGGATTATCAAAAATTAACCTTATATTGCACTCTAGAGCCTTGCTGTCATCATGGAAAAACAGGACCATGTACAGATGCAATCATTAAGTCAGGAATCAAAAAAGTAGTAATTGGTATTAAAGACCCAAACCCAAAAGTAGCTGGTTCTGGTATTAAGCAACTAGAGAAAAATGGAATTCAAGTTATTTCTGGTTTTTTTGAAGAGGACTTAATTAAGCTTAATAAATATTTCTTTTATAAAAATACTCACAAGCGACCTTACGTGTCTATAAAAATGGCATCTTCCTCTGATGGTATGTCTCATAGAAAAGATAATAAATTTACTTGGATTACCTCAGAGGAATCAAGAGATGATGTTCAAGTTGTTAGGGCAGAATTCGATGTGATCATTACCGGCGGAAATACGCTCAGAAATGATAATCCTAAAATGAATGCAAGAGTTGATTTCGAAGTTAATCAACCTAAAAAAATACTTTTGACATCGCAACCAGTTGATGAGAAATATAACTTTTTTAAGACAGGTGATGTAAAAATTGAGCGTTCAAATGATTTAAATGCATTAATAAAAGAGTTATCAAATTCTGAAATAAATTCAGTCCTCATTGAGGCAGGTCCAAAATTAGTAAATGCCTTCCTAAGTAAAAATCTAGTTGATGAGGTTATTGTTTACAAGTCAAAAAATAAGCTAGGAGATGAAGGAGTACCTTGGTTTAAAAATAAAACTATAGAAAGCTTCGGTTTTGATTTAAAATCCACACTTCAAATTAAACATGATACTAAAGAAACTTATTTAAGAAGAACATGAATACAACAAAAGAAATCATTCAAGACCTTAAAGAAGGAAAAATTGTCATTATCGTTGATGATGAAGATAGAGAAAACGAAGGTGACCTCGTTTGTGCTGCAGATACGGTTGATTCAGATATTGTTAACTTTATGGCAAAGCATGGTAGAGGCTTAATTTGTCTTACACTTACTAAAGAAAAATGTTCTGTATTAGGCTTGAAGCAGATGACTGATTCAAATGAATCAAGTAATAAGACTGCTTTCACTGTATCTATAGAAGCGAAAGAAGGAATTACTACGGGTATTTCTGCTCAAGATAGAGCAACAACAATCCTCGCAGCAGTTAATCCTAGTTCAACAAAAGAAGATATAGCCCAACCTGGTCATATTTTTCCACTTCAAGCGATGGATGGAGGAGTTTTGGCTAGAGCTGGTCATACCGAAGCATCTTGTGATCTCGCTGAACTTGCAGGATTTACTCCATCAGGAGTTATATGTGAGATTATGAATGACGATGGCTCTATGGCAAGAAGAGATGATCTTATTGAATTTGCAAAAAAACATGATTTAAAAATTGGTACCATTGCTGATCTAATTGATTTTAGGCTTACAACTGAGGCAACTGTTAGAGAAGTAGAGAGAAAATCAGTTGAAACAGATTTTGGCGAATTTGAATTAAGAATTTGGGAAGATATGCTTGAGAAAAATTTCCACTTTTCCTTATCAAAAGGTGATGTACAAAATGCAAATGCTCCCTTGGTAAGAGTTCAAACACAAAGTGTTTTACAAGATACATTAGCAATTAATGATCTTGGAAAAAAGTGGTCCGTAAGGAGTTCATTGAAAAAAATATCAGAGTCAGAAGCTGGTGTTTTTGTTTTAATTAATCATCGAGATGCAAGCAGCTATTGGCTTTCACTTCTTGATGGAAAAGAATTAACAAAAAAAAGTAGAAGAGTTATTGGTGCTGGATCTCAAATTTTAAGAGATCTTGGCTTAACAAAAATAAAAGTTTTGGGTACTCCAACCCAATACAACAATATATCTGGATTTAATATTGAAATAGTAGGTTTTGAAAATGACTAAAAATGATGAAATTCTAATAATTCATACTAGCTGGTACAAAGATTTTATAAATGAGATGTCTGATACGGCTCTAGAAATTTTAGAATCTACAAATTATAAAATTAAAGTACACAAAGCTCCTGGATCATTGGAAATACCAGCTCTAGCAAAGGCAAAGATTTCGTCTAAAACTTTGGGAATTCTTGCGATTGGAATAATTATTAGAGGTGAAACTTCTCATTATGATTTGGTCAGTACTGAAACTTTTAGGTCATTAGGACAACTTGCCCTTGATTATCCTGATGTTTCAGTAATAAATGGTGTGCTTTGCGTTGACACTAAAGATCAATTAGAACGAAGATATATCTCAACAACAACAAATAATGCAAACGCACTAGTGGCTCTGATTAATGAAAAATCTTGCGAAACATAAGTTAGCTGTTAAAACCAGAGAAGTAATAGTTCAAGCAATCTATCAATACTTATTTGAAAACACTCCATCTAAAGAAATCCTAGAACAATTTAAAAAAGAGCATAAATCTAAAAAAGTAGACTTCAAAAGATTTAAGCTTTGCTTGGATACCCTTATTAAAAAGAATGAATTTATAGAGGAAATTATTTCAAAAGAAATGAGCATTAGCAAAAATGAGATTGAGCTTATTGATAAAGCCATCTTATGCCTCGGTATAATTGAAATGGATATGAAAATAGCTCCAAGAAACGTTGTCATTGATGAATGTATAAGATTGACAAAGAAATTCTCTAATCCAGATTCTTATAAATTTATTAATGCAAGTTTAGATAAGATTTACAAATGAATACTTTGCTCTCTTGATGGGCCAACAGAAATAATACTTACTTTGCAATTAACAAACTCTTCAATAAATTTTATATAGTCTTTAAGTTTTTGTGGGAGTTCATCATATGAACTAAATAGAGAAGTATCTTCTTGCCATCCTTCAAAAGATTTATAGACTGGATTTTCTCCATCATAATCAATGCAAACATTTATATTCTCAAAGGTGTCTAATACATCAGCTTTAGTTATACATAAACTATCAACGGAGTTAATAAAAATTGCTTTTTTTAAAGCAACTAGATCAAGCCACCCGCACCTTCTAGGTCTGCCAGTTGTTGCTCCAAACTCATTACCTCGTTTGGCAATTTCATCCCCATCTTTATCAAACAGTTCTGTTGTAAACGGTCCCTCTCCAACTCTTGTGGCGTATGCTTTAACAACACCTATCACATTATTAATATGTTTTGGCCCTATTCCAAGGCCAGAGGAAACTCCACCAATTGTTGTACTTGATGATGTCACATAAGGATATGTCCCATGATCAATATCAAGAAAAGTTCCCTGAGCACCCTCAAACAGGACCTCTTTTCCTTCCTCAGCCCAAGCCATTAATAGATCAGTTGTATTTATAGAAAAACTTTCAGCAAAATCTTTGTAGGATAAAAGGTTATTAAGTATCTCATCTTCAGAAAATGGTTCAGAATCATAAAAATGTTTTAAAAGTTTATTATGAATTTTTATTAATCTTGATACTTTTTTTCTTAACAATGTTTCATCTTTTAAATCACCAAATCTTATTGCTCTTCTTCCAACCTTGTCTTCATATGCTGGCCCAATACCTCTTCCTGTTGTTCCAATAAACTCGTCTTTATCTCTTACTTGATCAATTTTTATATGACTCGGAAGAATTAATGGACAATTTTCACTTATATGAAGTCGATTTTTAATTTCTACACCAAATTCTTCCAATCCTTTAATTTCTTTCTTGATAGCTTCAAGCGATAAGACAACGCCATTTCCAATAAGACATTTGACACTCCGATGAAGAACCCCTGAGGGAATTAAATGAAGAACAGTTTGGACACCGTCAACTTTTATTGTGTGCCCAGCATTATGACCACCTTGGAATCTGCATACTGCAAAAACATTTTCGCTTAGTGCATCTACAATTTTGCCTTTACCTTCGTCTCCCCATTGCAGACCAAGGATAAGGGTATTGTTAGACATTTTATTTTTCTTCGCCGGAAGAGTCTTTGAAATATTTAAGGATTTCTTGATCAGAATCAATCAACATTACATCTGATTTATTGCTAAATGCATCAGGCAACAATTCCATCGTCCTAATAAACTCATACCACTCAGGATCTTGATTATGAGCTTCAGCATATATTGCTGCAGCAGTTGCTTCACCCTCTCCTCTTAATTGTTGAGAGAGTTTATTTGCTTCAGCTAAGATAATTATTCTGTCTTTGTCAGCTGAGGCTGTTATTTCCCTAGAAATTTCTTTTCCCTCTGATCTAAGCTCCTCAGCAAGTCTCTTTCTTTCGGTTCTCATTCTTTCATATACTGAGTTACTTAATTCTGATGGTAGATCTATTCGTTTGATTCTAAAGTCAATAACTTCTATTCCAAGATCAACAACAGATGATGCTAGATTATCTCTCATTGTGCTCATTAGCTCATCTCTTTCACCTGAAACCACTTCAGTAACTGTTCTTTTACCAAACTGATTTTTTAACTCAAATTCAGTTCTCTGCCCCAAAAGATTGTTAAGATTATTGAAACTTCCGCCCGTAGCTTTATAGAAAAGAAGTACGTCGCTAATTTTATATTTTATGAAAGAATCAACTAGAAGATATTTACTTTCTACGGTAAGTATTCTATCAGGCTCTTCATCAAGAGACCTTAATCTGGCATCAAACTTTTTTACTTCTTGGATGATAGGTAATTTGAAATGAAAACCAACATCAACATTTTCTCTAACTGTTTCTCCAAACTGAAGAACAATAGCCTTCTCACGTTCATCGACTATAAAAAAGCTATTAACAAGCAAGAGTACTGCGAGTAAAGAAAATAATACAGTTGAATTCTTAAATGACATTTTTAATCCTCATCCTCATCTTTAGTTTGTTGCAATATATCGCCCAATGGAAGAAGAGTAATATTGCTTCCATCATTAACATCTATCATAATTTTTGTTGAATCCGAGTAAACTTTTTTCATTGCATCGAGATGAATTCTCTTCCTGACAACTTCAGGATTCTTTTTATACTCGTCATAAACTTCGTTAAATCTTACCACCTCACCTTCAGCTGTCAGAATTACTTGCTCTTTATAGGCCTCAGCGGCTTTAATTGTAGCCTCTGCCTGACCTCTGGCTTCTGGAACGATTGTTAGTGCATATCTCTCAGCCTCATTTTGAAGTCTAATTTTATCTTCTCTTGCCGCAACAACATCGTCAAAAGCAGCTTTTACTGCGCCAGGAGGATCTGTTTTCTCTATGTTTACTTGCTGAACTATTAAACCTGCTTGATAAATATCGAGATACTCTTGAAGCCTCTCTCCTACATCCTGAGCAATTTGTTCTCTTCCTACTGTTAGTGTTTGTTCTAAGGAATTGTCACCAACAACAAATCTTAGTGCGCTCTCTGTAGCTTTTCTTAGACTAGCTTCTGGATCTCTTACATTAAGAACAAAATCTTTAATATTACTAATTCTATATTGGACTGATACCGTTACATCAACTAAATTTTCGTCTTGTGTAAGCATGTTCGCAGTTTGTGAATATCTTCTTGTAAGCGCAACATCCTCTTTGAACCTTTGATCTATTCCAAACAGCATAAAGTTAAGGCCTTCTGTTGTTTCTTTATGATACTGACCTAATCTTAATATAACTACTCTCTCACCGGGTTGCACTGTATAGATAGATGCAGAAAGATAGACAATTGCCAATATAAAAAGACCATAACCAAGAAATCTACTCGGTGAAAAATTAAATCCGCCACCAGATGAAGAACCATTGCCACCACCTGACTTACTACCCAATATAGAAGAGAACCTTTTCAAAAGGTCATCGAAGTCTTGATCATTTCCATTAGAGCGATTACCCCAAGGATCTTTATTATCTTTATTGTCCCAATTCATAGTGCTTATTATATATGTTTAACATTAATATATGGATGAAAGAGAATAATTAAATAAACTATTTAAAAAATTTGCTCTTTTAAAAATTTCTCTACTTCTATTAATTTGTCAGTTTTGAAAGTTTTTGAGAAATTAAAATTTCTCATCCAAGTTAATTGTCTTTTTACCAGTTGTCTTGTTGAAATTACACACTGATCCTCAAGATTGCTTATATCTAATTCGCCATTAATGACTTGAATCGCCTCCTTATAATTAATTGAATTAAGAGCAGGATGATTTTTAGGAATATTCTTTAATCCACTTATTTCTTTCACTTCCTCGAGAAGACCCATGCCAATCATTCGCTGGACTCTTTCTCTTATTTTTTTTTGGAGTTTTTCTCTATCCTCTGGAAAAATTCCAATGTTAACAAAATCATACTCTTCGAAAATATTGATAATTTTTGCTTTTTTAAAATCAGATAACTTTTTACTAGATATTTTAAAAACTTCAAGAGCTCTAATTATTCTTTGTTTGTCATTTGGTTTAATTACTCTTGCAGATTCTGGATCGACCCTTTCCAGATCATTGAAAAGTTTTTTTATTCCATTTACCTCTAGTTCTTTTTGAAGTTCGTCCCTAATTATTTCATTTCCTGCAGGTATGTCATTTATCCCTTTAAAAAGAGCATTGAAGTACATCATCGTTCCTCCAACAAGCAAAGGAACTCTATGCTCTGAATGGGCTTGTAAAATTAGTCTATGAGTATGGTTATAAAAATCTTTAACCGAAAAAATATTTTGTGGATCAACTTCATCGACTAGGTGATGTTTATACTGTTCAAGAATTTTCTGAGGTGGCTTTGCAGATCCTATATCAAATTTTTTATAGATTTGCACCGAATCGACTCCTATTATAGATAGTGGAAATTTCTTTGCTAGATGAATTGCTGTTGTCGTCTTATCGCAAGCAGTTGGCCCAACAAGGGTAATAATTTTTTTTGTTAGTTCGCTATTCTGCAATTGTGAAGCTTGCCGTAATTAATGAAAGTTGACGCGATGTTGCTCCGATATTCTTATCAATAACTGAATTTGCGTTCTGGATCATATTTTCTTTAATATTATTTTGATCTTTATATATTTTAGAAAAGATTTCATAAATGTTTCTGGGTGTCTTTACAATATATGTTGCATTGGCATTAATGAATGCATCAACAATATTTTTAAAATTAAAATAATTTTCGCCTAAAATAAATGGGCATTTTGCTATTGCAGGCTCTATTACATTATGCCCTCCTCTATTTACTAAACTTCCTCCAACAAAAGCTAATTCAGCATCTGAATATAAAAGAGGAAGAATCCCAAGAGATTGAATAATTAAAATATCTGATTTACTTCCTACTTCGCTCTCGTAAATAGAATTTGCTCCCATTCTGAGAAAAAGCGATTTTATTTTGTGAGCTCTCTCTGGATGACGAGGAACAACAACTAATTTCATTAATGGATAATCTTTTTTTATTAAATTAAAAGATTCTAAAATAATCTTATCTTCACCCTCATGTGTAGAGGCTGCAAGGAAATAAGGATTATCCAAAAATTTTTGAATGTTTGATGCGCCTATTCTATTAATAGCAGGATTTTGATCGAATTTGACTGAGCCAGTCACATGAGTATTCTTGCAGCCAAGTTGACTAAAGTAATTCTTATCATCAGCCCCTTGGGCTAAAACAAGCGTGATATTGGCAAAGACTTTTCTTAAAAAGATATTGAGCTTCATATAGCTTTCAAAACTTTGTTTAGAAAGTCTCGCATTGCAAATAATTGAAGGAATATTTTTTGATTTGCACAAATAAATTGAGTTCGGCCAGATTTCTGTTTCAAAAAATATAGCTGCCTTTGGTTTTATCTTGGCTAAAAAGATAAGAGTAAAAAAATAAAAATCCCATGGTGCATATGCAATTTGAACCTTTTCATTGCCTAAGAAAATTTCATTTGCCTTTTTAAAACCTGTTCCCGTTGTGGTTGTTAAAATGATTTGATGATCTTTAGATAGCTGCCTAATTAGGTCGCTTGATGAAATTACCTCTCCTAAGCTCACTGAGTGAAACCATATTTTTTCAAGATCAGATTCTTTGGTGTTAGATATTACGCCAAATCTATTCTTAAAATTTATTAAATAATTTGGATCTTCAATTCCTTTAAGGAGGATTCTGATTATAAATATTGGGGTTAAAATCAGAAAAATGAAATTATAAATAAAGATAAGCATAGTTTATTACTTTGATTAGTATAATAACTGTGCAATGGGATTTAAATGAAATTTATTAATCAAAAAGTGGGGATATTTTTCTGGAGGCAAGTTGTTTCCTGTCCCTTAACTTTCCAAAAAATTCTTCAAGGCTTATTTTTTTATTTCTTTAAAAATCCAAATCTTAAAAGAAATATATTTAGTAGAAAGAATATTGATGTTGCCTTTCCTAACTTAAATGAGAAAGAAAAAAGAAATCTTTTTAATAAAAATACCAAGTCAATGGTTAGAGGATTATTTGATACTGGAAAAGCATGGTTTTGGAATGATGCAAAGATAAATTCTTTTTTAAAGTATGAGATTTCTGGTTTGGATAAGCTTAATTCCGCCAAAGGCAATCTTCTTATTTTTAAGCATTCTCATCATCTCGAGCTAGATTCAAGAATACTCGGCATGCATTGTGAGCTTTATGGAGTTGAAAGAGCTCATAACTCAACTTACATGCAAAAAGTCCAAAGTGCTGGGAGGTTAAGAGGCCTTAATGCACTCGCTGACAAAAATAAACCTATTACTTTTATTAAATGGCTTAAGAGAGGCAAAACAGTGCTTTATGCAATTGATCAAGATTATGGATTAAAAAACAGCATAAATGTAGACTTTTTTGGAGTGAAAACTGCAACTACAAATGCACCGATAAAGATAGTAGATGCAACTCAATGTAATGTTTTGTTTTTGGATTCATACTACGAGTTAGATAAATTAATACTCTCTATTGAAGAAGTTAATATCACAGATACACAATCAATGATTCAAGATATTTCCTCGCATATCGAGACCTCTATAAGAGATAATCCTGATGAATATCTATGGCAACATAGAAGATTTAAATCCACTTTGGGAAAAGAAAAATTTTATGCGCGCTGAATTTGCCAAGTTTGAGAAAATTAAAGGCTTTCTGCATCCAAATGAAGGAAAATTTCTTTATGAACTCGCATCTAAAGAATGCAGAGAAAGATTTGCAGTTGAAATTGGTTCATACTGTGGCAAATCTGCCTGTTATTTGGGCCTAGCATGCAAAGAAAATAATACAAAATTATTTTCTATTGATCATCATATGGGATCAGAAGAACAGCAATTTGGGGAAGAGTATTTTGATCGGGAAATATATGATTTTGAAAATAACAGAGTAGATACTTATCCTTTGTTTATTGAAAATATTAAAAAATCTGGTCTCATTGAAACCGTAATTCCAATTATTGATAACTCTGTTTCAGCATCAAAAAAACTAGAAGATGATATAGATCTTATTTTCATTGATGGGAGTCATACCTTTGAGTCAGCAAGAAGCGACTACTCGTCATGGAAAAATAAAATTAGAAAAGGAGGCATCCTTGCAATTCATGATATTTATGACTCTGAGTTAGAAGGAGGTCAGGCACCAAAAGAAATTTATGAAAAGGCATTAGTTGAGAACTTCGAACTTGTTGGTAGAGTAAAAAGCTTAGTAGCCTTAAAAAAACTATATTAAAAATACATTCTTATATTTTGATATCCCAAAAACACAATCTGCAGCAATAATGACCGCTGCATTTGTCCAAGTTGAAAACTCATCAGGCCATAAGATATCTAATTTATATTGATAGCCAGTAGGAAATATTCCCTTGTTATCCTGAAATTTCATTATTTCTTTTAAAATCTTTTTAGCATCTTCATTTTTTTTCATTTTTACCATACTTATAATAAATTCTGATGATTCGGCAAAGGTTACCCATGGTTCTTCGATGACACACTTGATACCCAATCCCGCTTTATAGAAATCACCTAAAGCATTATCAATCTTTTCATCATTCCCGATACCGCATAAAAAAGGATAATAATTATCCATTGAAAACCTCTTTCTACTAATACCATCACGATCAAATCTTTTTGAGTTAATTTTTTCTTCATTTAACAAAATTTCGTCATGAGAATAATCTAGCCCAATAATGTCAGCGATCTTTTCAAATATTTTTAAAGAAATGTGAACAGAGCATGACGCAGTAACAAGGGAGTTATCAGAAAATCCTTTTTCATCCTTTGCCCAAAATAAGAAACCTTGCGAATCTGCAAAAGCTAAAGTCGTTTTGTATATAGTTTGTATTTGTTTTTTGTATTGCTTTATGTAATCAATATCATTGTCAATTAAAAATTTCTGATATAGAGGAAGGAAAATATATGGAGCATGATGACTTTCATAGTAATCTTTAGTAATTTCATCATTTTTAAATTCAGATGGTATAAGACCGTCAGAATTAAGATTATCAAAGAACCAGTTAACTCCTCTGATGAATGGATCCCATTCTTCATATATTGCCAAAGCTATTAAACATTCACAATGATCCCATGGATCACATTTTCCTCTTTGGTCCCAATTAATAGCCCCATTATTATTTTGATTCTTAATGATCCAGTCCTTGGCAGGGGCAAGCTTATTTTTTATTTTTTTCATAACTTCTTGAAATAAAAAGAAGTACTTTTTCCAAGAAATGGATTGAGAAGATTATCTAAGATTCTCAATATTGGTGGATTTCTTAAGATCTGAATTTCTAAGATCTTTTTATAGATATTAACGAGAAAATTATTTTCTTGAGATGACCAAAATAAACATCTTAGCCACCAATAAGGACTATGAAGGGCATGATACTTTTCTGTCATCTCTAATTTATAACCCTTTTCTTCTACTTTTTCCTGGAGAGTACTTTTTTTAAAGATTCTTACGTGACCTCCTGGCATTTTTTGGTACTCTTTTGATAGAAGCCAACAGATCTTTTCTGGATAATAAGAAGGGACGCTAACAAGCAAATTCCCTCCTGGTCTTATTAACCTGGTAAGTTCTTTCAAGGTTGCATCAACATCTGCAACGTGCTCAAGTACCTCAGAACAGATTATGGTTTCAAAAGAGTTATCTTTAAAAGGCAGGTTATAAACTGAGCCCTGAAGAAAAGTAGACTCTTTGTTTGAAATTGAACTAAACAAAGTCAAATTATTTTTGCCTTCCTGAAGTGAATCAAAATCTAAGTCGAGACCGACACAAGTTACATCAGAAAACTGATCCATAAAACCAAATATATGCCTTCCTGGACCACATCCTGCATCAAGCATAAAGGAATCCTTTGTTGGTTTTATATTTTGAAAATTAAAGGTCAGCATTACTTAAATTTTTCTATACTTTTTAGGAATTGTGTCTCGTAATCTAAAGCAATTTTCTCCCAATTAAAAGTTTCATGTGCATGCAAGCTGCCTTCTTTTGCAAGATCGTTAAACAATATCCTATTTTGAAAAAATTTTATAATACACTCTTCAAGCATCTTGTGATCTCCTGGTACATATAACTGGCCAAATTCTTGAACAATTTCAGGAAGTGCCGAAGCATTGGAAGAAATAATTGGAGTACCACACGCCATTGCCTCTGCAGCTGGAAAACCAAAACCCTCATATAAAGAACTTACAATTGCAATCGAGCTGGATTGATACTCATGGGCGACCTCTTCCTTAGATAAATTAGTTTTAAAGGAAACGTAGTTGGTTAAGTCTAATTCTCTTATAACTCTCTCGGTATGGCCATTCTCCCTTGGATTTCCTACCACTGAAAGTTTGATATTTGGAAAGCTTTTTCGAGTTAATGAAATGGCTTTGAGCGTTGTATCTAAACCTTTGAGAGGAACATCTGCACTTGCAACAGTAACAATCTTGAATTCTTCTTTGCTAATAGTTTCATTGATTTTAAAAATTGAAAGATCCAAGCCATTTGGAATAACCTTAATATTATTTGGGTTAGTCATAAAATCCTGGCAAATATCTTTTTTTGAGTTTTTAGATGGAGTTATAATTTTCTTTATTTTTGGTGCAACTTTTTTATTCATTTTAAGGAATGAATACCACCTTTTTTTAAAGAATCTTTGAATTATTCCATTTGAATAAATTAGATCGTATTTAAAATCTTTTGTAATTGGATGATGGATTATCTCAATAAATGGATATTTTTTTTGAATCTCAAGCATACCCAAACTTAATGATTGATTGTCTAGGATAATGTCATAATCTTTTCCTTTCAAAAGATACTCTTTTGCCCTTTCACCAAAAGAATACATTTCTGGGAATCCACCTATTAAGGTTGTAAAGAAATCATAAAAATCTAAACGATTTTTATTTTTTTTATTCCAAAGCTTCTTAACTCTATCTCTGAAGTTAAATGTTTCAAATAAATTTAATCCCTCTAGTTTAATTAGCCCAATTCCTGAATCAAGAGTTGGCATTGGTGGTCCAGAAATGACGTCTACCTTGTGGCCTCTCTTTGTGAGTGCTTTTGATAACTCTCTTACAAAAATCCCCTGACCTCCTGAAAAAGGTGCGCTTCTATAACTGAGCAGTGCGATCTTTAATTTTTGCAAAATATTATTTGATGTATGTTAGCCAGTTTCTTGAATTATCAATTCCAAAAACTGCGTTCTCATAAGTTATTTGTATTTCTTTTGTAATTTCACCAACAGATCCATTTGAAATTACCTTATCATCAATTTTTGTTATTGGAGTAACTTCAACTGCTGTACCTGTAAAGAATGCTTCATCACATTCTATAATTTCCTCATATGACCAGTTGCCTTCATTAACTTTATAACCAAGGTCATCTGCGATCTTTATAACCGACTGTCTAGTTATGCCGTTCAAGCAATTATTTGTTGTTGGAGTATTTATGAGGCCATCCTTTATAAAAAAGATATTTTCACCGCTTCCCTCTGAAATATAACCATCATTATCGAGAATCAATGCTTCATCAGCCCCTCTAGCTACAGCATCTTGTAAAGCAACAACTGAATTTACATAAGTGCCTGTTATTTTATAGTTTGACCAATTTGGATTCTTATATTGCTTATAAGGAGATTTAACTACTGAAATACCTTTTTGTTTTGATTCTGGATCCATATAAGAAGGCCATTCCCATGCAGCCACTATTGCATTCACAGATAAATCTTCTGCTCTTAAGCCCAATGTCTCATTTCCAAGATAGATAATTGGTCTTATGTAGGCTTCTTCAAAATTATTCTCCAATAAAACAGCTTTTTGAGCTTCAATCAAAGTTTCTGGGGAGTATGGAATCTTAATATTAACTACTTTTGCTGCTTCAAAAAGTCTATGTGTATGCTCTTCCACTCTGAAAATAGCAGGTCCATCTTTTGTGTTATATGCGCGAATACCCTCAAAAACTCCAACACCATAATGAAGTGTATGTGTCAGCGAGTGAACGTTGCACTCATCCCATGAAATAAGCTTTCCATTCCTCCATATTTTTTTATTTTTGTAAGTTAAATCAAACATTTTATTTTATTTATAAATAATAAAATCGAAGGTATTATGACAAACATGCTATCAAATCCAAAGTAAATGCCAGAACTTCACAAATCAATATTTAGAGAATACGACATACGAGGAATAGTTCCTGATGAACTTAATGAAGACACAATTTCAAAAATAGCCAAATCTATTGCGCTTAAGTGTCATAAGGAATCGGTAGATGAGATTGTCATTGGTAGAGATGGAAGATTATCTGGTCCAACGCTTTTAGATTCTCTTCAGGAGTCCTTAAATAAAAATGGAATCAATACAATAAATATAGGTCTAGTAACAAGTCCACTTTTATATTATGCAGCAAAAAAAATAGCCTCTAAATCAGGAATTATGCTCACTGGTAGCCATAATCCCAAAAATTATAATGGTATAAAGCTAGTCATAGATGATAAGCCTGTCTCAGGTACAGAAATTTGGGCATTTTCTCAAATGGATACTAGATTAGAATGTGCGAATGGTAGTAATGTATTTTTAGATATTAAGGATAGCTATATAGAAGAAGTAGCAGACTGTTTCAGCTTCAAAAAACTCAAGGTAGTAGTTGATTGCGGAAATGGAGCAGCAGGAATTATTGCTCCAGATCTATTAAGAGCAGTTGGTTGTGAGGTTATAGAACTCTTTTGTGATGTTGATGGTAATTTTCCAAACCATCATCCCGATCCTGGCAAAGAAAAAAATTTAGTCGACCTGATTCAGAAAGTAAAAGATACTAATGCTGATATTGGAGTTGCTTTCGATGGAGATGGAGATAGGCTTGGTGCAGTAACCTCCTCAGGAAAATTGATATATCCAGATCAAATGATGATGATCTTTTCAAAAAAGATCCTATCGAATCAAAATAATAAAACTATTGTTTTCGATGTGAAGTGTTCAGATTTTCTTCCAAAAATAATTAAAGATAGCAAGGGAATACCGTTTATGAGCCCAACCGGCCACTTCCATATAAAAAATAATATTAAAAAGCATAATGCGGTTTTAGGTGGTGAAATGAGTGGTCATATTTTCTTTAATGACATTTGGTATGGATTTGATGACGGACATTATTCAGCAATAAGGCTTATAGATATAATTAATGAGACAGGGTCGTCACTTGATATGTTATTAGATGATCTACCTGTTTCTTTCTCAACACCTGAGCTCAATATAGATGTTCCCGAAGAAAAGAAATTCCAAATAATAGAGGATTTTATTAAAAATGCTTCAATTGATGGGGAAAAAGATTTTACTGATGGTCTTCGTGCTTCATTTAAAAATGGTTGGGCTCTATTGAGAGCATCAAACACAACACCAAAGCTTGTTTTGAGATTTGAAGCTGATAATGAAGAATCCCTAAAAATAATTCAAGATAACTTTCTTACAGAGTTAAAAAAATTCTTACCTAATGAGAATATTAATTTAGAATAATAGAGATGCCCAAAGAAAATAGGAAACAAATCATTCTCCAATCTCTGGCAAGTTTGCTAGAGGAAAGAAATCTTTCGAAAGTCACAACTGCTCTCTTAGCGGAGAAATCATCAATAACTGAGGCTGCTTTATACAGACATTTCCCAAGCAAAAGATCTATTTATTTAGAATTGTTTTCGTTTTGCGATGAGACAATAATTTCAAAATGTGCAGAAGTAAAGAAAAGCAAAGATAGTGCAGAACAAAATGCAAAAAACTTATTTATGTTTTGTATTTTATTTATCGAAAAGAATAAGGGCTTTGCCAGGCTTTTATCTAGAGAGGCTTTAAGTGCAAATGAGCAAAATGTAGTTGATGCAACTAATCAGTTCTATGAAAGATTAGAATTAAATTTTAAGCAGATATTACAAAAAGACTCTAGCTCACTTGTGTCACAACCAGGAATTTCTTCTCATCTAATTATCACTTCACTTGAAGGGACTATTTCAAGATACATTCGATCTAAATTTAAAGAAAAGCCAAGCTCATACATTGAGAATATTTGGACACTTTTAAAGATTTCTCTTTTTAAATAGTCTTACAGGTCTTCTCTCAAAAAAAGCTCAAAATAACTTTCATCTTCTGCTGACTTGCTTAGTTCACCAGTTTTCTTATTTATCCTAACGTAAGAGATACCATCTGGAAGAGTAAATTCATCAATATCAACTTTTTTGAAAGCAAAGTCCATATAATCTACCCAAATTGGTAACGCAGTCGTTGATCCAAACTCATTATCTCCAAGGGACTCAAAATCATCATTTCCTACCCATACCGTAGTTACAATATTAGAGTTAAAGCCGCTAAACCATGTGCTTACAGCATCATTTGTCGTTCCAGTTTTACCAGCAAAGTCTTTTCTATCTAAAAATCTAGTTAACCTCCCATTTGATCCTCTCTGTGATGCTTCTTTAAGTATATCTTTCACCATAAATGCAACTCTGGGATCAATTACAGGATCTGCTTTATTAATAGGTGGCAAAAGAAAGTAAGGTTTTGATGCATCTAATTGGACAGTATTAAGCCATGGGAAAGCTGAAATGCTTGATATATTTACATCATTGCTTTCAGAGTGATCAAAAATAATATTGTCATTCTTGTCTCTGATCTGCCTTACGTAGTGAATATCAGAAATTACTCCATCATTTGCAAATACACTGAACCCTCTAGCAACCTCAGCTGGAGAAAAGTTTCCTGATCCCAGAGCTAAACTTAGGTCTTGAGGTAATCGATCAAAATTAAAACCAAAATTATCAATAATCTCAGATGATTTTTTTACACCAATTTCTCTTAAAAGTTTTATTGAAACAATATTAATAGATTGAACAAGAGCCTCTCTAAGCGTGGTTAAGCCATAAAACTTTCCAGAATAGTTTTCGGGTCTCCAAAAGGTCTCAAGGTTTTCATCCTCAAAAATGATTGGAGCATCATTTATTAAGGATGATGGATTGTAGCCTCCGCTTAAGGCTGAAGCATAGATAAACGGCTTAAAGACAGAACCTGATTGCGGATATGATTGTCTTACTCGATCAAATTGTGAATCGTTGAAGACAGAGCCACCTACATAAGATTGAACCTCACCACTCTTGGGATTAAAAGAAATAAGTGATGATTGGGCTAAGGGTATTTGATCTAACCTAGTTTGATCATTTTCTTTTGTAAGATAAATGAGATCGCCCGGCTGCAATAAATCTGTAAATCCTTTAGGTACTGCACCTCTTCTATTTTCATCAATAAACTCTCTTGCCCAAATATAGCTATCATCCCAATCAATTTTCTCAAAATTAAATTCCTCATCAATCGCCCTAAATCCTGAGTCCCAAACTTCGATAACAATTGCTCGTTGGTGAGACAAGACATATGAATTTTCTTCAAATATGTTTCGAAGTACTTTTTCTGATAAATTTTCATAATCTATTGGATCCGACTGGATAACATAATCCTGAGAAATCAGAAAATCAAAATCCTCTTTTTCTATAGTGTTAAAAAATTCATTTCCTAATTGGTCTGCATAGTTCTTCTTATCTCGCCAACCATGTCTCTTATCATATTCAAATAACCTTTTTGTGATTGCTTCATTTGCTCTTTTCTGAAGCTCGGAATCAATTGTTGTATAAACCGACCATCCCTCTTCATAAGCTCTAATACCGTATCTATTAATAACCTCGAATCTTGCTAATTCGGCAAGATGACTAGCTTCAAGATCATAATTATTTATAGATATTGGAAGATTAATCTCGCTATTGATTGCAGTCACATAATCTTGTTCAGTAATAAAGTTTAAGATTTTCATTCTATATAAAACCCAATTTCTTCTTGCCTTTGTCCTTTCAGGATTTCTTATAGGATTTACTCGTGATGGAAGTTGAGCAAGAGATGCAATTAGTGCGGACTCAGCTATTGATAATTCCCCAACTGATTTTCCAAAGTAGGTATTTGCAGCTGCCTCTATGCCATAAGACCTATTCCCTAGAAAAATTGTGTTTACATATATTTCAAATATTTCCTGTTTAGAAAATGAGCTTTCGAGATGAAATGCCAAAAAGATTTCTTTTATCTTTCTTCTAACTTTTTTTTCTCTTGTTAGAAGGTAATTTCTAACAACTTGCATGGTAATTGTTCCTCCACCAGTGGCGTCAAGCCCAACCCTTATATATTGAGAAAAAGCTCTTATTAAGCTTGGATATGAAACGCCTCTATGCTCAAAAAAACCGTCGTCCTCAGCTGCAAGGAAGGCATTTTTTAAATCTTCTGGTATTTCTTGAAAATCTAATGGTCTTCTTTTCTTTTCCCCAAACTCACCGATTAGCTTTTCATCAGAGGTATAAATTTTTAGAGGTATTTGAAGTTTTGATTGATCAACATTATCAACTCGTGGGAGCTCAGGCAGTAAATATAAATATGTAGACAAAATGATGATGCCGATCATAGTTGCTACAAAAATTGCAACTTTAAGAAAAAGCTCAATAAGTCTACTAATCATAATTTTAATATTTTATATGTTTAGGTGCTAAAATTCGCAGCTTAATGAAAAATCTTTTATGAATATTTATATTGTTGGGCCTATGGGATCAGGGAAATCCACGGTTGGAAAGATTGTAGCTCGTTCACTTTTTTTAGAGTTTTTAGATTCTGATGAGGAAATAGAAAAATCTACAGGAGCAAACATAGACTGGATCTTTGATCTTGAGGGAGAAGAAGGCTTCAGAAAAAGAGAAACAAATGAACTAGAAAAAATAGTTCAACTTAATTCTCATGTTGTTGCTACAGGCGGTGGAATTATTCTCTCCGATCACAATCGGAATCTTCTGAGTGCAAGAGGAATTGTCATCTACCTTGAAACTCCTATAGAAACTCAAGTTGAGAGAACAAGCAAAGATAAAGATAGGCCTCTCTTGAAAAATGGAGACCCAAAAAAAATACTTACAAAACTACATTCTGATAGAGAGCACCTCTATAAAGAAGTGTCTGATCATGTAATTCAAACTAGTGATAAATCAAGTCAAGAAGTTGCTGATCAAATAATTAATATAATTAAAAGTAAATAATGATAAAAAAAGTTTTAGTTGGAGATGAAAAATATAAGGTTCTAATTGGTAAGAATGATATCTTTAAAAACTATCTTCCAGATTCGATAAAAAACAACAAAAAAATATTTATCATTTCGGATAAAAATATACCTACCAAATATATTGAATTAATCAAGAGGCCTATTACATCTTCAAAAGTAGTAAATATTCATAAAATTAAAGCTGGAGAAGAATCAAAATCATTTTCTAACTTTCAAAATATTCTCAATAAACTTGCTAAGAAGAAATACGATCGATCAGATTGCATAATCGCTATTGGCGGCGGAGTTGTCGGTGACTTAAGTGGTTTTGTTGCAGCAAGCTATATGAGAGGAATAGATTATATTCAAGTACCTACTACCCTTCTTGCGCAAGTTGATTCTTCTGTAGGAGGTAAAACTGCCATCAATATTGAGTCAGGTAAGAATCTTGTGGGAGCGTTTAAAAATCCTAAGTTAGTTTTAATATCCTCATCTTTTCTGAAGACATTGCCAGATAGAGAGTTTAAAGCAGGAATAGCAGAAGTAATTAAGTATGGATTAATTTATAACAAGAAAATCTTCAAGATTTTTCAAAAAAATTGCAAATTAATTCTTCAAAAAAAACCGAAGATTATTGAAGATCTCATATATGAGTCAGTAAAAACAAAAGCAAAAATTGTCACCGAAGATGAGAAAGAATTAGGTATAAGAGCTGTTCTAAATTTTGGACATACCTATGGGCATGCTTTAGAGGCACAGAGTAATTATAAAAACATTTTACATGGAGAAGCGGTAGCTATGGGTATGAGAATGGCTTCAAAAATGTCAATGCTTGAGGGTCACATAAACAAAGATGATTATGAAAAAATAACTGATTTATTTGATGCTTTAAAATTTTCAAAAAATACATCAAATAGTTACTCAGACTTAAAAAAATTTATCATGACTGATAAAAAAGTTAAAAACGGTAATATTAATTTAATTTTATTAAAGAATATTGGAGAGTCATTTCAAACACAGAAATTTGATATGGAAAACTTTAAGAGATCTTTTTCCTAACCTTTAAAAGTTTTTAAGGCTCAATGAAAATTATTGACTATCAATGCCCTAGTGATAAACCCCAAAAGTATTATAAAATGCGCTCATGAGTGAGTTGAACCGTAATTTCATAGCTGCGCTTAATCGCAAATCTCAGAAGATACCACCTCTTTGGATAATGCGTCAGGCTGGAAGATATCTTCCTGAGTATAGGAAGGTAAGATCAAATTTTAAAAATTTTCTTGATATGTGTAAGACTCCAGAAGTTTGTTGTGAGTTAGTTATGCAGCCTATCGAAAGATATGATTTTGATGCTGCAATTATCTTTTCAGATATTTTAACTATTCCCGATGCCCTGGGTTTAGGAGTTTCTTTTGTGGAAGGAAAAGGGCCTATTTTTTCAAATCCAATTCAGAAGCCTGAGGATATTATAGATATGAGGACTTTTAATGCTGATAACCTAGATTACGTATATAAGACCGCTGAGCTTACTAGAAGAGAGTTAGATAAAAATATTCCTCTGATAGGGTTTGCTGGAAGCCCTTGGACGCTTGCTGCTTATTCAATTGAAGGGAGCAGCTCTAAAAACTTTGATTTAACAAAATCCTTTATCGAAAATCATCCAGATGATGCTCATAAGTTTCTTGAAATCCTAACTGATGCATGTTTTGAGTACCTAAAAAGACAAATTATTAGTGGGGTTGATGTAATTCAGATATTCGATTCTTGGGCTAATCTTCTATCTGAATCTCAATATTTAGAATATTCTTTAGATTATATTAAAAAGCTTTTAAAAAAATTATCAGCAGATACGATAACGTCTCAAACTCCAACTATAGTTTTTGCTAGAGATCCAAAGTGTGATCTTGCTGAGTTTAAGTTGGATGATCTTAGCTGTTATGGAATGTTTACTTCAGTAAATAGAACGCATGCTATGAATATTTTTGAGGGATCACAGTCGCTTCAAGGAAACTTAGATCCAAAAATTCTTCTTGAGGATAACAAAGTTATCAAAGAAAGTGTTTCAAAAATAATATCTGATTTCGCTGACTATCCTGGTTTCATTTTTAATCTTGGACATGGAATAACTCCAGACATAGATCCTGATAAAGTTAAAGTATTAGTTGATGCCGTAAGGGAGAACTAAAGTTAGCTTTTTGGCTTATCCCACATTCTCATTAAGCCCTCTTGAACACAACTTGCAATAAGTTTTCCATCTGAATTGAAAATTGAACCTCTTGAAAACCCTCTTGCATTTCTTGCTATAGGACTATCAATTCGATAAAGCATCCAATCCGAGAAATCTACCTTTGAATGAAACCACATTGCATGATCTAGGCTAGCGCTTTGGAAATATTTAGACATAAAGTTAATACCATGAGGCAGTTGAGCTGTACCAAGCAATCCACGATCAGATGCATATAATAGTAGAGCTTGATTTATGACTAAGTCCGTTGGTATTTCTCCATTTGGTCTCATCCAAATATCTCTTATAGGATCGCTTTTTTTTGGTTCAACATAGTCAAAATTTTGTGTAGCTCGCATTTCAATTTCTTGCTCTCTTAAAAAGAACTTATCATTTTTTTTGCCATGTAATTGTTCAATGGCTTTGTTCCTTAACTCCCAGTCACTGGGAAGATCCTCAGGTTTTGGTATTTCATTAAGATCTATATCAATTTGGTGCTCAAATCCTTTTTCTTCTTTTTGAAAAGAAATTGAGCATGCAAATATTGCTTCCCCATTTTGGATAGCTCTTACTCTTCTGGTAGTAAAGCTTTTTCCGTTTCTAATCCTATCAACATCAAACAATATTGATTCCTCCATTATTCCTGGTCTTAAAAAGTAGGAGTGGAATGAGTGAGCATGATGGGGTTCATTTACAGTATGATTAGCAGCTATTAAACACTGCGCCATAACTTGACCACCATAGATTCTTTGCCAACCAAAGTTTTGACCTTTCCATTGGAAGACATCTCTGTCAATTCTGTCTAAATTAAAAAGCTCTAAAGTATTTTTAATTGCTTTTTTATTGGGCACTTAAACCTCCATCTATTACAAGCTCCGTACCTGTAATCATCGAGGATTCATCTGATGCCAAAAATAAAGCTGCATAAGCAATATCCACGGGTTCTCCCAATCTTCTTATAGGTATCTGCTTTATAAGCTTTCCTTCGATATCAGCATCTGGATTCATTTCAAAAAGTCCCTTCAGAATTTCAGTTCTTGTGAAAACAGGATGAATTGAATTACACCTAACAAGATCTGTTGTTCTTGCACAATGAAGAGCAACCGATTTTGATAAGTGTCTCACACCTGCTTTTGCAGAATTGTATGCAGAAAAATTATGCCCTGCCACAATTCCAGAAATTGAAGAGATATTGATGATTGATCCATTGCCCGATTTTCTCATAAGAGGTAGAGAGTACTTGCAACCATAAAAAACTGAATCTAAATCAACTTTGTGAACCTGATCCCAAGTCTCTAAATCACAAGATTCAACGTCTCCTCCTCCACCTATACCAGCGTTGTTAATAAGAATATTAAGCTTGGAGAAATCTGATTCAATTTGTTTAATGACACTTTGCCAATCTTCTGGCTTTGTAACATCTAAAACATAATGTGGAGCATTAAGCTCTTCTGCACTTTTCTTCAAAAGATCTGCATTAATGTCTGTCATGACTATTTTAGCGCCTTCCTCAATTAATAGCCTGGCCATTTCTTTTCCTAAGCCTTGAGCAGCTCCTGTTATTAGACCAACTTTATTATTTACTCTATTGCTCATTTTATAAACCCAAAAACATTTTATAATTAGTGGAAGTTTAACTCCTCAGGATGTAGTATACAGGACTCAAAAATTGCTTATAAGATGAACACTGAAGAAAAAATTAATCTACCAAAGAAGCCAGATCAAAAGGTTGATGTCAGGTCTACCTTTAAAATAAATTCTAATATAAGTGTTAAAGGTTTTAGTGAAAAAACTGAATGGGTCCCCGAGTTAGATAATTCGTACATTTTTGATGAAAAAACTACCCTCTCGATATTGGCAGGTTTTGAGCACAATAGAAGAGTTATCATCCAAGGATATCATGGCACTGGTAAATCAACGCACATTGAGCAGGTTGCGGCAAGATTAAACTGGCCATGTGTCAGAATAAATCTAGATAGTCATGTTAGTAGATTGGATTTACTTGGCAAAGACGCTATCAAACTTGAAGATGGAAAACAGATCACTAAGTTTGTTGAGGGAATTCTTCCCTGGTCAATTCAAAATCCAGTTGCACTTGTATTTGATGAATATGATGCTGGAAGACCAGATGTAATGTTTGTTATTCAAAGAATTTTAGAAGTTGAAGGTAAGCTTACTTTATTGGATCAAAATAGAGTACTTAGACCACATTCAAACTTTAGACTTTTTGCGACAACTAATACAATAGGCATGGGAGATTCGACTGGTCTCTATCACGGAACCCAACAAATTAATCAAGGTCAAATGGATAGATGGCATATCTTATCTACCTTGAACTATTTAACTCCCGAGCACGAGACAAAATTAGTTCTTGGAAAGCTCAAAGGTTTTAATTCAGCAAAAAGGAAATCAATACTTTCGAATATGATTAAACTTTGCAATTTAACTAGACAGGGCTTTATTAATGGAGATATATCAAACCTCATGTCCCCAAGAACTCTTTTAACTTGGGCTGAGAATTTTTTAATATTTAAAAACATTGATGAGTCCTTTAAGCTGTCTTTTCTTAACAAATGTGATGATATAGAAAAGCCAATTGTTGCTGAGTATTTCCAAAGATGTTTTGCCGAAGACTTGGACATAGAAAATAGTTAATGTCAGCAAAAATTGATGAGCAACAAAATGCAGTCCTATCATGGACAAAGGCTGTAACAAAGAATAAAGAAATTGTCATAGAAAATACTAATAAACTTATTCCAAGTGGCTCAAAATTAAATCTTAAAAATCCACCAAGAATCAAGAGAAAATTATCTGCTTGGAAAGGGAGAGCAGATAGGCAAGCGTTTTGGTTTAAACACAATCAAATGAAAAAGACTTTACCTGGTGATGCTGGAGAAGTTTTGGATGAACTCAAAATGGCAAGAGCTGAGATTTTAGGTTCTCGAGAATATGAAGGAGCTAAATTAAATATCCAAAACTTTTCAAATGATTTTACTCATAACTTAGCAGAGGATGAGATCCAATTATCAACACTTATTAACCTGTGGTTTAAAGGTCTCAACGGTTTTAAGCTTGAGAAAGATCAAAAGAAGTTGATTGAACAAATACCAGGTATTGGTTCTAAAAAAATTAAACAAATTTCGAAGCAAATGATTGCTCAAATAGAAAATGAGGAATCATTTATAAAAAGCTCTTTATCTCTTCTAGATGTTTTAAAACTGATTGAACAAGATGAGTCTGATGATCATGATGAAAATGAAAAATTTGATGAGCAAAGCGCTGAAAACGATGATATTTCTTCCACAGATATGGATGAAGTTGAAAATCAGGAAGAAGTAAAAAATGAGATAGATCTTATGCAATCACTTGTTGATGAAATGCAAGATGAGCAAGAAATATTGCAAGAAGCTGAAATATCAATTGATGAGGAGCTTGAGGCAAATGTAAATTTTGAAGATAACCAACCAAATCAAGAAAATAATAGCTACAAGATTTTTACCAATAAATATGATGAAATTATTTCTGCTTCAGACTTATCTAATGTTAAAGAAATAAATCGTCTAAGAATACAATTAGATAAACTCATCCAGCCTCATCTTCAAACGATTGGTAAATTAGCTAATAGACTTCAACGTTTACTTCTTGCTAAACAAAATAGATCTTGGAAGTTTGACTTAGATGAGGGTGTGCTTGATACATCTAAACTTACTAGGATTATTACTGACTCAAACAAACCATTGAGTTTTAAAGAGGAAAAACAAAGTGATTTTAAAGATACGGTAATCTCAATACTGATTGATTGCTCGGGATCAATGAGGGGAAGATCGATAAACCTTGCAGCAGTTTGTGCTGAAATTATTGGCACCACTTTGGAAAGATGCTCAGTTAAGACAGAAGTCTTAGGCTATACAACAAAACATTGGAAAGGCGGCGATGCAAGAAAGAGTTGGCTTCAAAGAGGAGGTTTTTCTTATCCAGGAAGACTAAATGACTTAAGACACATCATTTTTAAATCAGCTGAAGATAGTTGGAGAAAGTCACGTAAATCTCTTGGGGTAATATTAAAAGATGGCTTATTAAAAGAAAATATTGATGGTGAAGCTCTCCAATGGGCAAATAAAAGACTCCAAAAAAGGTTTGAGGATAGAAAAATTATGATTGTCATATCAGATGGTGCTCCAGTTGATGATAGCTCTCTTTCTGCAAACAATCCTCACTATCTTGATAATCATCTGCGTGAAGTAATTGCTGATATTTATGAAAAAAATCAAATTGAGTTGTTGGCAATTGGTATAGGTCATGACGTCACTAAATACTATAGTCATGCAATAACCATTAGTAATGCGGATAGTCTAGGTGAAACACTTCTTGATGAATTGACTGAGCTTTTTGAATAACTTTATAATTAACTTATGAAAATCAAAAAACAAAGCGGACCACCTGAAGATCTTATCTATTTTGATGACGATCTTCCTCTTTCACAATCACAAGTTGAGGATGTAGTTGAAATATTCAATACCCCTCTAACTGGATCTTATAACTGGGACTATACTGTCGCGGATAATAGAATCAAAAAATTATATGAGCTTGGTAAAGAGCTTAATTGGAATGGGTCAATTGACCTTAATTGGGATTATACGCATCCTGCTGATGAAAGAATTATGGAGACGGACGATGAGTTACCGCACGAAACTTTAGAGGCATATAATAAACTTTCTGATGAGGAAAAAATCCTTTTTGATAGGCACGATGTTGCTGAGCTAATGAGTCAATTTCTTCATGGTGAGCAAGGCGCTCTTCTTGTTGCATCTCAATTAGCAAGCTGTGCGCCAACTTATAATGCAAAACTATATGCAGCATCTCAAACATTTGATGAAGCAAGGCATGTTGAAGTTTTTAATAGATATCTCCAGGAAAAAATTGGTATACATTACCCCATTAACCCGGCTTTAAAAGCATTACTAGATAAGATACTCACTGATGAAAGATGGGATCTCAAATTTATAGGTATGCAAATTATTATTGAAGGTCTTGCACTTGCAGCCTTTTCAATGCTCAAATCTATTTCAAAAGATCCATTACTTAAACAACTTCTTCATTATGTCGTAAGAGATGAAGCAAGACATGTCACTTTTGGAATTAACTATTTAGAAGACTTTGTAAAAACTCTTAGCCCTGAAGAAATAAGCGAGAGAGCAAATTTTGCTTACGAAGCTTGTGTAATTTCAAGAGAAAGGCTAATAAATACAAAAGCTCAACAAAGATTCTTGAATATGTCTGAAGAAGAAGCAAGAGAATTTACTTTAAATACTGGAAGCTTTGAAATGTTTAGAAACTTCCTTTTTTCAAGAGTTATTCCTAATCTATCAAGAATCGGCCTCTTAACTGATGAGGTCAGACCAAAATTCGAAGCTCTTGGCCTATTGGAGTACGAGAATGCTCCTGATGATTTTGAGTGTGATTGGGCTGAGTTAAGAAAACCACTTGAAGAATTTGAAAAAATCCCAGTTTAATTTAAAACAGAAAAAATAATGTCTAAACATAATGCACTGAATAGATTTGGAAGATCTGGAAATCCAGCTTTTCGAAATCACTTTAATACAAATCAAACCACTACTGATGATTCAGTTAGGAATCCCTCTTATCAAAATCATCTTCATACAAACCAAAGTCTTTCTGAAGGAACAATGTCTCTTGATGGGACTGTAAATAAGACAGGCATTCTTTTGGCTTTATGTTTTGGTGGCGCATATTTTGGATGGAATGCTCAAGCATTAGTATTGCCTGCTGCGCTTATAGGTTTTGTCATAGCTCTTTTTACAATATTCAGGCCTAAAAACTCTCCTTATACAGCGCCCGCATATGCTGTTGTTGAGGGAGTCCTTCTTGGGGCAATAACAGCAGTATTTGAAGCTATGTATCCTGGAATTGGCATTCAAGCAATTGGGCTAACTTTTGGAATCCTAGCTACACTTCTATTTTGTTACAAAAGCGGAATTGTTAAACCCACTGAAAACTTTCGTTTAATGGTCGTTTCAGCAACTGGTGGTATAGCTATTTTATATTTGGTAAATATTATAATGTCTCTCTTTGGGAATAGTATTGGATTTATACACTCAAATGGGATTGGTGGTATAGCCTTTTCTCTTTTTGTTGTAGCAATTGCTTCATTTAATCTAGTCTTAGATTTTGACTTTATTGAAGAAGGTTCTGAGGTTGGTCTTCCTAAGTATATGGAATGGTATGGAGCATTTTCACTAATGGTAACTTTAGTCTGGCTTTACCTTGAAATCCTCAGACTTTTGGCAAAGATTAGATCGAGATAGGTCTTGGAAAATTTATTTTTTATAATACTTGCCGTTGTTTCTCTTTTAGTTTTTTTTAAGCTTGGAAAAGTAAAAGCATCAAAAAAACAAACTGAAAGAGAAGATCGAATAAACCGGTTTAAATGACCTAGGAATTTATTATGTTAAAGAATTTATCACTTCAAGCTTTATTTTCAATTTGTATCTTATTTTTAAATACAGAGTTAACAGCAAATAATGCACCAATTATTTTGCCAGGAGCACCTGGAGAAGAATCTAGAAATCTAGATGCCGAGGATGCAACAAATATTGCTAATACCTCATATATTGAGGCTGATGTTAAGTTCCTTCAAGGAATGATAGTGCATCATGAGCAGGCAATACTTATGTCTAGTATGGTTGGTAAAAGAACAAATAATCCCACTATTGTGGATTTAGCTGATCGGATTGATGCATCTCAAGAAGACGAAATCAGCTTCATGGAAGGTTGGCTTAAAGATAGAGACGAGAGTATTCCGGGAGAAAATGATCATCATATGATGGGTCACCACGATATGGATCACCACGATATGAATATGCATTTAGAAATGGTTGGAATGGCATCTCCCGAGCAATTAAATAAACTAGAGAATTCAAAAAGTACAGACTTTGACAGACTTTTCCTCCAATTGATGATAGCGCATCATGATGGAGCTCTCGAAATGGTTAAAGAGCTTAAAAAATTTTCAGGTGCAGCATACGATCCAATTTTAAACGAATTTGTTTCTGATTTAGTGAATGATCAAGGTGTTGAAATTGAAAGAATGAATACTATTGCAGTCGGTCTATCTGATGATCCAAGATCTGGGCTGGCCCATGGCTTATATACAGCTGATGAAGCAATCTTAAATTTAGAATTAATTACTTCTCTAAGGAAACCTACCGGGTTTTTTGATCCTGGCAATCCCGAAGGTAAAGGATCAGAAGATCTGACAGAAGATAATGAAGGAAAAACAACTGCTGAAATATCAAGATCTCTTCGATCTCCAATGCTGAGTTTTGCAAATACCGACATGGCCTTTCGAGATGACTTACTTGTTGCTGGAAGTTATCACGGATTTAATATGTACAAAATTGGACCTGATGGCATTCCAAATCTTGTATCTTCAGTTGTTTGTCCAGGCGGTCAAGGTGATGTCTCAATTGTTGGAGATATTTTAATTATGTCTGTTGAGGAAAATAGAAGCAGGATTGACTGCGGGCTTGAAGGCGTTAGCAGAGATGCTAACCCTGACAGATTTAGAGGAATAAGAATATTTGATATATCAGATATAGAAAGGCCAAAACAAGTGGGAGCTGTGCAAACATGCAGAGGCTCTCACACTCATTCAGTTGTTGAAGGTCCAACACTAGATGGAAAAATCATTGTCTACAACTCTGGGACTGGTGGTGTAAGAGATGACGAAGAAATGGAAGAATGTGTTGGAAACATTGCTGGAGATCAGAGAACTGCCCTCTTTAGAATTGATGTAATAGAAATACCTATTTCAGATCCATCTAAATCTCGCATTGTTTCAAGTCCAGCTGTATTTGCTGACCCTGAAACAGGCTCGCTTGCTGGTCTTTGGAGAGGTGGAGATCATGGTGATGATACTCAAGACACTCGAAGAACTGATCAGTGCCATGACATTACAGTTTTTCCAACAGCAAAATTAGCTGCAGGAGCATGCTCAGGTAATGGAATACTTTTTGATATCTCAGATCCATATAATCCTCAAAGGCTTGACGTTGTTACTGACATAGGCTTTGCATACTGGCACTCAGCTACTTTTAATAATGATGGTACTAAAGTTATATTCACTGATGAGTGGGGTGGCGGAGGAAGAGCTAGATGTAGAGCATGGGACCCGTTAGATTGGGGTGCGGATGCAATATATGACATTGTTGATAATAAATTAGAGTTCAGAAGTCATTACAAAATGCCAGCTCCACAAATGGAGACAGAAAATTGTGTTGCTCATAATGGCTCAATAATCCCTATACCAAATCGTGATATTTTTGTTCAAGCTTGGTATCAAGGGGGTCTATCTGTAATGGATTTCACAGATTCCTCTAATCCTGTTGAGATAGCATATTTTGATCGGGGGCCAATCCTAAAGGACCTTTTAATTTCAGGAGGATATTGGTCAACTTATTATTACGAAGGTTTTATTTACGGCACTGAGATTAAAAGAGGTTTAGATGTCTTTAAGCTCTTACCGAGCGAATATTTGAGTGAAGAGGAAATAATAGCGGCTAAAAATGCTTATCCTGCTCAAGGACCAAGAGTATTTAATCCGCAACAGCAAGTTCCTTTAGTTTGGCCAAATGCTGGATCTGAATAATTTTAGCTAGCAAGCATGTATAAAAATCTTTTCACTCTTGGAAGAGTGCTGATTGGGATTTATTTTTTGCTTCCTGGGATAGCAAAAGTTTTTCTTTTTTCAGCAAATTTAGAGTTAGTGATTGCTAAAGAAGTTCCATTCCCAGTTTTTTCATTATCTTTGATTGCAATTGCTCAAATCTTTCTTGGATCTTTTATTATATTTGGGAAGTATTTGCGAATAAGCTCTATTGGTCTGGCGATTACTACTTTACTGATAAATTTTTATATTCATGATTTTTGGAATTTAAGTGGTGACCCTAATCAAGCTCATGAAACGCAAAATTTTGTCAAAAATTTAGGGATACTTGCAGGTTTACTTATCTTATCTAAAGAAGAATGATTGCGGCTTTTGATTTTGGTATTTCAAATACTGATATTGCAATATCAGATAATGGGAATATTGATTTTTTTAATTTCAAAACTAAATTACCTGTGAAAGAAAATAATCTCTTAGAGCTTCTCGATAGAATCAAAATTTCATTTAAAGAAATTGATTGTATTGGAGTAAGTGGTGGTAAAACTAAAGATTTCCTAAATGAAATAAATGAAATCAAAATAATTCAGGTTCCTGAAGTTGAAGCAATAGGAAGAGGTGCTAAAGAAATCTTTGAAATAAAAGATTCTTTTTTAGTAATGAGTTTGGGTACTGGAACTGGATGTATTTTCGGAGATAAAGACAATAATTATCAATACATTGGGGGTATCCCAGTTGGTGGAGGAACACTTATTGGTCTGTCTAAATTGCTTTTAAATGAGACAAATATTGAAAGAATTTCCAAATTAGCAAATGCTGGAGACCGCTCTGAGGTAGATTTTTTGATAAAAGATGTTGTATCTGGGATAGATATTTTAAAACCTAATCTCAGTGCCTCAAATTTTGCAAAAGTTTCAGAGGACACTTACAGAAAAGAGGATATTGCAAAAGCACTTACCAATATGATCGGAGAAATTATTGGTACAGTTGCTTTTTCGAATGCCCATATTTTACAAAAAGAAGAGATTTGTTTTATGGGTAGAACATTTTTAGAGTCGAATGTAAAAAGTGCAATTGATGAAAGATTGGCAATTGCAGGTATAAACGGTATATACTCACATTCTCCTGGATTCGAGAATTGTCTCGGAATCTTAGATTTTATTAAAGAAAACTATTAGAATTATTTTATGGATAAGTCAGTATTAATTTTTTATGCGATACCAGTTTTTTTTCTATTGATAATAATAGAATTTATCTATGGATTAATTGTAAAAAATAATACCTACAGAATTAATGATACTTTCGTAAGTATTTCCATTGGTTTAATAAGCAGATTTCCTGTGATTCTAAATCTAGGCTTTAATGCCTTTTTATTTACGTTAGCTGCTACAACATTCAATCTTAAGCTGCTGCCACTAGATAGCTGGGCTACTTGGGTAATAGCTTTCTTGATGTATGACCTAACCTATTACATCCAACATAGAATGCATCATGAGATAAAAATTTTGTGGGCTACTCATGTTGTGCATCACCATGGAGAAGAGTACAACTTGGCAACTGCATTAAGGCAAACAAGTACAGGTTTCCTTTGGAAATGGATGTTTTACATTCCGATGATGGTTATAGGAATTCCAGCCGAAGTTTTTGCTACTGTTGGTGGAATAAACCTACTATATCAATATTGGGTTCATACAGAGCATATTCCAAAACTTGGATGGATGGAAAAAGTATTTATTACTCCATCAAATCATAGGGTTCACCATGCAAAAAATCCTGAATATATTGATGCAAACTACGGTGGTGTTTTTATTATATGGGATAGAATCTTTGGGACTTATATAGAGGAGAAAGATGATGTTAAACCTGTATATGGAACAGTAAAAGCCCTAAATAGCTGGAATCCTATCTGGGCAAATTTTCAAGTTTTCTACAATATGTTCTTAGATTCTATGCGAACTAAAAAACTTTCAGATAAATTTAAGGTTTGGTATGCGCCCACCTACTGGAGACCAAGCGATGTTGAAGCCAAATATCCAAGCAAACCTGTTGATCTTAAAAATAAATATAATCCTTTTATGTCAACTTCCACGAAGGTTTTTGCTGCTATACAGATGCTTGCAATGATTCTGATCTCAAATTCATTATTTTTGAATATAAATAGTTTTTCATATGAACAAGTTGTAATATTTGGTGCCATATTAGTAGTAATACCAACTGTGACAGCGTTGCTAATGCAAAATAGCCCTTATTCTCTTCTTTGTATTGGTGTTTTGAATATAGCTATATTGGCTATTTGTTTATCAGGCCTGGTGTCTCTTCAAGCACTTGCTACGCAATTTACTCTATTAACAAGTTTGATAAACATACTCTTTTTTATTTATCAAATAACACTTGCTGGTAAATATGAAGAATTCAAACTTAGTAATATCAGATCGTAGATTTCTAAGGTCACCTTTTTTTGATTGCTATCATCATAAAGATGTTTTGTATGGTGTCTATAACAATAGACTTTATCCCCTAAGCTGTGGATATGATGATCAAAGTGAATATGAGCATCTTAGGAAATATTGTTGTTTGTATGATGTGCCAGAAACTCCCTTGAGAATCACAGGAAAAGATCAGAAGGCGTTCCTAGAAAAAATATTCACTCGAAACATAGACAAAATCAAGGTAGGAAGAGCAGTTTATGCATTCGCATGCAATCATGAAGGTGGGATTCTTATGGATGGAGTTTTGATGCATCCCACTGAAGATGAATTTATATATGTCCAGGCAAATGGTGATTTTGTCAACTGGGCAACTGCAAACATTGGCAGTATGGATGTAAAGATAGAGGACTTTAATTCTTGGGTTCTTCAGATTCAAGGCCCAACATCTTTAAGCGTTCTTTCAAAAGTCACAGATATACATTTAAAAGAATTTTCATATTACTCATGCGCTAAAGTAAAGATTCTTAATAAAGATTTCTATGTGTCTAGATCTGGCTGGACAGGTGAGAAAGGTTTTGAATTATATTCTGATGGAGAGAACTTTTCAGGTGAAGAACTTTGGAATCATCTCTTAGAGATCGGTAAAGAAGAAAACTTAAAAGCATCCGATATAGGATCAATGCATATCAGAAGAATAGAAGCTGGAATTCTTGATTATGGAACAGATTTTGATCAAAGATTTGATCCATTTGATCTTGGATTAGAAAAATTTATAGACTTTGATAAGGCTGATTTTATTGGTAAGAATGCCTTGGAAAAAAAAGAGAGAGGTGCCACAAAAATTAAAGGAATTAAATGTGCCTCTAAAAAACCAGCAGTTGAAGATGAGCTGCTTTCACTAGATGGAAAAGTAATAGGTTCTGTTACAGCAGGAGCTTGGTCCCCTTTCCTCCAAACTGGAATTGCAATAGTGCAACTTAGAAGTGATATTGGGAATATGAATAAAGCAAAATTAAAAACTGGCTCAGCTTTGCATGATGTTAAGATATGTGACTTGCCATTCCATGATAAAGAAAAAAAGATTCCAGTGGGTTAGAAATGTTTAGCGATAAAGAACTGATTTTTACTGCAGAGACTACTCCAGATCTCTCTATGGATTTAGATACTAGCGTACAAAAAATTATGCCTCTGGTTGGGTTGGCTGATGCTGTTAATATAACGGACTCACCAAATTGCAAGACTAAGCTATCAAGTATTCTAGTAGCTTCTGAAATCAAAAAAAAAGGGTTAGACGTAATTCTTCAACTTACCGGAAGAGACAGAAACAGAATTGCCATTGAATCAGAAATTATTGGTGCTGCTTCTATAGACATTAATAAGGTGCTTTGTCTTACAGGAGATCAGCCTGGTCCAGGTGGTCCAAAAGCTGTAAATGAATTCAATGGAGCATCACTTATTGAACTCATTAGCATATTAAATACTGGAAAAATATCAGATGGAACTGATATCTCATCACCTAAAGAAATATTCTCAGGAGCTGCAGATGATTTGTACACTCATCAATCAAAACCTGAAGCTATTCACTCTTTGATATCAAAAATAAAGTCAGGTGCTAGCTTTGTTCAAACTCAATATTGTTTTGATATAAATGTTATTAAATTTTATTCAGATTTACTTATGAGTAGTGGAAAAGATGATTCATGGAAGGTTTTAGTTGGTATGGGCCCGCTAAAGTCTGCAAAGCAAGCAGATTGGATGCGTAAAAATCTTTGGGGTATCAATATTTCTGATGAGATTATAGGTAGATTAGATTCTTCATCAGATCCTGCTCTTGAAGGAGAGCTAATTTGTATCGAGCTTATTGATAAAGTAAGAGAGCTACCTGGAATTGATGGGATTCATTTAATGGGACCAAACTGCGAATCACAGTCCGCTAACATTATTAAAAGCTTTATTTAAAAAATGGGCCAATAAGGCCCATTAATCAAAATGTATATCTTAAATCTAAACTAAGATTTGTTCCTGGGTTAAGATATTGTTGTGCAGTTCCTTCTGCAAGACCTGCTACTGATACCCAATCCCAATACTTTTCATCAGTAATATTTCTAATTCCTAGCCGTAAGTCAAAGTTTTCACTTAGATCAAGATCCATAAATACGTCATGTGTAATGCTTCTTGGTGCAAATACAGCAGGAGTTGATCCACTTCTTCCTACAATTGGAGGCAAGCGTGGGCTATCTGCTGTATAAGTCATTACATAATTAGTTGAAACATTCCCAGACTTTGAAATATGTGAAAGACCATACTTAAGTTGATCTGGGGTAATAGATTCATTTATTAAATTATCTGATTCATTCAGTGCAAAGCCAGCAAAAGAAGATAATGTTTCGCTTATATTTCTTCTAATTTCAAACTCTACGCCTTTTGTTCTTACAGATTCTAAATTTTCATATCTAACCTGCAGCACTCCATTTACTGGTGGTAATGAATATAAATTGCTGTCAATAAAGTCCTTAAAATTATTTTTAAATAAAACTAATGACCATTTAACATCTTCTTTGGTTCCTCTAAGGCCAAGCTCATATCCTGTACTATATTCAGCTTTAAGATCTGGATTTGGGATAATTGTGTAGCCAAACGCATAATTCGTATAAGTATTATATGCATCGGTGAAATCAGGGTTTCTATACCCCTCTGCAACTTGTGCAAAAACTGATACTACGTCACTTAGGTCTTGAATTACTCCGAGCTTTAAGGAAGTTTCACTATCTTCTCTTGGCAGTAAAGGATGATTTGCAGGATTTCCAGCTGCAGATAAGCTGTCTACAATTGCTTTTTGCTCATAGTTATCATGCCTTAAACCAAAAACAAATGTGGTACTTTCACTCAAACTTATTCTGTCGCTAAAGTAAAAAGCATCTCTCACAACCTCACTATCTGGAAACGCTTTGTTTGGGAAAACCTCTGGACCAAAAAATACTCTATTTATTTCTCCAGTTATTAAATTAGTCTCATATCTATCTTTAGGTCTTGAATATGAAGCCTCCTCACTTTCAAATCCATATACTAAATCATGAGACGTTGAGCCAATGTTAAATTGCTTATATAGATCTACCGCAAATCCCTCTAGATCTTGATTAAAGCCATAATCTTTATGCTCTAAAGTAGGAGTGAAAGATGGGCCAAATGGACCAAAAGCTATCAATGCTTTAGTCTTATCTGTAACTTGTTTTTGATCTGTTGTTTGAGAAAATATTCTTACTTCACCTGAATCAAAGAGAATATTTCCAGATTCAAAGTTATAAGAAAGTGTAACTCTCTCTCTTGTAGAATTATCGTCACCGATGGATTCAGTCACTTCCTCTGCCTGAGGGAAATAAGATGTTCCCAACTCGTTTAATAGTGTGTATTTTGCATCGGTTTCTTGATTATCAACTGTTAAGGTTAGATCTGATCCATTTGCCATATTGAACTTAAGTTTCGCAAGCAATGATAATGAATCTCCCTCCATTGGATTTAAAGGACTAGTTGAATCATTATGAATCTCAAGCTCATTTACCTCTCTCGTTGTGACTTGAACAAGAGCTTCCATATTACCTGCGACAATAGCGGTCAGCGCTGAAATTTTTGAAAGTTGATTTACTGTAGCTGATCCCATCCCAACTGAAACAAATGGATTTCCGGCAGATGCTAAATCGCTTGGATCTTTTGTTGTGTAAGAAACTGTTCCAGCAAGACCATCAGATCCATAAAGAGCCGAACTTGGTCCCTTGAGTACCTCAACACGTTTTAAGAGAATCGGGTCTACTACATCTTTACCAAAGCCACCGCTCTGGTAGGCGTCACCAATCCTGATTCCATCTATAAGAATATTTACTCTTTTGTCACCTATCCCTCTAATTGTTACTCCATCATTCCTTGTTCGACCACTCCTGATGCTTCTCGGAACAGTAACCCCAATAGTATTTTCAAAAACTTCTTGTAAATCATTTACAACTCTAGTTTCAAGATCTGATTGAGTAATTAGGCTAACGGATCCTACTACATCTTTTGCAGGAACTTCAATTTTAGAAGATACCGTTACCACTTCCTCAATATCAGAATTATTTTCTTGTGAAATAGCAGCAATACCAAAGATTACTAAAAATATAGATGCTATTATCTTTTTACTTAATAAAATATTTGTCATAATTACTCCACGCCAATTGCGAATACGAATGAGAATGATTATCATTTACAATAGAAAAAAAATCAAATATTTTAACTAAATTTATGAAATATTTACTTACACTTTTCATGGCTTTTTCATTTCAGCAGCAAGTTTTTGCAGTTGAATGTAGTGCAGCAAGTGATGCCACAAGAGTTACTGTTGCTGGTGGCTCAATAACTGAAATCATGTATATGATTGATGCTGAAGACAGCATTATTGCTGTAGATTTGACATCAAACTTTCCAGAAAGGGCTAGAAGCCATCCTCAGATTGGTTATGTAAGAGCACTTTCTGCTGAGGGAATTCTATCTCTTGATCCTACAATTATTATTGGTGAGAATGATATGGGGCCCCCTGCTGTTTTAGAGCAAATTAATAGAACCGGCGTTGAAGTTGCAATTGTGCCTGAGGAACATAGTGTCTTGGGAGTGAAGGCAAAGGTTAAATGTATTGCTGAAATAGTAAATAAAAAAATTGAAGCGGAAAGATTATTTGAGGAAAAATTAGATCCTGCGATAAATAAATTAGAGATAGCGTCTCAAAAGGTTTTAGAAAAAAATACAAAGGCTATATTTATTTTAGGTCTTCAAAGTGGTTCGCCATTAATTGGTGGAATGGATACATCAGCAAATGGATTAATTGAAATGATAGGAGCAAAAAATGTTTTGTCTTCTTTTGAGGGCTGGAAACCAGTCAGCACAGAGTCAATTTTAATGGCGGAACCAGATGTCATCTTAATTTCTAACAGAGGGCTAAGCGCTTTTGGTGATGTTGAATCATTGCGACAACATCCCGCTTTAGCATTAACTCCAGCTGCTAAAAATAATAACATTATAGCTATGGATGGTATGGCTATGCTTGGATTTGGGCCACGTACAATATTTTCAGCACTTAATATTGCAAATGATATTTTAGACATAAATGATTAGTAGAGCGCTATCTCTAAAAAGCTCTATAACAGAATTTATTTCTTCTAAGCAATTAGTGATACTTTTTCTACTATGTATTTTTACCTTTTTAAGCATCTTTATTGCCATAGGAACAGGTAGCTATGATCTTTCGGTCATAAATTTTCTTCTTGGCAAGACTTCAGGATTACAAAACATCGTTCTTCTTGAAATAAGAGTTCCTAGAGTAATCCTGTCTGCAATTGTTGGAGCTAGTCTTGGAATAGCTGGTGCTGCTCTTCAAGGTCTATTCAGAAACCCCCTTGCAGATCCAGGACTTATTGGCGTTTCTGCTGGCGCAGCTTTGGGGGCAACTACAATAATTGTAATAGGGGCAAATTTCTTTCCAAATTTATACTTAGGAAGTTTTCTCTTACCTGTGGCAGCTATTTCAGGCGCATGTTTTGTAATATTTATGCTTTATGTTTTAACGAAAGGTTTTGGATATCAGGGTGTAACTTATATGCTGCTTGTTGGAATTGCGGTAAATGCAATTGCGGGAGTTGGTATAGGAATCCTCACTTATATTAGTTCTGATGCAGAATTAAGAAGTCTAACTTTTTGGACAATGGGTAGTTTTGGTGGCGTTACATGGCCCTTATTAGTTCCAGCGATAATTATTATATTTATCTCTTTAATTTTCTTAATACCAAATGCCAGGAAATTAGATTTACTTCAGCTAGGAGAACCGGAAGCTTATAGGCTTGGAATAGATGTACAAAGAGTTAAGTTAAGTATAATTTTTACGAGCGCATCCGCAGTTGGAGCAAGTGTTGCCCTTTCTGGGATGATTGGCTTTGTTGGTTTAGTTGTGCCTCATCTTGTAAGACTAATTGGTGGAGTGAATCATAAGTATTTGCTGCCAGGCTCAGCCCTAATGGGAGCCTGCCTGATGATTATTGCTGATCTGTTCTCAAGAATATTACTTCAACCAGCAGAAATACCAGTTGGATTGATTACAAGCGCAATTGGATCTCCTTTTTTTCTGTGGTTGATATTTAGAATGAAAAGGTTATGAGTTTAAATTTAGAATCAGTTAGCCTAAAACTGGATAACAGACAGATCCTTAAAGATGTTTCACTTGAGATAAATGAGGGTGAAATAGTTTCTGTTATTGGTCCAAATGGAGCAGGCAAATCTACTCTTCTCAACGTTTTAACTGGTGATATTAATCCAGATTCGGGAGAAATATCCTATGACAATAAACAACTCAAGCAGATTAGTATTCAAGAAAGAGCATTTACAAGAAGTGTAATGTCCCAAATGCAAACACTAGTTTTTAATTTCAGTGTAAAGGATGTAATTGAAATGGGATGGCTTCAAAGAGGAAATTCAGATTTTTCAAATAATTTCTCAATGGCGTTTAAAAATGTTACTAAAGAGTGCAATGTGCATAATCTTATTCATAGGAAATTCAATAGTCTATCTGGCGGTGAACAAAGAAGAGTTCATTTTGCTAGGACATTGCTTCAACTGTGGCGTCCTTCTGAATCAAATGATCCTAGGTACCTATTGCTTGATGAGCCTACTGCAAATTTAGATTTGTCATCAGAAATGCTTTTAATGAATATTCTTAAAAAAAGAGCCTCACTAAATGTTGGAATCTTGGTAATTCTGCATGATTTAAATTTAGCATCCCATTTTGCTGACAAGATTGCTATTATCAAGGATGGTGAGATCATGGCATTTGGAGAACCTGAAAAAATTATGGAGGATGCTTTTTTAACATCAATCTATGATGTTCCTATAAAAGTTAAACATGATCCGCTAAGAGTTCACTATTATTAAAAAATAAGAAACTATAGATATGAATAAGAAACTCCAAAAATATGATATTCAGGCAGCAGAACTTTTTAGATCTTCTAATGAGGCAATTTTATCTACAGTTTCAAAGAAGTTCGATGGTTTTCCTTTTGGGAGTTATGTTACGTATGTTTCTGGTCGTAATAGAGCTATTTATTTATATGCTAGTGACATTGCAGAACATACTAAGAATCTTAAAAATAATCCCAAAGCCTGTATAACAATTTCTAGAAGCAAAGATGAAGAAGACAAGCAGAATAGTGCAAGACTGACAATCATGGGTAAGCTTGAAGAGGTTTTAGGAGATAAGCTAGAAGATTGTAAATCAAGGTTTCAAAAGTTCCTTCCTGAAAGTAAGAAATACTCACAAATGCATGATTTTAAATTCTACGAACTAAAAACTGAAAATATTCGCTGGATTGGAGGTTTTGGTGAAATAGCTTGGCTAAAAAAAGATAATTGGATCTCGGAAGAACCAAGATGGAAGGATAGAGAAGAAGGAATGATTGAACATATGAATGAAGATCACTCCAATGTAATATTTTCTTCTCTAAAGGGTCAGCATGCTGTTGAAGATAGGCATGCAGAAATGTTTGCTATGTGCATTGATGGCTACTTTACTCTCTCGAATAAAAATCTTTTCTTTATTAAGTTTGACAAACCATGTCTTACCCCAAAAGAAGTTAAAGACGAATTAGTTAGACAAGCAAATGAATATAGAAGTTTAGAAGCTAACTAAACCTCTCTTTTTCTTTGTTTATTTAATTTATATAGCTACAATAAGCTTTTTAGATGGGGCTATAGCTCAGCTGGGAGAGCGCCTGCTTTGCACGCAGGAGGTCCGCGGTTCGATCCCGCGTAGCTCCACCATTATCAGACCATCTAACTACCAAAGATAATTTTTTAATTAAAAATATTTACATTATATTAATAATTTATGTTACAATATAAGTAATAGTGATATTACTTTTCTTATTTAGGAGTCAAGATGAGTAGCATAGTAGCATTAAGAAATTTCTTTTTGAGAGTCGGTTTTAGAATTATTAGACCATTAATATTTTTAATGGAGCCTGAACAGGCTCATAGTTCATTAAAGCGTGTAGGAGTTTTTCTGGGAAATAATTTTTTCTTAAGAAAGTTTACTGGTCTGCTGTTTAATTATGATCATCCGAGTCTAAATACAACCGTCAATGGAATAAATTATAGAAACCCGATAGGTCTATCTGCTGGTTTTGATAAAGACGGTGAATTAACCAAAATCTATCCTCATCTTGGATTCGGCCTTGCCGAGCTTGGTTCTTTTACGGGCGAAATATGTCCTGGCAACCCAGGTAAAAGATTATTTAGAATGAAAAAGTCAAAATCGATTGTAGTCTGGTATGGGCTTAATAATGAAGGCTCAGAAAAAATCTCACAAAGGTTATCTGGCGAGGAGTTTGGTAATCTCAGAGTTGGAATAAATGCAGCTCTAACAAATCTTACACCAGAGTTTATTTTAGAGGATGCAATTGCTGATTATCTAAAGACAATGAAATTATTTAAGGATATCGGCGATTATTATGACGTAAATATTAGCTGTCCTAATACTCAAGAAGGTGAGCCTTTTGTTGATAAACAAAACTTGAATGCTCTTTTAACTGCAATCAATAAAGAGATTAGACCAATAAGTGAAAAGCCTATATACGTGAAGCTTGCTGCAGATATGACTATAGATGAAATAAATATAATAGTTGATGCTTGTGTTGAGCATAAGATGGATGGAGTTGTCTGTACTAACTTAGCGAAACCACAATATAATACAGAGCACATACCTGAGGAGTATCCTACTGTAGATGGCAGGCTACCAGAAGGTAAAGGTGCAATGAGCGGCCTTCCCTTACAAAGAATATCTACAAATGTTATAAGGCATGTTTACAGAAGAACTCGGGGTAAATTGACAATTATTGGTGTAGGTGGGATTTTTAGTGCAAAAGATGCGTATGAAAAGATTACCTCTGGTGCAAGTCTTTGTCATATGATTACCGCAATGATTTTTGACGGTCCACAAAGTATGAGTGAGATTAACCGGGGTCTTGTAAAATTATTAAAAGCTGATGGGTTTAACTCAATTTCAGAAGCAGTTGGATCACGTAACCCATTACCCAAAGAAAGAACAGATAAATTACAAAAACCAAGGGCTGCATAACTGGCTCAGAAATAATTTTTTGAAAAAAGTTGCTTATTTGTATTGTTTTAAGCTTCTTTGAAAGGATCCCATAATGTAAGGTTTTTTCTTTTTAGTCTATTTACAACTAATTTATATCTTGATTGTTCAGCACGCCACTCTTTTAGCCAGTTTTCACCATCCCTTTCAGCATCAACGAAAACAGCATTAGTAAATGCAATTGGAATTAAAATAGATAAATGTACTACTATGCTTGTAATAATATTATAGCCAATAAATCCAAGCCAAAATATTGCAATAAAACCAAATACGGCACTCCAAATTGTAAATAGGACCATCATGAAATAAGCTTGCAAACTTGGATCTGGTATATATTTAAGAGGATTGTATCTAACATCCATGACAACTCTCCAGGAGTCTACAATAAACATTATTACTCGCCTTAAGGCGTTTGGTTTTTTCATAAACTACTAATATCTTAGTCAAATTTTAAAATAAATGTAAGTTTTTTTAGTAGTTAATGAGAATTTATATTGAATACTAAATATTATTTAGTTTAGCTATGTCAGCGGATATTCTTCTACTCTTGTACTTATAAAAAAGTTCAAAAAGTAAATAAAACCAAACTCCATTTACTATTGGCTCAACAAATGCATCAATAGCTGCAAGATTTAATGGAGCGCCTGTGAGTAATCTGTTACAGGTCATCGCAATTAGGATGTGGCCAATTGTATAAAAGAATGCAAGTACAAATCCAACTTGATTGACGTTAATAAACGTTATATTGCTTACTTCGATTTTGTTTACAAATATTTTTTTCAAATAAACTAAAAGAAAATAAAACCAGAATCCATTAATGATGGGCTCAATAAATGCGTCTGCAGCAGCAAGATCAAGAGATGCTCCAGTAATAATTCGATTGCATGTAATGGCAACAAAAATATGGCCAACGGTATATATGGCTGTTAGATAAAGATTCTCATATTTAAAAATCTTTACGTCATCATATTTTAGATAATCTTTCACGAAACAAATGTAGCAATGGCTACGGATGATGTCAAGGGTATAATTTATTTATTAATTTTTTAGGGAAAAGAAGTGAAAGATAAAGTTAAAGCTCGTTCAGTTCCCTTTTCGCAGACACGTTCACGTCATGCTAGTGAAACTGCTGAAGACTATGTTGAAGCAGTAATGGAGTTAATCGAAGAGAAGGGAGAATGCAGAGTACTAGATCTAGCTCGATATTTTAATGTGAGTCATGTAACTGTCTCTAGAATTGTGAAAAGACTCCATGATGAAAAACTTCTTATTTCCTCACCCTATAAACCAGTAAGGCTAACTGATGCAGGTGCTAAGCTTGCAAAAAGAGCTAAAGAGCGTCACGCAATAGTTTTAGACTTTTTGATTGCTTTAGGGGTTGATAAAGCCAATGCTGAGATTGATAGTGAGGGTATTGAGCACTATGTTGGTTCAAAGACGCTTACAGCAATGAAAAGATTTTTAAAATCTCAAAAGTAAAAATCTTTGTTTTATTCTGATTCCTTCCTTATTTTGAGCTTAGTTAAACTCATCTTTTCTTTAAGACTCATGATGTAAGCTGCTACAGACAAGAGCAATATGCCAGATGCTTCAAAAATTATATTAATAGCATCTAAACCTTTACTTTGTAAAATAATCATCCTCGTTAGCGCTGTGATAGCAATAATTATTGGCAGAGTTACGGGTATCCTATTGTCTTTGTAAAAGACACCTACCATTCCCAATACTTCTGCGTAAATAAATAGTAAGAAAAGATCACTTAGATTAACTGTCATGACATCTATGATTCTGATCAATTCAATAATAGTTGCTCCAATTGTAGCAACAGCGATAATTAAAAGAATGGCGCGCTCCGCCATCCATATAGATGATTGTATTGGGTTCTTATTCATAGGATGTTTTACTTATATTTTTTTAATATGTCTAAATTTTATATGTATTTATTTAAAAAATGCAATTTTTATAAAGAAAAAGGGGGTGGCCTTAAGACCACCCCGCTAAATGATTAGATAGAATAACCGTCAAAAAAGGGGAAAGTATATTGCATTCTAATCATAGTGAAAGCTTTAAGTTAAGGGCGACTAGGTCGCCCTTTTAAAATGAAGAGTCAAGGGGTGTGTGATTAAAGGAAGTATTACCCGGTTAACTCTTTATCCTCAACTTAAAACTTATCAAACTCCCAAATTAAAAGCTTCTTGATAAGGAAAGTCTTACGTTTCTTTCTCTACCAACTGAAACTTGGTGCGTACTGTGTGAATGTGGGAAATACAACTTATCAGTTAGATTTTCCAAATTCAGCTGAAGTCTGAAATCATCAGAAAGCATGTAGTAAAGTGCTGCATCAACTCTTGTATAGTCTGGAAGCATTTGTGTACCGCCGTCTTTAATAAGTGATTCACCTTGATGCACTACACCGACTGCCCATCCTAATTGAGGATTAGCTGCAACACTAGCCCACATTGAAACTTGTGTTTCTGGAACTTCTCTTGCATCTTTTGTGCCATTCTTAGCATCAATGATGTTTGTGTAACCAAGTGTTAGGTCAAGCTTGTCATTTACTTTTCCTTTAAGCTCAAGCTCCATGCCATCTACAGCTAAAGCTCTCTCAACAATATATTCAGCGCTTGTTCCATCATAACCAGCTTTATCAGCTTTACTGTCAAAGTAAGCAGCAGTCAAGCTGAGATCTGAAGTTAGATCTACTTTCACACCTACTTCAGTATTTTCAAAGTAGTCTGGTCTTAGAGTTTCGCCTGAACCTGGAGAACCGCCTGTTAGTTTTTTGTATTGCTCGCCTGATCTTGGAGCAAAACCTTCGCTATAACTATAGTAGACTGATACTGCATCTCTTGGTTTAAAGATCAAACCCATTCTTGGAGAAAACTCACTGTCTTCTCTCGCTGCAGATGTCCCACTCTTAATGTCATCAACAGTTACATCAAAAGTATCATGTCTTCCACCTAGAACAAGAATTAAGTTATCAGTTACATCAATTTGATCTTGAACATAAAAAGAAGTAACACTGATGTCAGTTTCTGTACTTGATTTTAGTGAACAAGGGTTTGTATATTCTACTGATGTTGGTGCTCCGCCTGAAGTAACAGTGAAGTCCATTGGATCAGTTACATTAAATGACTCTTGATCGTATCCACTCACTGAACAATCTTTTGAGGTCCAGTATGTGTTAAATCTGAAGTTTTTATTATCTGTTGAGATGTTCTCAAAACCTGCTAAAACAGTATGAGTTGTGCCGCCAATAGTAAGCTCATTAACCAAACTACCAGAGACAATGAAGTTATCTCTTTCTGTTGGATCATGATAACCATCCATTGTCACCACGCCACTGCCAGCAGTATGCGAAGCTACATAGGTATTCTGATACATCTTTTCAAAACTATTTGAAGTTAAAGACAGGTTACCCTTTCTTGTATCAGAGAAGACATGGCTAACAGTAGCTCTGAACACAGATGCTTCGACTGTATGAACATTGTTATCTTTATCTCCGAAAACAATTTCTGCGTACTCTTTCACAGGTACATTGTTTGCTGTAGGAATACCTCTATCAATAAATCTTTCATGATCGATATGCTCATAAGAAAGATCAAGCGTTGTAGCTGAACTCAATTTCATTCTAAGAGTTGGATTAAAGCCCAATCTATCGCCATCGTAATAATCTCTATGATTTTCTAAAGTGTCGCTATGAACATTTATACGAAGCGCCATTGTGTCGCCCATATCCATGTTTACATCTGCAGCAACATCGAAAGCTCCAAATGAATCCATTCCAACATTTACAGTTCTAACGTCAGAACCAATCATAGCTTTTTTAGTTACTCTGTTGAGTGCGCCACCTGTTCCACCTCTTCCGAATAGAAGTGCATTTGGCCCTCTTAAGATTTCTACCTGTTCAACATTATAGAGTGAACGATAGTATTGAACGTCATCTCTAGCTCCATCTTGGAAAAAGTCAGCTGTAGATCTGACACCTCTGAAGACTACTGCATCACGGTGACCTTCACCCTGAGAAGTATTTACACCAGGTGTATACCTGATGATATCTCCAATAGATCTCATACCTTTTCTTGTCATCTCTTCATCAGTAACGATTGTGAGAGACTGAGGAACATTAATAATTGGTGTTGGTGTCTTCAGAGCATTAACTTGATCTGATTGGAGCACTTTACCTTTTACTACAACTTCCTCTATTTCAGCATCTTGTGCCAAAACTGAGTTAGAAATGAAAAAGCCGCAAACAGCGACCATGCTTAAAAATAATACTTGTCTCATAAGAAACTCCCTTTATTAAATTGTTATAAAGTCTTTGGTATTGAGAATGATAATGATTCTCATTTAGATTTACAAGTATTTTTTTATTTTTTTAAGTATTTCCTCTAATAGTGAAATATAAGCCAATAATAAATAAAAATATTTGTTCGCTTGTGAATAGCTTTCTTAAATCTTCAAACCAATCCATATGAGCTAAGTAAATAGCACCTATCATTATCACTACAACTGCTCCCCCGGAGAGCCTAGTAGTTATATTTCCAATATTTCCAGGCAACATTCCACCCAGAATAATTCCCGCCCCTGCACCTACTTCTCCTAATGCAACAAGACTTGTAACTATTTCAGGATACATAAATCCCATGCTTTCAAACCAAGGCACCATTCTCTCTGGCGGCAGAGGGAATTTACCAATTCCATGATAAATAAAAGCTATGCCCAGACCTAGTCTTAACAACCAAGGTGTAATGGGCATAAAAGGTTTGGCCATTGCATCTAAATAATTATTCATAAGCTCTCCAAAATTTACTTGCATGTATTTATTTATTAAGTATAAATGTAATTTAGAATTAAAAAAATTTTAAAGGTGATTTTATGAAGAATTTACAAATTAGCTTTGGTATCTTTATGTTGTTGGCAATTTCTGCTTGCACTGAGAATACAACAAATAAGCATCAAGGTGTAATGGATTTAGCTGTTGATTGGGTAACTGCCGGCTATACAAGCCAAAATGCCGCATTATCAATGGTTGATGCAAATATGGCAGATGATGGTGTTTCTGTAGGCGATAGATACGTAGGTTTTGGATTTGTTTGGGATCCAGAGGGAGATGGCATGGTTGTGAATTATGTTGTTCCAGATAGTCCAGCTGCAAGTGTGCTCATGGAGGGTGACTCATTTGTGGAGGTAAACGGTGTGCGTTTGACAAATGACAATCGAAATAGTCTTGGATTTAGAGGAAAGCCTGGAGAAAGTGTTAGTGCAGTTATTGAAAGGGATGGAGCTGAAATGCCTATTTCAGTGGCACGAGGCCCTGTTCAAATCAATTACAGTAAAGAACAAGTAATGGAGAACATAAGCAGTGGTGATGCAGATAGCTGGGGCCCTGAAGAATTTAATATTATTGAAGTAGGTGCTACTAATGAAGGAGTTGTACATGTCCTTCATTGGCGAAGTTTCATTGAAGATGCTACAGGTTATAACGCAAATGCCTACACGGTTACAAGATTTGAATTTAATGAAAACGGTGAAGTAACTTGGGTCGGAACTCTTTCAGAGGATAGATTCGTATTAGAGCAACTAGGTTGGACTATAACCAGATAAATTATTAGGGGAAGCTTTATTCCCCTTAATTAAACATTATGGATGTTTTGAAGGCGAAATTATTCTGAAAAAAAATAGTATATATTTTTTGTTACTTCTCTCTCTGAATATTCTTTCAGTTGGTGAAGTTTTTGTTTTTAATGACTACAAGAACCCCGCAAGAATTTTAAATTTTCCAAATACTGAAAAATATCAAGTTGTTGTAGCAGATCTTCATACACATTCTGTTTTTTCTGATGGTGCAGTTTGGCCTAATGTAAGAGTCGAGGAAGCAGTTAGGGATGGAATCGATATTATGGCAGTTACAGAGCATCTCGAATATCAACCACATATTGATGATATTCCACATCCAGATAGAAATAGGTCTTTTGAGATTGCTGAAGAGATTTCACAAAATAAAGATTTAGTCGTTATTAATGGTGCAGAAATTACAAGGATGTTTCCGCCTGGACATATAAATGCAGTTTTTATCGAAGATGCAAATAAACTTATTTACTTAGACGAAAGCAAAATTGAAGAAGCGAAACAAGATCTTGAAAAAATTCCTGAGGAGGATTTACAAGAGTATAAAAATCAGTCTTGGCTTGAAGATGCGGCATTAGCTAACCTATGGCCAGTTAAAGAGGCATTGAAAGAAGCAAGAAAACAGAAAGCATTTACTTTTTGGAATCATCCTGCATGGTCGTCAGAAGAGTTTATAGGCGAGCCCATGGTAAGAGATGTACATAAGGATTTCTTTGAAAGTGAGCTTTTACATGGGATAGAGGTAGCAAACGGTGATGGTTATTCTGAGGAGGCATTTCAAATTGCACTTGATTATGGCTTGACCATACTTGGTACCTCAGATGTTCATGGTTTGATAGATTGGGATTATCCACCTGCAATTGGTGCTCACAGACCAGTAACACTTATACTCGCTAAAAATAGATCTAATGATGCAGTCAAATCAGCTCTATTCGCCGGAAAGACGGTTGTTTGGTATAAAAATAATCTTATAGGTCTTCAGGAAAATGTTACAGAGCTTACAAATGCATACTTAAAGGCAAGAAAAGTAGAAATTCTTTCAAAATCAGACATAGCTAAAATTGCGATAGAGAATGTTTCAGATGTTAAATTTATTGCTCAGGTGCTCAATGAAACCTCACTAATAAATGAAACTAGCTTGATTGAGATAGCACCAAACACTACGACTTTTATTCAGGTTGATGGAGGTGCAGATATGGATTCGATGGATTTACAAATTCTTAATGCTTTTATTGGTCCAAAGAAAAATTTAAAGACAACAATTATCTTTTAAGTTTCTTTTTTTATACTTCCAAAAACATCTATGGCCTTCTGTCTTGAGGTTTTAAGATCTACTATTGGATCGACATATCCAAAGTCTTGTGGATTTTTTGGCATATGAATTTCATTAGTTGGACATTGTTCTAGTTCCTTTACATACTTTCTTATATATTCACCTTGCTCATCAAATCTCAAAGATTGTGTTTCTGGATTCATGATTCTGAAATATGGTGCTGCATCTGTTCCTGTAGATGCACTCCACTGCCATCCACCATTATTAGAAGCAATATCTCCATCAATCAAATGTTCCATAAAAAATTCTTCTCCTATCTTCCAGTCAACAAGAAGATTCTTGGATAAAAACATTGCTACAATCATTCTCAATCTGTTATGCATCCAACCGGTTTCGATCATTTGTCTAATACCAGCATCGACAATTGGGATTCCTGTCCTACCCTCTTTCCAAGCACTTATAAAGGAAGGATTATTCTCCCACGGAATGTTTTCATAGCGCATTTGAAAGGGTTTGCCCTTTGAAACCCTTGGATAATTGAAAATTATATGTCGATAGAATTCTCTCCAAAGTATTTCTGATACCCAGTGAACAATTCCCTTATCACCCTCATCAAGAGAATCATAATTATTATATCTGGATTGATTTAAGCACCATTTTGAAGAGACAACACCTGTATTTAAATATGGCGATGACATTGCCGTAGCCTTCATTGAAGGAAAGTTTCTGTCTGTTTTGTAGAGACTGCCTTTTTTTTCTAAAAAATTAGAAATCATTGTTTGAATATTTTCTTCTCCAACAGGCCAGAGATCTTGATTTATTCTTGATTCTTGATAGTTGTAAATATCAAATTCATTAGCATGAGAAAAATCTATCTTTCTTACTGGCGATGGCACAGGGATCTCTTCAAGCATCGAGTAATCTAATTCAGCAAACCAGCATCTCTTGAAAGGACTATAAACTGAAAAATCACCACCCGCTTTTGTTTTCAATGTCCCTGGTTTATGAATAACTTGGTCATGAAAAGAAAAAACTCCTTTATTCTGATTTTCAAAAACTTTTGTTACCTCGTCATCACGCATTCTTTCATTGAATGGATATTCAATGTTAAAGAAAATATTTTCAAAGCAATGCATGTTTGCAAATTCAAGAAGTTTTTGAGGAATATCTTCATAAAGATCAGACTTTAAAACCACTAAAGGTATGTTCAGTTTTTTAAGCTCTTTCTCTAATTCAACGAGGCATCTAAACCAGAAGGCTATTTTATTCACTGAGTCACAGTGATCTTTCCATTGAGATTCACTTACAATAAATACTGCGGCAACTTCATTTCTAGATTCGCATGCTGCGCTGAGAGCAGGATTATCAAAAACTCGCAAATCATTCCTAAACCAAACTATATTTTTCATTTAACTCTCTATTTTACTCCCATCAAATGCTAAGACTGATCCAGTGTCTTCTTGTTTTAAATTATCTATAACTTTTGCCATAGCTCCTGCAGAAAATTCAGGAGAGAAAAGTTTACTTTCTGCAACATTCTTTTGAAAGGGCTTACTGAGTTCAGTATTAACAGTTCCAGGATGAAGCCCAATAATGCTAGCCTGTTTATTTGTTCTTGAAACTTCTAAGGAGAAGTTTTTGATTATCATATTTAGAGACGCTTTGCTGGATCTGTAAGCATGCCAACCACCAAGTCTGTTATCAGAAATACTCCCCACCCTCGCACTTAAGAATGCCATAACACTTGGGCTATGGCTATCAAGCAAAGGGATAAAAAATTTCCCAACTAATGCTGGGCCGATTGTATTTACGTTCAGTATTTTTTTGAAATTCTCGGCAGAAATATGTTTATGGCTTTTTTCGGGTGCAAGATTTTCAGCATGAAGAATGCCAGATGCAATGATTATCAATTGAAATGGGCTATGCTCTGACACTGTCAGTGCAGCATTTTCAATAGTGTCCTCTTTCTCAAGATCAATATAGTGATTAGCATATAGAGATTCTTCAAAATTCTCCTGTGATCTTGATAGGCCAATGATTTTATTATTTGGGTCTTGACTATAAAAATTAGCAAAAGCTTTTCCAATGCCTCCAGAGGAACCAATAATTAATATGTTTTTATTTGTCATAAAAAATTCAGTGGTGTAAATTCTTAAATAGTTATGTATATAAGAGTTTAGTAATGAAATTTATATTGACGTCATTTTTATTTTTTTCAAGTCTTTTGATGGCTGAAACTCGGTTGGCTGTTCTGGGATCGGGAACTCCAAATCCAGATCCAGAAAGGATGGGTTCAGCATATGCAGTTATTGTTAATGAAAATGCCTATCTAGTTGATTTTGGCCCTGGCGTAATAAGAAGAGCAGCAGAGCTGTCTTCAAACTGGGGTGGAGAAATTGATGCATTAGTTCCTGCTAATTTAAAATATGCATTTTTAACTCACATTCACTCTGATCACACTATGGGTTTATCAGACTTCTTACTTACGCCATGGATAATGGGTAGAAACGAAAAAGTAGAACTTTACGGCCCAAAGGATCTAAAAAGTATGGCAGAAAATATTTTGGAAGCATTTAAATCTGACATTGATTACCGAATTAACGGAACTCAGCCCGCAAACAAACTAGGTTACAAGTTTAACTTCCATGAATTAAAAGATGGAGTGATTTTTGAAAATGATGATTTAAAAGTGGAATCTTTTAGAGTCGATCACGGCGGGCTAGAAGAATCATATGGCTTCAAATTCACTTCCGCAGACAAAGTTATAGTCTTTTCAGGTGATACAGGTGTTTCTGAAACGTTAGAAAAATATGCTCAGGATGCTGATATTTTAGTTCACGAAGTATATTCATATGCCGGTTTTTTGAATAAAACTCCTGATTGGCAGAAGTATCATAAGGGTCACCACACATCTACTCTGGAATTGGGTGAGATAGCTAAGAGAGTAAAACCAAAAAAGTTAGTGCTTTCTCATATTCTATTTTGGGGCTCATCGCCAGATGATATCTATAAAGAGATTTCATCTGTCTACGATGGTGAGACAATTATTGCGAAAGACCTAATGGTTATAGAGTAGAAAAAAAATATAGGTTTTTATTAAATTACATCGAAAAAAAGTTTAGAATCTTTAAAGGAAAGTATTAAAACTGATTAAAGGAGTTTTCGATGGAAAATGAAGGCAAGTGCCCTGTTATGCATGGCGCGATGACAAGCAATAGCTCAAGCGGAACATCCAATAAAGATTGGTGGCCTGAGCAATTAAATCTAAATATTCTTCACCAGCATGATAGAAAATCAGATCCTATGGATGAAGGGTTTGATTATAGGAAAGAGTTTGAAGATCTTGACTATGATGCACTAAAAAAAGACCTAAATGATCTAATGACAGATTCACAAGAATGGTGGCCTGCTGATTATGGTCACTATGGTCCATTTTTTATAAGAATGACTTGGCATGCTGCTGGGACATACAGAAGTACAGATGGTCGAGGTGGCGGTGGAACTGGCGCACAGAGGTTTGCTCCTCTAAATAGTTGGCCTGATAATGGGAATCTTGATAAAGCAAGACGACTACTTTGGCCAGTTAAACAAAAATATGGCAAAAAAATAAGTTGGGCTGATCTATTAATATTAGCTGGCAATGTAGCAATTGAATCCATGGGCGGAAAAACTTTTGGTTTCAGTGGTGGAAGGCCTGATATCTGGGGTCCGGAAGAAGATATTCATTGGGGTGTTGAAACTGGATGGTTAGAAAGTAGTAGATATAAAGGTGACAGAGAACTTGATAATCCTTTAGCTGCTGTCCAGATGGGATTAATTTATGTAAATCCTCAGGGACCAGATGGAAACCCTGACCCGCTTGCGAGTGCAAGAGATATTAGGGAGACATTTGGCAGAATGGCTATGAACGATGAAGAAACGGTTGCGCTTGTTGCTGGTGGACATACTTTTGGTAAGGCTCATGGAGCAAGTACTGAAGATCATGTTCAAGCTGAACCAGAAGGAGCTCCTCTTGAAGAGATGGGATTTGGGTGGACAAGCAGTTTTGGTTCAGGTGTTGGAAGTGACACTATTACTAGCGGTATCGAGGGAGCATGGACTGCAAATCCGACACAATGGGATAATGGATACTTTGACTTGCTCTTTGGATATGAATGGGAGCTAACAAAGAGTCCTGCAGGTGCTCACATTTGGCATGCTGTTGGGCAAAAAGAAGAAGATATGGCTCCAGATGCGGAAGATGCATCAGTAAAAGTTCCAACAATGATGACAACTGCTGATATGGCGATGAGAGAAGATCCAAGCTACAAAGAAATATCAAAACGTTTTCATGAGAACCCAGATGATTTTGCAGATGCTTTTGCAAGAGCTTGGTTCAAGTTATTGCACAGAGATATGGGACCTAAAACAAGATATATGGGACCAGAAGTTCCTGAAGAGGAATTGATTTGGCAAGATCCTGTCCCTGCTGGAGATTCAACTTATGATGTAAGTGTCGTAAAAGAGAAAATTCACAATTGTGGTTTATCAATTCAAGAAATGGTTGAAACAGCTTGGTCAAGTGCATCTACTTATAGAGGTTCTGACATGCGAGGTGGCGCAAATGGCGCAAGAATAAGATTAGAGCCTCAAAAGAATTGGGAAGCTAATAATCCTGATCAATTAAGTAAAGTGTTAGACATTTATGAAGCAATTGCATTAGAAACTGGCGCCTCAGTTGCTGATATTATTGTCTTAGCAGGTAATGTCGCTATTGAAAAAGCCTCTGGTATTGAAGTTCCATTTACTCCAGGGCGAGGTGATGCAACGCAAGAAAATACAGATGTTGAATCTTTTGAAGTTCTTGAACCACAATCAGATGGTTTTAAAAACTTTCACAAAGCTGGGCTTAACGTTAATCCTGAAGAAATTATGCTTGATAAAGCACAATTACTTGGACTTACAGCTCCAGAGATGACAGTTTTAGTTGGTGGTCTTAGATCTTTAGGGATTAGTGCAAGTGGATATGGTATTTTTACAGAAAATAAAGATGAATTATCTAATGACTATTTTAGAACTCTTCTAGATATGTCAGTTAAGTGGAGACCTAACGGAACTGGAAATTCTTATGAAGCAATCGATAGAGTTTCTGGAGAGAAAGTTAGAACAGCTTCTAGAACTGATTTAGTTTTTGGTTCTAACTCACAGCTGAGAGCTCTCGTAGAGGTTTATGCAAGTGACGATTCGCTTGATAAATTTAAAGGAGACTTTGTCCTTGCGTGGAATAAAGTCATGAATGCTGACAGATTTGATCTAAATTAATCTATCTTTTTTAAACTAAAGGCTTGAAATTTATTTTTTGAGCCTTAGTTAGAAGAATTACTGTCTTGTCAGGATCTTGATTTGTAGCGGGCACGCTCTAATCTTAAATATCTCGAACGCCCAGTATTAATAAAAATTTTAAGGGAATTTCCCTTACTCTATATATATACGTTTAGGAGGCTTATATGAATAGACCAATTTTTAAAAACATATTAGTTGTTATAGCTACTGTAACCATAGCTGCTTGCGGCGGTGGCGGCGGTGGCGGTGGTGGCGACTACGGCGGCGGCGGTGGCGGCGGCGGTGGCGGCTACGGTAACAATCCACCAACAATTACCAACTCTACATCTATGTATTCTGTATTAGAGAACCAAACTGGTGCGTTTTTAGTTACTGCTACAGATCCAGATGGAGATACAATTACCTTTTCTATAACTTCTGGTGCTGATGCTAGTTTATTCAGCATTAACACAACTGGAAGTGTCACGTTTAATACAGCTCCGGACTTTGAAATACCGGGTGATGCTAATACTGATAATACTTATGAATTGACCGTAACTGCATCAGATGGAACTGCTTCAGATTCTCAATCATTTAGTGTTACTGTTACGAACGATACATCTGATGATCCAACTACTTCAAATTATGATGGAGTACTTATAAGAGATGGCTATATTCAATCCGCTACTGTTTGTGTTTCAGTTACTGATTCAGATGGTGATGAGACATGTGAGGGTGCAGTCTACACGACTACAACAGCTTCTGATGGTTCATTCTCGCTTGAAATAGACGATAACATAACTACCACAGTAAGATTACTAGCTGAAGATGGTTTTAATCCTGTAACTGATGATGCGGACGCATTTACAATGGGATTAGCTAATCCAACTATTGATCAAAATCTTGTTATTTCGCCATTAAGCACAATGCTAGCTATTGATAACAGATTTGACTACACAACGCTTAAAGAAAAACTCGGAGTTGATTCAAACTTTATGATTCGTTTTGATGACCCATACCAAAGCATTAATGATGCAGCATCTAATAAAGCTGCGGTTGTTAATACACAACTATTAATGATGTATGAAACATTGAGCGTGCTTCAAACTCAAGCAGGTGTTACTGGGCTAACTGCTGTTTCAACTGTTAACGATGCAATTTTCAATCGTGATGCATCAACAGAAACATCTTTGGGTGATACAACGCTTGTAAGGAATGTTCTTCTTAATTTAGATTTAGCAGACTACACCGTTACAAATACTCAGCTAGAAAGTTTATCTGGAGGAATGTCTGCATTCCTTCAAAAAGTTTATGTAGATTCAGAAAATGAACAAGCATACTTCTCAATGACTGCTAGAGATTACTTAACACCAACTTTAAAAGGTATATTGGATGATACAGTCGATAGTACTGAAGTTGATCAGCTGATATTTGATACTCTTCAGTGGATTACAGATAAAAGTTCCAGAACTGGCCTTACTGATGTTGAAGACTTTAGATCAACTACATATTCAGTTGGTAATAGTGGCTCAGCTTATTACACAATAGATGGTATAGACGCTGACTCTAATCCACATGTTATCTATGCAAGAGTTGGGGATACCATTGTTTTTGAACCAACTGGTTCAGGCGTTTTTGCAAATCATCCTTTTGAAATATCAACTACTCAAAATGATACATCTGGATCAAATAACATTGGCTCAGCTGAAGGTTGGGATCAAGCTAATTACACATTGACAGTAACGGGCACCACGCCAACAACTCTTTATCCTCATTGTGGTGTCCACGCTGGCATGTATACAAATGGCTCAATCCAAATTGTTACAACCTACGATCCTTCTATGATTGATGTTACTTCTGCAACGTCAGGCTTAGAAGTAAGTGGAACTGTTTCAGTTGGACCATTTAAAGGCGCAAGTGGAAATACGCACACTGTATACCTAAGACAAGCTGATGCTGGTTCAGATTATCATGAACATGTTTTCCATGAGCTGCCAGGAATCACATTCTATATGCCTGCAGGTCAGGGATATCATGGTGCAACTCAGTCATCTGGGCAAACGAAGTTTAAAACTAAGTCGCACTACTAAGTTTTGGCTATGAAGCCTCCTCGGGCTGGCCTCGGTCAGCCCATTCCTAACCTAGATGTTCTAAAATAGATCTATGGCACTTACTTATTCAAGCATGCTTAGCCTAAAATCTGAGTTAGCTGCATTCAATCTTTTAAATACTGTTACAGGAGAAAGATTCACCTCAGATGATCTTGATAAAAATAAGCACTCATTAATAATGTTTATTTGTAATCATTGTCCTTATGTCATTCATTATCATGACGAAATTAAACGTCTTGCAAATGATTTTGATAAAACTATTAATATAGTAGCAATAAGTTCGAATGACGTTGAAGAATATCCTCAGGATGGTCCAGATAAAATGAGAGAATTGTGGGTAGAGCTTGGACTATCATTTCCTTATCTATTTGATTCAACTCAAGATGTTGCAAAGCAGTACAAGGCTGAATGTACACCAGAGTTTTATCTCTTTGATTCATCTCAGAAGCTTGTATATCGTGGAAGACTTGATGAAAGCTCTCCTAACTCGGGATTAGAGCCGACAGGTAAAGATCTCAGGAACGCCATAGAGAATGTGCTAAATAATGAAGAAGTTAATCCTGATCAATTCCCTTCGATGGGATGCAACATTAAGTGGAAGTAATTAGATTTTTAGATCTATTTCTCGATTAGTTTATTTGGTTTGTTTGATTGCTTCTGAAGAAGAAATTCATCAAATAGTTCGCCAGTGGCTGTAAAAGCACGAAATCTCAAATTATTTTTCTCAATATCTATAATTTGATAAAGCTGAGTATTCTCGCCTAACTTTTTAGCAAATTTACCTTTTGTAATCTCATAAAGTTTGGGCCCACTAACTGAAACAACATGAACAGTTCCTATTTCTGGATCATAAGCTTGCTTATATCCAGCTGGAACATTTTTTATACTTTTAGTATCAACAAATCCCGTTCTCGAATAGCTGTGATCATGACCGCTGAGAACAAGATCTACCCTAAACTCATCTAAAATAGGCTTCCACTGCTCTCGAATAGCCACATTGTCTCTGCTTGATGCAGGAGAGTAAAGCGGATGATGAAAGGTCAAAATTGTCCAACGATTAGGATTATCTTGAAGTACTTTTCGAAGCCATGGTTTTTGTTCTTCTATTGCAATGTTTGAATCAAGTGAAATAAACCTTACTCCTTGATAATCAATAAAATAAGTGGTTTCTTTAAGCCTTTCGTCAGGAACATCTTGTATTGGGAAAGAAAACTGAGGTCTCCAATGATTGCTTACAATCTCTATATTTGATGGATTACGTAAGCGATCATATAACGGCGCCTGTCCTCCTAAAATTAACTTATTCACTAATTCATCTTTTTGAAATCCTGTAATTGTTTCAATACCTTTATCAGCATCAATTATTATCCCGACTTCGCTTACTCTCATAACTCCTTCTCTGCCCTCTGGATCTTCAATGCTTACTACCAAGACTCCCTCACTATTGTCTAATGAAGTTATATCGATATTGATATTCCTTTCATCTTTTGTTGTCCAAATACGTTTTGTCTCTGAGTCTTTTTGATATTCATGATTACCTGGGGTTGCTATAACCGGAATCGTTCCATTTACCCAATCAGGGCCTTGATGCCATTCACCCCATTGTGAGTCCATATTATGAATATCAATTAAATCACCAGCATGGAGAGTAAATGCAGCTCTTGGCGCATCACGAAAAGCTTCCCTGAAAACTCTTGACCAATGAGTCTTGACCTCATTTTGAGCATCACCAAAATAAATGAAACTAAAAGGTTCTTCTTCAGAGCTTGCAGTTTTAAAATGATAGTACTCCGTCCAATTAACCCCGTCCCCAACTCGGTAAGCGTATAAGGTATTAGGTTGAAGATTATTAAACGTAACACTGTGATAATGAGCTTCATTAATATCACTTTTGAAATAACTTGTTTCCGCTTTAAATTCATTTGGCTTGAGTGCTCTACCATTTGCATTTGCAACAGCAAGTTGCGCAAGCCCAGTTTTTACAGATATATCTGTTCGCCAATTAACTGCTTGAGTAGTTGCAGGATCATCATTCCAGGTTAAAACAACTCTATCTGGCAGTGGTGATGGGTAATGCGCTAACTCTTTTGAATATTCCTTTATAGCTCCATTTGGGTGAGCTACTGAGTTCAAGCAGAGAAAAATAAAAAGAGAGAAAGTTAGCCTTTTCATATCATTTATTATAGCTTTGAAATAATAAAATGGTGGGTCTGGGTGGACTCGAACCACCGACCTCACCCTTATCAGGGGTGCGCTCTAACCAAGCTGAGCTACAGACCCAATTAAATTGGAAGGAGCATTTTACCCTCCAAATGCAATCACAACAATACGTTTAGCTCTTTATAGATTTATATAAACTAAAGTAGATGTACATCCAAGGAAGAATGCAAATATATTCAACAACCCCTGCCCCAATAGTTCCAGCAACTGGATTCCCTTCAAATATTAAACCTGATATTAATGAGCCAGGCACAAGTGTAAGTACAAAAAATACTAAGGTTAAAAAGAAAAGGGTTGTTCCATGTTCATCGGTTGCTTCCCATGAAGCTCTAAGAGAATCCATAACGCCCTTATCTTCAAACATAATATATGCTGGGAAAAGATAGACACGCCCCATAAAATAAAAAGCAGGTAGTATTAAAAGGATTGCTCCCAAACCAATCAATAAGGATGAAAGAATAGTTGCTCCAAGCAATGGAAAGAATTTCTTAAACCCAGCAGATAATGCATTTATTGGATTAGAGGCCTCTTGCGATAGAATTGATTGATAAGCAAACATTAATCCGCCTGTAAGAGATACACTGAGCACAATAGCAATAAGCGAAACTATCATAATGCTTGCTACGTTTCCGGACATATACTCGCTTATATCCATTGGATCCATTCCATCAATGGGTATTAACAAATATGCGACTAGCATTTCACTCACCATTACTGGTAAAACTAGTAAAAATAGATATTGAAAGTTTTTAAGCGCAAATTCCCATGCTGCAATGAATTGATTCATATTTTTACCTCTAATTTATTGATAAGATATTGTATACATGAAACTATCCCGTATCTACTTTATAACCCTTATTTTTGTAGCAGGTTGCTCAAATATGAATAATGATGAAAATTACCCAGAATCTAGGAAAGATGGCACTATTGAGGAGATCTTCGGAGTAACAGTTGAGGACCAATATAGGTGGCTTGAGGACTTTACTTCACCTGAATCTACTGCTTGGGAGCAAAATCAGAACAAATTTACTGAAAAATACCTAAAAAAAGGCCCTTTTACTCGAAAAATTGGCAAAGATTTAGAAAAAGTATGGGATGGGGAGTCAATTAGTACTCCATATGTGCAAAATGATCGAATTTTTTACTATTTTAATGAGGGTGATTGGCAACATAGCAAATTAATGATGAAAAACTGTCTTGAAGAATGCGAGGCAGAAGTATTAATTGATCCAAATTCATTTTCAGAAGATGGAACATTCTCTTTGGGAGGAACCAGCATAAGTCCAGATGGAAAATGGATCGCATATTCAATTTCGGATGGAGGATCAGATTGGCGTGTTTGGAAAATTATGAATATAGAAACTCGAGAGCTTTTGGAGGAGACGATTAATTGGTCAAAATTTTCTGGAGCCGTTTGGGAAAAAAATAATTCAGGTTTTTATTATCAGAAATATTCTGAGCCAACGGATGAGTTGCTAGCAGATATAAATGAACAACCAAAATTAATGTTCCATAAGCTGGGTACATCACAAGATGAAGATGAGCTAATTTATGAAAATCCTGAACAACCCAGATGGAGTTGGTCGATTTCGATTTCCGAAAATAATGCTCATAAAATTCTTTCTATCAGTGATGGAACAGAAGAAAAAAATAGGATCTATATTAAATCTAATGATTCTGAAAATTTCATTCCAGTCATCGATGAGCTAATTGGTGAGTATGGATATATTACAAGCAAAGAAGATGTTCTGTTTTTCTACTCAACAGAAAATGCTCCTAATGGAAAAGTTACAGCGCTAACAATTAAAAACGGATCTTATGTTTGGAACGACGTAATTAGTGAATCTAATTTTGCAATTCGTTCCGTCAATATAGTTAATGAGAAAATAGTTATTAATTATCTGGCAGATACCATTTCAAAAATTAAATTCTTCGATATGAATGGGAATCATCTTAATGATTTCAATTTTGAGCTCGCTGGAACCATAGGCGGATTTGGTGGTGGAATAGATGACAAGGAAACTTACTTTAATTTTTCTAACTACGTTACACCGACAAAAATCTATAAGATAAATATGGAAGATTTCTCTTACGATGTTTTTTGGGAAGAACGTCTAGCAGATCATAATGTAGATGATTATGAGACAAAATTATGGTTTTATGAATCAAAAGATGGAACTAAAATACCACTGCATATCAGTAGTTTAAGTAATATAAATATTGATGAAAATACACCGGTGTTGCTTTATGGATATGGAGGCTTTGATATCTCAATTCTTCCAGGTTTTAGTAAAAGATTTTTATCTTGGATGAATCAAGGTGGCGTAGTTGCGGTTGCAAGTTTGCGAGGTGGATCAGAGTATGGAGCAAAATGGCACGAAGATGGGATGCTCTTCAATAAGCAAAATGTCTTTGATGATTTTGCCTATGCTGCAAAATTTTTACATGCAACTGGAATTGGTTCTCCAGAGACAACTGCAATTGAAGGAAGGTCAAATGGTGGACTTTTAGTTGGAGCAACTATGCTTCAAAATCCAGAATTATTCAAAGTGGCTTTACCGGGAGTTGGCGTTATGGACATGCTGAGATTTCATAAGTTTACAATTGGCTGGGCATGGACAAGCGACTATGGATCACCAGATGAAAAAGATGCTTTTTTAAATTTGTATGAGTATTCGCCCTACCACAATATTCAAGATGGAACTTGTTATCCAACCACTTTAGTTTTTACTTCAAACAGAGATGATCGTGTTGTACCTTCTCACTCATATAAATTTGCAGCCCGTCTTCAAGAAGCTCAAGGTTGTGAAAATAAAATCTTAATTAGAATTGAAGATCGAGCTGGACATGGTGCAGGGACACCTCGATCAAAACAGATAGAAGCAATATCTGAAATATATGGATTTGCTCTAAATGAAATTTCTAAGAAATAATTAAGTCTTAATTTTTAAGAATCTTCTCTTACCAACTTGAACAAGGAGCTCCTGATTTTTTGCAATACTGAGTTTTGGATCATCAATTTTTTCATCATTGATTTTAACTGCTCCTTGTTTCACTAAACGCATTGCTTCCGATGTGCTTTGAACTAATCCAGATTCTTTTAACAAGTTTCCAATTGCAATGTCACCATCCAGGGAAATTGAGAAAGTTTCTATATCTTTTGGCTTCGCTCCCTTTTGGAATCTGTCAAGAAATGTATTTTTTGCATTTCCAGCATCTTCTTTAGAATGAAATCGCTCAATTATCTCTTCAGCAAGCAAAATCTTGGCATCTCGAGGGTTCATACCCGATTTAACCTCTTTTTTGAGCTCATTTATCTCATTTATAGGCCTAAAACTCAGCAATTCGAACCATCTCCACATCAAATCATCAGAAATTGACATAATTTTGCCGAACATTTCGTCTGGATCTTCATTGATACCAACATAATTATCTAAAGATTTAGACATTTTATTAGTTCCATCCAAACCTTCTAAGATAGGAAGGGTGATACAAACTTGAGGTTCTTGATCAAATGCTCTTTGTAGCTCTCTTCCCACAAGGAGATTAAATTTTTGGTCAGTACCGCCCATTTCAACATCAGCATTGAGAGCAATTGAGTCATAGGCCTGAATTAAAGGATATAAAAACTCGTGAATAGCAATTTGTTGACTTGCTTTATAGCGTTTAGAAAAATCATCTCTTTCTAGCATGCGACCTAAATTATATTTTGATGCAAGTCCAATAATTCCGTCGGCACCTAGACCTTCACACCACTCAGAGTTGAATCTAATATCTGTTAAATCTTTATTTAAGATTTTAAACACCTGATCAGAATATGTTTTGGCATTTTTTTCAAGCTCCTCTTTTTCAAGTGATGGGCGTGTTTTATTTTTGCCTGAGGGATCCCCTATTCTTCCAGTAAAATCTCCGATTAAAAAAACTACCTTATGACCAAGATCTTGGAAGTGCCTCATCTTGTTTAAGATTACAGTATGACCAAGATGAAGATCGGGTGCAGTTGGGTCAAATCCAACTTTAACAGTTAGTTGTTTTTTAGATTTAAGTTTTGAAACAAGGTCGTCCTCAGTAAGGAGTTCATCGATGCCTCGCTTTATTAATTCAAGAGATTCTTTCATAAAAATTTTTCTCCATCATAGTATAAAATAACTTTATGAAAGATTTCACAAAATTCCATTCAGATAAGGAAATTGCTAAATATTTAATAAGTGAATTTGATAACTCCAAAGAGAAAGAAATCTTTTCGGCAACAAAAAAAATAATTACCGAGTGTAGGAAAAATAAGTCAGGTAGAACGCTACTAGACAAATTTCTGAGTGAGTATGGGCTAACAAACGATGAGGGTGTTGCCCTAATGTGTCTTGCTGAATCTGTTCTCAGAATTCCGGATAACAATACCAAAGATGAATTAATATCTGAAAAGATTACAAATTCAAATTGGGTAGATCATATAAATCAAGCAGATAGTTTATTTGTTAATGCAGCCACTTGGGGCTTACTAATTGCAGGCAAAGTAATTCAACCTCCAAGAGCAATGTTTGATAATCCGCTTGAATGGATAGGCAAACTTACACAAAAAACTGGTGAGACTTCAGTGAGACAAGCAATCATGACAGCAATGCAGATCTTGAGTAAGGAATTTGTAATGGGAAATGATTTTGATGCTGTGATAAAAAGTTCAAATCTTAAAAAGTCCATTCATAGCTTTGATATGCTAGGTGAAGCTGCAAGAACTAAATCACAAGCAGAAGGTTTCTATAATTCTTATGTGGAAGCAATTGAAAGGGTTGCTAACCTTAATAGAGAGTTTGGAATCAATCATGGAGTATCAATAAAGCTTTCGGCTCTTCATCCTAGATACGAAACTCTTAAATATGAGTTAACAAAAAAAGAGATCCTTAAATCAATCCTAAGTCTAGTTAACCTTGCATATCAGAATGATGTAGAAATAACTATTGATGCTGAAGAACAACACAGACTCTCCATTAGTCAAGATTTGATTGAAGAAGTTGCTTTGAATAAAAAAATAAAGGACTGGAGCGGGTTAGGTTTTGCCATACAAGCTTATGGGAAAAGAGCATCAAATGTTGTCAATTGGGCAAATGAGTTGTGCTCTAAAAGAGAAAAAATGCATGTCAGATTGACGAAAGGTGCTTATTGGGATGGAGAAATAAAATTCTCTCAAGCCGGAGGCCATGATGGGTTCCCAGTTCTTATTAATAAAAGCCTTACTGACCTTAACTATTTATTTATTGCCTCTAAACTTCTTGAGTCAGATAATCTAATGCCTAAATTTGCTACTCATAATGCTCATTCTGTAGCTTCGATTTACTTTATGGCCGAAGAAAAAGAATATGAATTCCAAAGACTTTTTGGAATGGGGGAGCTACTTTATAAGTCGGCAGATAAAGTTTTGGGGGGTATACCCTCAGCAGGAATTTATGCTCCTATTGGCCCCTATAAGGATTTACTTCCATATTTAGTAAGAAGGTTACTTGAAAATGGTGCTAATAGTTCGTTTGTGAATAACTTGCTTAACCAAGAAGTAAGTCCAGATGATTTAGCAGAAAATCCAGTTAAATCTGTAAAAAAAGCTATTGATAAGCTTCAGCATGAGAAAATTGTTAATCCATCAGATATCTTTTCTCCAAGAGTTAATTCATCTGGATATGACTTAAGCGAACCTAAGAATCTTTTAACTCTTAAATCAGACCTTTTGAAATTCGATAATTTAAAGGTTGCAGCAAAAAACTTTTGTGGTGAGATTGACGAATTTAAAAATGAGAAAAGATATTCAATAGCGAATGGTAGTGAGATTGGCAGCTGCTCTTTTGCAGATTTAGAAGATGAATTAAATTTTCAACAATGTTCTGATTGGAAAAACACTCCAGTCAGCGTTCGTGCAGATATTTTATATAGAATTGCCGATAGTTTAGAGAAAGATTCTACAAGATTCTTGTACTTCTTAATTCACGAAGCTGGGAAAACATATAAAGATTCCTATGATGAAATTAGAGAGGCAGTCGATTTTCTTAGGTATTATGCAGACAATGCTAAAACTCTTTTAAGCGAGCCCAATAACCTCAATGGTCCAACAGGTGAATCTAATCAACTTTTTTATCAGTCAAAGGGTACTTTTATATGCATTAGTCCATGGAATTTCCCACTTGCTATTTTTGCAGGTCAGATAGCTGCAGCTCTTGTAACTGGAAATTCAGTTATATCAAAGCCATCTGAGCATACTCCAATAATTGCAACTATGATGATTGAGCTTTTTTATAAGAATGGCGTGCCAGAATCTGCCTTAAAATTAATCCAAGGGGATGGCTCAGTAGGATCAAAATTAATTTCATTTGATCATGTTTCTGGAGTTGCCTTTACAGGGTCTTCAACAACTGCAAAGAAAATTAATCTTCAATTAGCAAAAAAAGATGGCCCCATCTCTTCTTTAATTGCAGAAACCGGAGGTCTCAACGCAATGTTTATAGATTCAAGCTCGCTTCATGAGCAAGTTGTTGACGACATAATGCGATCTTCTTTTAATAGCGCTGGACAAAGATGTTCTGCTTTGAGATTAGCAATTATTCATGAAAGTATTTTTGATGATCTAGTAAAGATGATTAAAGACGCAATGGCCGAACTTAGTGTTGGGAATCCTGAAGATTTCCACTGTGATGTTGGTCCAATAATCGATGAAAAATCAAGAAATATACTTCTTGAATATGTCTCAGAATGTTCAAAAAATGGATATCAGGTCTTCAGCCACGATCAAGCTCCTGATGGTAATTTTGTCTCACCGACCTTAATTGAATTAAATACGATTGATGATATAAATGAAGAAAAGTTCGGGCCAATACTTCATGTCATCAAATATAAAACTGACGAGCTTGATCAAATTTTAACTGCTCTAAAAAATAAACAATATGGTTTAACCATGGGTGTCCATTCTAGAATTGAATCAAAGGCAGATGACATCATTAATAAATCTATTGCTGGAAATACTTATATCAATAGAGATATTGTAGGTGCTGTAGTTGGTTCTCAACCATTTGGTGGCACAGGTTTATCAGGGACTGGTTTTAAGGCTGGTGGTCCAAACTACTTACTTCAATTTGTTGATGAGAGATCAATAACTAAAAATACAGTTGCTTTTGGTGGTAATGCAGAAATCCTCAATTTAGAAGACTAATGATTGAATATAAAAGAATCTCTTTTAAGTATGTCGTATTGGCATTTATGCTAGCAGCATGTTTAATTGTTCTTCTGAGTGTAGATAGAAAGAATAATGAGGCTCCACCAATTGAAGATGTATACATTGAAGAGCTTTTTAAACCTCAAGAGGAGAGTGTTGAAACTTCTTTAATTCATGAAGTAAAAGACGGAGAAAATTTGTCAATTATTTTTGAAGACTACAGGGTTCCTTTAAATACTGTTTATAAAATCCTTAAACTTGATCGCAGTAACGAGCTAAAGAATATTAAGCCGGGTGATGAAATTAAATTTTCTTTTCTAGATGACGAAATAAATAGGATTGAAATTAAAAAAGATGTTTTAAATAGCCTAAGAGTAAATATTGAAGAAGATATCTTAATTGAAAAGATTGTAAAAGATGTCGAAAAACTTCAATCCATAAGTGTAGGAGAGATTCAAAGCTCTTTTTATGAATCTGGTCTCAGGGCGAATATGCCAGATAGCATTATTATGGATTTCGCATTTATTTTTGGATGGGATATCGATTTTATCTTTGATGTCCGAAATGGAGATAAGTTTTCTGTGATTTATGAAACTGACTACTCAGAAGGAGAAAAAATTTCCAGTGGCGACATAGTTTTTGCTGAATTTATTAATAATGGCAAAAGATATACTGCGCATAGATATTTTGATGAAGACCTTGGTAAGCAGTATTTTGATGAAGATGGTAATAATGTAAAAAAAGCTTTTTTAAGAGCTCCATTAGATTTTGCATACATAAGCTCTCACTTTAATCCAAATAGAATGCACCCAATACTTCATAAGATTAAAGCTCATAACGGAGTAGACTATGCAGCAAGAAGGAATACTCCGATAAAGGCTTCAGGAGAGGGTGTTATTTCATTTGCAGGATGGAAAAGCGGCTATGGAAGAACTATTGAGATTCGTCATGGCGGTAATATAACAACTCTCTATGCTCACCTAGAAAAATTTGATTCAAAAATAAAAGTTGGCTCAAAAGTTTCCCAAGGACAGATTATTGCTTTTGTGGGTGACTCCGGATTAGCAACTGCACCACATTTACATTATGAATTTAGAATTGGTGATAAAAGAACTGACCCAGTAAAGGTAGAGCTACCATCAGCAAAACCAATTGAAAAGTCCAAGTTAGAGGGGTTTAAGGCTATTGTTCAAGAGAGTAAAGAAGCTTTGCAGGTTTTTGACATGAAAAGTAGTGAAGTAGCCTATGAGTAAATATTTTATTGGCCTTATGTCGGGCACAAGTGCTGATTCAATCGATGGATGTGTTGTAGATTTTAGTGATGGATTTAAGCTTATTCATTCGAAATCAAAGGATCTAGAAGAAAACTATAAACCAAAATATGAAGATGCTATCCGAAAAGGTTTTAAAGAAAAAAGTGATAATGAAATTGTAGTCGAGCTCGAAGAGAGTTTAAATAAAAGCTCTGTAGAGCTGATAAAAGATTTAATTAAAGAAATAGATATATCTTTAATATCTAAAATAGGATTCCCTGGGCAAACTATGTTTCATGATTCTGAGAGAAGTTTTCAAATTGGATGTGCTCAATTTATTGCTGATGAAGTTGGAATAGATGTAATCCATGATTTTAGAAACTATGATATGCAAAAAGGTGGTTTAGGTGCCCCGCTTGTTCCAGAATTTCACAAATATTTATTCGCAGAATCAAATAAAAGAAAGATCATTCTCAATATTGGAGGAATATCTAATGGCACATACTTAGATGGAAATAATATTAAAATAGCTACAGATATCGGGCCTGGTAATTGCTTAATTGATTTGGTTGCAATGCGCCACTTTGGAATACCATTTGATGAGGATGGAAAAATTGCTTCTAAAGGACAGATAAATGAGAAGATCTTAGATAATTTGCTAGAGAAAATTCGTGCTGCAAATTATCCCAGAGCTGATGATAAATCTTTTTACTACGGTCTCAATGAGCTTAATTCAGATACACCTGAAAATCTTTTAACAACTTTAAGTGAACTAACCGCTATATGTATATCTGATTTTTGTAATACTTTTGATGAGCCTCATGAAATATTGTTACATGGTGGCGGAGCGAAAAATAATTTTCTCTTAGAGAGATTAGAGGAAAATATTGGATCCTCTCTTAAGCTTACAGATCATATAATCTCTGCAAAATTTTTAGAATCAGCAGCATTTGCATATTTAGCTTTTCTAGAAAAAGGTTTGCTTATTGAGCCTAGACTGTAAAAGACTCGCCACATCCGCATGTGGTCTTTGCATTAGGATTCTTAATTATGAATTTAGCACCTGAAAGATCTTCAACATAATCTAGCTCGGATCCATATAAATAAGGATATGAAAGAGAGTCTAATAAAACTCTAAAGTGACCGAAATCGATTACATCATCATCGAAAGCTTCTTCAGAATCGAATTTAAAGCCATATTGGAAACCGGAACAACCTCCACCAGTAACATAAACACGAAAAGCATTTGATTCATACTCTGGAAGCAGATTTTGAATTCTTTTTTGTGCACTTTCAGTTACATTTATAGATGTATTTTGTTCCATAGCGTTATCTTAATAAATTTATAGTATCAGTTTCAATAAAAACAATATTACTTATTTAAATATGTCATTTGCAAAGTCATCTACTTTTGACCAATCTGTAAATTCAAACGATTTTCTAATATCTGTAGGCCCATCAGTAATCCACATAATTAACCTGATCATGTACTTATCAATAAATTTATACTTAGGATAATCAATTTTGCCAGCAAAAACTCCTAATTTTTTTGGTTGCCATGATGATTGTTTAAGGAATTTAATTAAATATGGATTTGTTCCTGGATCATTTTTTTCTGGTTTTCTTGCTACAGCATTAACGCTAAAAAAAGCATTTTCTTTTGAATCTAAAATGCTTTTATACTTTCTAGAAAAGCTAAAGAGATTCTTATTATGCTTTCCATATCGAATGCTTGCCCCAACTAGAACTTTGTCTGCATTCTCTAATTCGATCTGTGAAATATCTTCTAGACTTGAAATTATTACAGATCCAGTTGCAGATAGGATTTCTCCGATTCGATTACATATCGAAACAGTATGGCCATCAGTTGTTGAAAAAAGAATTAATATTTTATCCATTTTATTCTGTTATATTTTATATCGTGATTGATGCTAAAGATAAATTAAAGGGTATTTATGCAATAACTCCTCCTAATTTTGAGACAACAAAACTGTTGGATGATATCAATATATGCCTTGAATGTGGAGTAAAGGTTTTTCAGATCAGGTATAAAGAGGAAATCACAGAAGAACTTAAATATTTTTTCTCCAGCCTTGTTAATCAAATTAAGAATAAGGATGGAATTGCTTTTATCAATGACTATCCTCATCTTGCTATTGAAATAGGCGCAGACGGTGTCCACTTAGGAAAAAATGATATGCCAGTAGAAAAGGTAAAAAATAAATACAAAAATCTTATTATCGGCAGGACTTGTAAATCATCAATTGAGGAAGCTAAAAAAGCTATAAAGGAAGGGGCTGAATATGTTTCATTTGGTGCCTTTTCTAATTCTTTAACAAAGAAGGAAGCTATCCCAATTGAAAAAAATGACTTAGACCTAATAAATAACTTTAGTGTTTCTAGCAAAGTAATTATTGGTGGTATAAACAAAGAAAACTTTCATAAGGTTGCATTGCTAAATTTTGATATGATTGCTTTAAGTGATGCTATTTTTAACTCACAAGATGTTGCTGAATCAGCAAGTTTTTTTGTAAATAATTTTAATTTTGAGTAAAACAACTAAATCCAAATCTCTTTTTAATAAAGCAAAGTCAGTAATGCCTGGCGGTGTTAATTCGCCCGTTCGTGCATTTGGAAATGTTAATGGTTCTCCTATTTTCATAAAAAGTGCTTCTGGAGCATATTTGCATGATGTTGATGGTAATGATTATGTCGATTTTATTGGATCATGGGGTCCAATGATTTTGGGACATAGCAATCCAAAAATAATAAAAGCAATTAAAGACCAAGCTGATTTAGGAACAAGTTATGGAGCGCCAACGGAAGCAGAAACATCGATCGGTGAGTTAATAAGAACAGTGATGCCCTCTATTGAAAAAATAAGAATGGTTAATTCTGGAACTGAAGCAACTATGAGTTGTATAAGATTAGCTAGAGGATTTACGGGACGTAATAAGATTATTAAATTTACTGGTTGCTACCACGGTCATGTAGATTCTCTCCTAATAAAAGCTGGTTCAGGAGTCTCAACTTTTGGTTTGCCTGATTCACCAGGTGTGCCTGAGGAGCTAGCAAGACAGACAATTAGTATTCCATACAACGACATAGACGCTTTTTTAGAAGTTTTTGAATCTATTAAAAATGAGCTAGCTGCTGTAATTATTGAGCCAATAGCTGGAAACATGGGTTTTATTCCTGGAGATGAAGATTTTCTAAAGACATTAAGAGTTAAAACTTATGAAAATGGATCAGTATTGATTTTCGATGAGGTGATGACTGGTTTTAGAGTCTCTTTAGGTGGAGCTCAAGAATTATATGGAATCACGCCAGACCTAACTGCCTTGGGAAAGGTAATAGGCGGAGGTCTTCCCGTAGGAGCATTTGGTGGTAAAGCAGAAATAATGAATTTTCTTGCTCCAGAGGGGCCTGTTTATCAGGCGGGCACATTATCTGGGAATCCATTAGCTGTTGCGGCTGGGAAGTGCCTTATTAGTGAACTTATAAAAACAAATCCTTACCAAGAGCTCGAAGCTAATGCTAATTATCTATTAACAAATATTAAAAGTGAGATGTTAAAAAAAGGAATCCCCTTCTCTTCTAATCAAATAGGAGGAATGTTTGGATTTTTCTTTACTGAAGAATTCCCAAAAAATTTTGATGATGTCAGCGCATCAAATGATAAATATTTTGTAAGTTTTTTTAAAGGCTGCCTCAATCAAGGTATATACTTTGCACCATCTAAATACGAAGCAGGTTTTATCTCTACAAAACATAATAAAAAGATTCTTAACGAGGTTATAAATAAAATAAGGACAGTGTATGAGTCATGATATAACAGCAATTGGTAACGCCTTAGTTGATACTCAATTTAAAGTTGAGCAAACTTTTTTAGATGAAATTGGGATGAAACCAGATGAAATGGTAATCCAGTCAAGGGATGAGCAAAATGTAATACTAGATAAGCTTTCAGGTCTTGATCTAGAATCAGTGGTTGATTGCGGTGGGTCTGCAACCAACTCCTTAGTTGCTGCATCTTATTTTGGTTCAACCTGTCATCATGTATGTAAGCTAAATAATGATGAGGATGGTAATAAGTATTTAAAAAGCCTCAAGGAAGCTGGCATTGATCACATAGGGATTAGTTCAAATGACCAAAGTACTCCAACTGGGAAATGTCTAGTCCTTGTTACTCCTGATGCTGCAAGAACTATGTGTAGCACTTTAGGAATTAGCGAGCATCTTAATGAGAATGATATAAATTTTGAATATATTCAAAAATCTAAGATCTTTTATATAGAGGGTTATATGGTAACAAGCGATTCTAACTTTAATTCTGTAATTAAATCACTTGATTCTTTGGAAGGTTTTGGAACTAAAAAAGCGTTATCTTTATCCAATGATGGCATTGTTCATGGTTTTCGAGATAAATTTGAAAAAATTCTTTCATATAAAGTGGATTATGTTTTTGGAAATCACGATGAGGCATTAGCTCTCACTGAAACCGATAATATAGATAATGCAATTGAGATTTTAAAAAACAAAAACTTCACAACAGTGATAACTGATGGATCAAATGGAAGCTTTATTGTTTCTGGTGGAGAAGTTATCAAAAATGAAGGTTTGGAAGTTAAAGCAATTGATACGAATGGTGCTGGTGATATGTTTGCTGGTGCATTTATGCATGCAATGCTTAATGGTAAAGATCTTTATGAATGCGGTTCATTTGCCAATTTGGCAGCTGCACAGATAGTCCAAACATTTGGCCCACGCCTAAAAAAAGAAGATTATCAAAATCTCTCAGAAAATTTATAAACTTGATACTAAAAAACCTTTTTAAAAAGACTTCGAGCAATAAACATCCTATTAGCTCAAAAGACTGGGATAAAAATATAAGTTCCTTCGCTGTGGAGATAGTCAAAAAACTACAAGATCATAATTATGAAGCCTATCTCGTTGGTGGCTGTGTTAGAGATTTATTGGCAAATATTAAACCTAAGGATTTTGATATCGCTACAAATGCTGAGCCAAGGGAGATCAGAAAGATCTTTAAAGCTTCAAGGATTATTGGAAAGAGATTCCAGCTAGTTCATATATATAAAGGAAAGCAGATAATAGAAGTTGCAACCTTTAGAGCTGGATTCAACAAAGATAATACGACTATAGAAAATGATCTTATAAAGGATGATGCTGGAAAAATAATCAGAGATAATATTTGGGGTAGCATCGAGGATGATTGCAATAGGAGAGATTTTTCAATAAATGCTATTTATTTTTGTCCAATAAATAAAACCTTTAAAGACTTCCATCAGGGCATCCAGCACGTAAAAGAAAAAAAAATTATTTCCATAGGAGATCCGCTATATAGATTTGAAGAGGATCCAGTTAGGAGTTTGAGAGCCATAAGATTTTCTACCAAGCTTAATTTCAAAATTAATAGCAAAATAAAAGAAGCTATCTATGAGAAAGGAGAACTTTTAGGTGATATCTCAAATGCAAGATTGTTTGATGAGTTCTGCAAAATCTTTCTAAACGGATATGGGTATGGAAATTATAAAAAGCTAGTGTCTTTTGATGTTGCCAAATATCTTATTAATTTAGAAAAGAAATATCCTAATAATAAAATTTATGATGAGTCATTTAAAAATACTGATAAGAGATTTAAAGATGGGAAGTCAATAACTCCGGGCTTTCTATTAGCTGCAATCTTGTGGCCAAAATTAATTGAAAGATGTTCTTCTGAAAACGGAATTAACGTAAGGAAATTTTTTAGATCAATGGACTCAGTTATTGCTGAGCAACAAAGAATTACTGCTATACCAAGAAAGTTCATTAGTTATATTAAGGATATTTGGTACCTGCAATTAAAACTAAATGATAGATTAAAAAATAATCCTAACAAGATTATCAAGCATCCAAGATTTAGGGCGGGCTATGATTTTCTTTTAATTAGAGAGAAAGTTTCAAAGGATAAATCAGATCTTGGAAAGTGGTGGACTAACTTTCAGCGTAATGATGCTAAATCTCAGCAAAAGATGCTAGAAAAAGTCAAAAAAACTGTCGAATCTAATGGAAATTACAACCCTAGAAAGGGCGAAGGAAAAGAATTTGGATTTTCTGAAGAATTAAGATAATCTAAATTTTATATATTCTATGAAATTAGCATACAAAGAAGATCCTTTTCCTAAATATATTGCAGTTGAGGGGCCAATTGGGGTTGGTAAAACCACTTTGGCTAATAAACTCGCAAAATCATTCAATTATGACATTTTGCTCGAAATGCCCGCTGAAAACCCTTTTCTGGAGGCCTCATATAAAAATCCAACACAGTCTGCTCTTGCTGCTCAATTATTTTTTCTTTTTCAAAGAGTTCAGCAAATGGAAGAGTTAAAACAGAGAAGTTTATTTGAGCCTGTAAGGGTTGCAGATTTCATATTAGAAAAAGACAGATTATTTGCTGAAGTGGTTTTGTCAGCTGAAGAAATGAAACTTTATGACAAGGTGTATGAACATTTAACACTTGACTCCCCGACACCAGATCTTGTTATTTATCTTCAGGCTCCCGTAGAAGTTTTAATGAGCAGAATAGATAAAAGAGGGAATGAATACGAACAATATCTAACAAATGAGTATTTAACAAAGATCAATGAGGCTTATTCAAGATTTTTCTTGGATTATGAAAAAGCCCCTGTCTTAATTGTTAATGCTGCCGATATTAATTTTGAGGAAAATGAAGAAGATTATGAAATGTTAGTTACAAAAATCATGTCTAATCCAAAAGGTAAAACTTTTATAAATCCTCAACCATCAATACTTTAAATTGACTCAAGAAATATACAATCCAAATCCCAAATTCTCAAATCCTCACATAAAAGATTTTGATGAGTATTTAAGTCTTTATAGGGAATCAATCGAAAATCCTGAAAAATTCTTTGGTGATCTTGCTAGAGAAAATATTAGGTGGATTGAAGACTTTAAAGAGGTTCATAATTCTAAGTTTCAAGATACAAAATGGTTTTCTGGTGGCAAAACAAACATAACGCTTAATTGCATAGATAGGCATCTAGAAGATAATGGTGATAAAGTTGCCTTAATTTGGGAAGGAGACGAGCCAGGAAACTCAAAGGAAATTTCCTTTAAAGAATTACATTCTGAAGTTTGTAAGTTTGCAAACATTCTAAAATCACTCCAAGTTAAGAAAGGTTCAAGAGTATGTATATACATGCCGATGATTCCTGAGGCTGCATTTGCAATGTTTGCATGCGCCAGAATTGGTGCCATTCATTCTGTTGTTTTTGGTGGGTTTTCACCAGAGTCTCTTAAAGACAGAATTTTAGATGCTGATTGCAGGACTGTAATTACAGCTGATGAGGGAGTAAGAGGTGGTAAAAAAGTGCCTTTAAAGAATAATGTTGACGAGGCTCTATTAGATTGCCCCGACGTAAAAAATGTCATTGTTGTTAAACGAACCGGGGGAGAAATTGGCTGGAATGAGAATAGAGATCTCTGGTTTAATGAGCTTAAAGATAAGGTTGACGACGTTTGTGATCCAGAGCCAATGGATTCTGAAGATCCCTTATTTATTTTATATACATCAGGATCTACCGGAAAGCCAAAAGGAGTATTACATACAACAGCTGGATATCTCTTAGGAGCTCATATCTCTTTTAAATATTTATTCGGGTTTAATAAAGATGATAAATATTGGTGCACAGCAGATGTTGGTTGGATTACAGGACATACTTATATTCTTTATGGGCCGCTATCAAATGGAGCTACTTCTCTCATGTTTGAGGGAGTGCCCACATATCCCAATGCATCAAGGTGCTGGGAAATATGTGATGAGCATAAAATAAATATTTTTTATACTGCACCAACTGCAATTAGGGCTTTGATGTCATTAGGAGATGAGTTTGTTGAGAATACCTCAAGAGAATCTATAAAAGTTTTAGGCACTGTAGGAGAGCCAATAAATCCTGAAGCCTGGGATTGGTATTACTCTGTTGTAGGGAATAAGTCTTGTGAAGTAATAGATACTTGGTGGCAAACAGAAACTGGTTCAGTATTGATATCTCCAATTGCGGGTATTACTCCTACAAAACCAGGTTCTGCAACTCTGCCTTTTTTTGGTGTAAAACCAGAGCTTTATGATGAAAGTGGAGTTAAACAATCTGGTAAAGCATCAGGAAATCTTGTAATTGAATCTTCATGGCCGAGTCAAATAAGAAGCGTTTACAATGACCACCAAAGAATGATTGATACGTATTTCTCAACATATAACAATATTTACTTTACCGGGGATGGTGCAAAAAGAGATGAAGATGGCTACTTTTGGATTACAGGAAGAGTTGATGATGTCCTTAATGTTTCTGGACATAGACTTGGAACAGCTGAAGTTGAAAGTGCGCTTGTTCTCCATCCAGTAATAGCTGAGGCTGCTGTGGTGGGCTTTGAGCACCCAATTAAAGGACAAGGCATATATGCTTTTGTTACTTTGATGGTAGGGGAAGAATTTTCAGATGAACTATCAACAGAACTAAGAAATTTTGTTGGCAAAGAAATTGGGCCAATTGCGAAACCTGATTTAATACAAAATGCTCCTGGGCTTCCGAAAACTAGGTCAGGTAAGATCATGAGAAGAATATTAAGGAAAGTTGCTGAAGGTGATTTTGAAAACTTAGGAGATACTACAACCTTAGCTGAACCTGCTGTAGTCTCAGATCTTATTGAGAATAAAAAAAGCTTATGAGTAAAACTGTTATTATTTTTTCTTCGATGATCATCTTCCTTTTTTCTTGCTCTTCAACTCAAGAAAAAGATCCACTAACAGATATCGTAGGTGAGAACAAAATTGGCTATGTGCAAACATCTTGTATGCAAAATCCAGATAATGGACCTAGGATGGTCTCAAGACAAAAGAAACACGAATACCTTAATAAAGATGATTATTTTGATTGTGTTGATCGAACAAATGCTTCAATAGAAAATCAAGCTGAGCTGGATAAAATTAAAGAAGAAAATCAAATTAAGCTTAAATCTAAAGAAGAAGAAATTAAGCTTGAAGAGGATGATGATGATTTGAAGATTAAATGTGAGCCTGATATTGGTGGCGATTCCGGCAGATATTATAAATGTTCTTAATCACCTAAAGATTTATATTTTCTTCCATCTAAAGCTACCCTTCCATCCTCAATAAGTTTTATCAAATGTGCCTCAAGACTCCACTTTGCTATTGGAAGTAATTTAGGATTGATATCGTTATAGACTGAAATTAGCAAGCGGTTAATCCCAACATTTCCAAGGCTTGAAAGCTTTTCATAAACTTTTTCTTCTCTATCTAGTCTATGTTGAATGGTCCACTCAATGATCTCAAAAGGATTCTCGATATAATTTCCGTGACCAGGAGCGATCGAATCAAAGGAAAAGTCGTTGAGCTTTCTAAGTGAGGAAATATATTCGTTCATATTTCCATCTTTTGGAGCAATTACAACTGTAGACCCATCCATAATATGATCACCACTCAACAGGCATTTAATTTCATCAATTAAAAAACAATAATGATTAGATGCATGACCTGGAGTATGAATTGGTTTAATTGTATATTCCTCAGTTTCAATAAATTCGCTCTCAGACAAAATAAAGTCGGGCTTGAAAGACTCATCTTGTATTGAGAAATCATTCTCAACTAGTTTTCCATAGCATGGAATTGAAAGACGATCAGCAAGAGGTTTTGCTCCTGGTGAATGATCCATATGAGTATGTGTTACAAGAATCCTTTTAATATTTTTTCCTGCTATTTCCACAAGTTTATCTAAATGCTTTTTAATGTTGGGGCCTGGATCTACCAGAGTTATATCTTTGTTGCCAATCAGATAAGAGTTGGTCCCTGCACCAGTAAAGATACCTCCATTTGGTGAAGTTATTTTCTTTAATAAATTATCTCTTTGCATTACTAAAAATCATCATATCCTTCATCATCTGGCAAACGACCTTCCCACCTACCATCAACTTTTTTAAATTTTGGTAAAATTGATTTTATCTCTGAAGATCCTCCGCTTTTATAAAAAGATATTAATTCATCTGTAGACCCAAAATCAAAGGTTTGCTCCAGGTTTTTCGAGGTTGGTAAAATCATTTTAATTTCTCCATCCCATGCTTTTTTTATTGCCTCTCTTGGTTTAATCCATAAGCTATTTGTAAGTTCATTCCCATCGTGTAAGGTTGGTTGATCTTTTGGCATTTTGGCAGCAAAAAATCTTGTATCAAATCTCTTTGTTTCTATATCTGGTGTTATCCAGTGAGAGAAAGGAACAATATTATTAGTTTCAAAAAAGAGTTCTTCTTTTTTACAGATTTCTAAAAAGGAGATCTGATCAGAGATTAATCTTTCTCTGTAATCAATGAATCTATCTTTATCCTTATTATTTAAATCTATCATCGATCCATCTTTTTTTCTTGCCAAAAGCACTCCAACCTCTTCAAAGCATTCTCTTATACATGCAATCCAAAAGGATGCACCTCCAGTTTTTATATCAAGCAGTTTTGAGCAATCTGCATCATTAAGATCAGAGTAGCTGCTAAGTTTATCTAAAAAGTTATCTTCGGGATCTACTTTTCCTCCAGGAAAAACATATAAATCTCCAAAAGCTGTATTGCTAGACCGCTCGACAAGCAAAACCTCCATATCATTATTATTTTGTCTCAACAAAAGAACTGTGGCAGCTGGAATTAAACTCATTATTCAAGAAAATTTTTTATTTCTGGATTAGAATAGCCTCAATGCACATTACTGACAATCTTAAAAAAGACATATCTAATGCTCCTGATTGGTTTTTAGATGCTATAGCTTCAGAATCAGACGTTAAAGTACTAGAAACAAAACTTGGAAATGTAAGTTATAAATGTTGGGGTAAGGATACAAATAGTAAAACTATTGTACTAATCCATGGAACGGGCGCTTCAAAGAATTGGTGGGATCCAATAGCTCCATTTATTTCAGATGAATATAGGATAATTGCACCAGACTTACCTGGGATGGGAGACTCGGACCACAGAGATGAATATAGCTATGAGGTTTTTGGTGAAAGTATTTTATCTATACTCGACAAGGAAAAGATAACAAATAATGTTTTTCTTGTGGGACATTCGCTTGGTGGGCATATAGCTGGTTTTATAGCTACCGAAAAACCTTCAAAAATTTCTGGGATTATAATGATTGATACACCCGTCAGACCTCCAGACTATGAATATGATAAGCATGTTGGTTCAGGCCCGCTTAGGCTAATCAAATATTATCCTGATAAGGAAACAATTCTTGGAAGATTCAGACTTATGCCTAAACAAGAGTGCGAAAATGATTGGTACTTGAGATATGTTGCAGAGTATTCAGTGAAAGAAACTGACGAAGGATGGAGATGGAAGTTTGACGATAGTCTTTTTTATAAATTAGGAAGGCCCAAAGGTTATGAATATATTTTTAAATGTCCTTCTCTTTTTATCGCTGGCGGGAAAAGCTTGCTCATGGGCTCCAAGATTTTAGAATATATGCAATCAACATTTAAAAAAAATATGGAATTTACAACAATTGATAGTGCAGCCCATCATGTTCCTATAGATGCTCCTATGGAAGTTATTAAAATAATAAAAGAAACTATAGGTAAATGGCTCTAAATTATTTCTTTACTGTAATTTTCCTAATCATGGGTTTAAGTGTCCTCTTATTTGGGAAAGTAATGTATTCATACTTTTTAAAGATAGTCAGTGATAATGATCTTTCAAAAAAAGTAGGTCTCGCTTTAGGTATTCCGGGTTTAGCGTTATTACTATTTATTCTTAATATCGATAATTGGTATTACAGGGTTTGGAGTATAGTTTCGTTTTTATTTGGTTTGGGTTTTTTCCTGCGTGGGTTATTTTTTATATTTTTTAGAAGATTTTTAGTCATAAGCCTTGAAAAGATTATTAGTTATGGAAACGTCTTTAATGTTTTTGCTTTCTTGATTTGTGTTTGTCTATCAATACTTACGCTTAGTCGAGATTATGTTGGGCCAATAGAGGATATTTCAGATTGTTCTAATGGATCAAGACTAGAGGTTTATTGCGTGCTCTCAAATCCTGAAGATATTTTAAAAACTCCAGATGAGAATTATTTTATTGTTAGCGAGTTTGGAGGAATAAAACCATATGAGGAACCTAAACAAGGAAATCTTGCTCTCTTTAATTTAAAAACAAAAGAGAGGGAAAATTTAGATATTAAATTAGGTTTGAATGTTTGGGGTGATCCTAGGTGTCAGAGAAAAGACAAGCGCTTTGGCCCTCATGGCATTGATCTTAACAAAAGATATGATGGCAGCTATCAGCTTGCTGTAGTCAATCACTTTCCTGAGGAATCAGTAGAGTTTTTTGAATTAGTTTTTGATGGCAAGTGGTCTCTGGTTTGGAAAGGATGTGTTTCAATCCCGGAAAAGTATTATATAAATGATATTACTATTGAGAGTAGTGGTGCATTCTTTACTACCCATATGTATCCAAGAAATATTTCAATGAACGAATGGTTAAGTGCTTCAATTTTTAAATATCCTACCGGAGTAGTTTTATTTTGGAACAAGTTTAAGCTTGAAGAACTTTCTTTTACGGATGGTGGTCAGCCTAATGGAATTGCTAAAAAAGATAATATGCTTTTTGTTGCAAATAATTTAAGTGATACAGTCAAAGCATATGATTTAATTCAAAAAAAAGAGGCTTTTAGTTTCAATATTAATAGCCCAGATAATTTAATTATTGATAAGGACTCAATTTGGGTAACAAGCTTGGATCATGAAACCCTTGATGTGACTGCTAAATGTCCCGGATATACTATTAAAGGTATTGAGGAAAATCACATGATTTGCTCCCTCCCTTTTAAAGTCATTGAGCTGAGTACAAAAGACCTTAAACCAATAAATATTTATACTTTTAATAGAAATAAGGCTGCGTTTCCAACTGTTGCCCTTCCATATGATGGCTCAGTTTGGGTCGGTTCGTTCTCGCTTGATAGATTAGTAAGCTTCAAAAATTAATTATGGAAGATTTCTGCTTTGACAGCTTAGATGTCTCCTTGAATCAAGATACTTTAGATACTCACAAAGGTGATTTTGGGCATCTTCTAATAGCCAGTGGTGATACTGGTTATGGCGGTGCTGGAATAATCTCATCAGAAGCCGCTATTATGTCAGGTTGTGGTCTTGTTACTTTATTAACTAAAAAAGAATATATTAATTCTTCTTTATCTCGAAACCCCGAGGTAATAGCATTGGGTGTTGATGGCCGTCAAGATGCAGAAAGATTTTTAAAGGATAAAAAGAATCTTTTAGTTGGTCCTGGATTTAGAAATTCTATATGGTCTGAACAATTATGTGAGCTTTTTATTAGTAGTGCTCAAAAAAATATAGATGCAAATATTGTTATAGATGCTGGTGCCCTTTTCTTTATGAAAGACTTTGGCTGTCCTACAAATGCAATCATCACACCACATCCTGGAGAAGCTGCTATGTTACTTGACTGCTCAGTAAAAGATATCCAAAAGAATAGATTAGAAGCTGCAAAAGAGCTTTTCAGACAATACAACTGTCTGGTTATCCTGAAAGGTTATGAAACTATAGTTTTTGATGGTGAAGCATTTAAATGTACTGATGGAGGGCCTGCTCTTTCGAGCGCTGGAACAGGAGATGTTCTTGCTGGTCTTGTTGGCTCCTTCTTAGCACAGGGTCTTGAAAGAAGAGATGCTGCAAAGTTTTCTGTTGCTATTCACGGTGCAGCCGGAGATAGATTTTCTCAAAATAAGAAGATAAGGGGCTTAACTGCAACAAAATTAATTAGGATTATTACTCAGGAGATGATGTGAAAATCTTTTTAAAAGACTCAGATGCAACGGATGACCTAGGGAAAAAAATCTCAAAACTAATATCAAGCTCTAATAATAATGTTATTGAAATTCATTTATTTGGCGAGCTTGGAGCTGGTAAAACATTTCTTACTAAATCTATCTTAAATGCTTTGGGTTGGCATGGAGTTGTAAAAAGTCCAACTTATACATTATGTGATGAGTATGAAACTGAAGACATATTGTTTTTACATGTTGATTTATATAGGCTTAATGATGTCTACGATGTTCAAATTTTAGATCTCGATAGACAATCAGAGAAAACTAAAGTAATAATTATTGAGTGGCCAGAAATCCTTGGCGAAACAAGAAGCTTTGATTTAAAGGTGTGCTTGAATTATAAAGATGATGGCAGAGAAGCATTGTTAGAGGATAAATTAATAAAAAAATGAAAAAGAACCTAATAGTAGTTTTTATTTTATCGCTCCATCAGATGATTTTTCCAAACCAATTAATTTTTGAAGGAGTCAATAAACAAAATGAGGTCTATAATTTAGAATTTTCTTTAGAAAAAACTGCTTTAATAGTCTCTCAGTCATCAAATTCACCCTTCAGTATTTCACTCGAGTTCAAGGAATCTTCATTGGAGGAAGATTTTGATCTAAAGCAAAATTATCCGTTAAAAAATATCAAAAGTACTTCATCTGAAAATGGTACAAAAATAGAAATATCTTTTTATGAGCCCGTCTTATGGCAAAAGCCACAACAGATAAAAACAGAAAATGGTATTAAGGTTTCATTGTCACTTGAACATAATAAAAAGATAAAAAAAATGACTAGGGAAGCAATAGTAGTAATTGATGCTGGTCATGGAGGAAGAGATCCAGGAGCAATTGCTAAATCGCACAATGTTATAGAGAAAGATATAACTTTATTAATTGCTAATGAGTTGTTTCGAACACTTAAAAATACTGATGGATACAAGCCTTTTTTGGTAAGAGATGATGATTCGTTTGTTTACTTAGATCAAAGATACCAAAGCATTAGGCAGAATAGCGGAGATGTTTTTATCTCAATTCATGCAGATGCCTTTAGTCTTCCTTCTGTAAAAGGTGCTGCAATATATATTTGGTCTGAAGAAGCATCTAGTAATTCAGCACGTAACCTTTCGTCAAAAAGGGTAAGCTCAATAAAAGTTGATAAATTTGATTTTGATGAAGATTTGGCAAGATCGAAATATCCTGACCTCTATGAAGCTAAAAAAAATAAAAGTCTTCAGCTTGGTGAAAAAATATTAGATCAACTTAAACGAGATCCATATACCCATCTTCACAAAAAGAGAGTTGAGTATGCTGACTTTAGAGTTCTTAAGTCTGTAGATACTCCATCTGTTTTAATTGAATCAGGCTTTATATCTAATTCAGAGGATGCAAAAAGGCTTAAAGGTAAGCCAGGAAGAAGAATGATTGCTAGATCTATTTTTTTGGGTGTTAACAACTACTTTAAAGAGAACCTTGAAGATGATTTCTTCATTTATGATTCTGAGGGATATCTGACTTATACGATCCAAAAAGGAGATGTTCTATCTGAAATTGCCATTCGATTTGGTGTCCCGGTTATGGACATAATTAATACTAACCTAATCAGAGATGAAGCTATCTTTCCAGGTCAAAAAATAAAAATAAAGATTTAAACTACTGATAATCAATAGGATTCATGTCCACTGACCATCTAACATTTAGTCTTTTTTGTTTTTCTATATATCCTTCGACTAAGCTCTTAGTATTCTTATGAAGTGTAGGGATTGTTTTAGTTTTCAGTAAAAGTGAATGTCTAAAGTTTCCTCTTATTTTAGATACGATATCTGGTAGCGGGCCAACGCATTCACAATTAGTTTCTTTTTCTAGATACTCCCGAGCTTTTTTAAGAAAATTAATATTTTTATTTATGCTGGGTGATGAGGCTCTTAAAATTGCCACAGATGAATACGGTGGAAGATTTGCTGCTTCATATTCTTCTAATAAAAACTTTGAAAAACTCAGATAGTCGCCGTTACTCAAAATATTAAGATATTCATTATCCAAAAGATCGGACTGAACAATTATTTTAGATTTTCCTGAGCGGCCTACCCTTCCGGTGACTTGTATTAAAAGCTGTGAGAGTTTTTCAACTGCATTTAATTCATGACTTATGAGCCCTAAGTCTGCATCAATTACAATTCCCAGCTCTACATCAGAGAAATCATGTCCTTTCGCAATCATTTGAGTTCCTATTAGTAGTGCTTTTTTGTTTTCATTAATTTCTGATAATAATTTTTCTAGAGATCCTTTTTTTCTTGTTGAATCAAGATCAAGTCTTACCATTGGTACATTAGGAAACTCCTCGCCCAAGAAAGATTCTATTTTTTGAGTACCTACCCCATGAGAATGGAGTTTATTACTCTCGCACTCAGGACATCTGCTTGGAACTCCAAAAGAGGTATCACATCTATGACATTTTAGCCTGCCTATGGCTTTATGATGGACAAGGCGTGAATTACATGAATTACATAAAGCATTCCAATTACAGTCTTCACATTTAAATACTGGCGAATATCCTCTTCGGTTTATGAATATTAGTACTTTCTTATTTTTAGATATTGTTTTATGGATAAGAGGAATCAGGTTGCTGTCTATTCCTGAACTTCTATCTAAAAAATGTGAGTTTAAGATTGAAAACTTTGGGGGATCCATGTCATTAACTCTTTTTGGGATTGAAACAAATTTATATTTTCCTTTATTAGCTAAATGGAGCATTTTCAAAGAAGGAGTAGCTGATGCAACTATAATCGGTATCTTTCGGTCCTGAGCCATTTTAATAGCAACATCTCTTGCTGAAAACTTAACGCCGTCTTGTTGCTTGAAAGATGAGTCATGTTCCTCATCAATAATTATTAATGTAAGCTTTTGAAGCGGGACAAAAAGCGAAGAACGCGTTCCTATTAGAACTCTGAGCTCTCCAGACTGAGCTTTTTTCCATGTTTCAAGTCTTTCTTTTGCGGTTTTTCTAGAGTGATATGTATCAATATTATCTCCAAATCTTCTTTTAAATCTTTGCTCTAGTTGAGGGGTCAAGCTTATCTCAGGTATCAATATTAAACATGCCTCTCCTCTTGTAAGAACTTCCTCAACTAGCCTCATATAAACTTCAGTTTTTCCTGAGCTTGTAACTCCGTGAAATAAGCAAGGGTCAAAGCCTTTCAATTCCTTAAGAAATTTAAATGCTTTACTTTGATGAGATGTTAGATCAAAACATTTATCCTTGTTATTTATCTTATATTCAACAAATTTCTTAGATGGCGCCTCAAGATAAAAATCTTTTCTTAACTTTGGTGGTATGAAATTTGAAAAAACTTCACCTCTAGAGTGAATATAAAAGTCTGAGACCCAATTTAAAGTTTTAAGAGAAATGTTATCAAACACTGGAATTTCATCTAATATTTCTTCAATTTCAGCAATTTTAAAATCTGGTTCAGTTGTTTTTTTATAAATAAATCCTATGAGCTTTCTTCTATTGAATGTAACTTTTACTCTTGAGCCAGTTTTTATATTTTTGTAGCTAAAGTATGTAAAATCTTTCCTTAGAGGAACCGGAATTGAAACTGAGTAATAAAATTTTTCCATAATTTATTGTAAAGATTTCCTTATTTGGTATAGTTCTCAGCCTAAATTAAGATTTTATTATGAAGAAAGGCATACATCCAGAATATCGTGAAGTACTTTTCCATGACATAAGTGTGGATGAATACTTTTTAATTAGCTCTACCCTTAAAACTGACCAAACAAAAGAATGGGAAGATGGTAAAACATATCCTTATTATCCACTCGATGTATCTTCAGCATCTCATCCTTTTTATACAGGTAAGCAAAAAATTCTTGATACAGGCGGTCGAGTCCAAAAATTTGAAAAGAGGTTTGGTAAAAAGTCATGAGCAAGGTGTGTCAAGTAACTGGGAAGTCTCCACAAGCTGGAAACCATGTTTCTCATGCAAAAAATAGAGTGAAAAGAAAGTTTTTTCCAAACCTTCATACACACAAATTTTGGGTTGAATCAGAAAATCGTTTTGTTACCCTTAAAGTCTCTGCAAAGGGTATGAGAGTTATAGATAAAAAAGGTATCGAAGAAGTCTTAAAAGATATTAGATCTCGCGGTATTAAAGTCTAAGTTAATTATATCCTGCTTTTTGTGCAATAAAGACTGCATCACTTTGCATTGACCCAAGTTTATCAACCTGAATTAGGTCTTCTTTAAAATCACCCCAAGCTTCTATTACTGGATGAAGAGCGATTCCATCAACTGTAGGGTATTCCTTGTTTGCTCTAGCATACATATCTTGAGCAATATCTGATGATAACCATTCCAATAGTTGAATAGAAGAATCTTTATTTTTTGACCATTTCACAAGACCAGCTCCTGAAATATTTACATGCACTCCTCTATCTTCTTGATTAGCCCAAAAAATACCAAGGTTTTCAACTGAGTTGCTCTCAATAAGCCTTGCAAGATAATAAGTATTTACAACTGTAAGTTTACAATTTCCTGCTTCAACTGCTTTCAGCACATTGGTATCGCTTGAAAAAACAGGTTCTGCTAAGTTTTTAACCCAACCTTTTACAACTCTTTCAGTTCTTTCTGCGCCATTGGCCTCAATCATGCTTGCAATTAGAGATCTATTATAAACCTTCTTAGACGTTCTTAAGCAGAGTTTATTTTCAAAGTCTTTTAATGCAAGCGCTTCATATGTACTTAAGTCTTTTGGATCAATATCTGCCTTTGAATAGACTATAGTTCTTGCTCTTTTAGAAAATCCAAACCACTGATTATCAGTGTCTCTTAAATGTTCTGGTATTCTTTCAGATAGAACTTCTGACTCAACAGAATCAAATATTCCTTTATCTCCTGCTTGCCATAAAACACCAGCATCTACAGTCATAAAAATATCAGCATCAGTATCTTTACCCTCAACTGCTATTCTTTCCATCAATTGTTGAGCATCTCCAGATAGAACTGTGACATTTATTCCTGTTTCTTCAGTGAAAACACTTAAAAGATTTTCTATAAGCTGCGGCTGCCTTGAAGTATAGATGACCACATCATCATCATTCACTTGTTCAAAGGTGCATGAGGACAGAAAGAGAATTAAAGCATAAGTATAATTTTTCACAAAGGTATTCTAAATGATAATCATTATCATTAAAACAGAAAGATTTTCTATCTTATTGGTCCAGATGCAACTTTTACAAAAAAAGATTTTAGGAATTTAGAGTGATCAAAAGTATTTAAACCAAAATTCCGTAAAAATCTAACATATGGATTCTTCTGTTCAAACAGTGCAACAAAGCCGTCCATGGTTTTTAACATTAACTCATTCTGAAATCTCCTCTCGTTAGAGTAATTTTCTAAATCCTCTTTTAACTTTATAGAATCAGATTGATTAATAGTATTTGTGATCTTTTTTACTAATGAGTTTGCGTCTTCAAAGCCAAGATTTACACCTTGTCCTGCAAGCGGATGAATTGAATGAGCAGAATCACCAACTAGAACAATAGGAAATTCTACATATCTAGATTTATTGTGAGAGGCTAGTTTGAAGCTTTGAATCTCTGATTTAATATGGAAATTGTTTTTTATTTTTTTGGAAATTTTTTCAAGATTATTGTCAATAAATTCATCATAGCCATCCTTTATTAAGTCATTTGGAATTGACCAAACAACTGTAACGACCTTTTCTTTTTCTCTTGTCGATGGCATGAAAGCACAAATCCCATAATCAGAGAAAATCTGAAAAGCTTTTTCACCTAAATCATTCTCAGCTTTTGCCAAGAAGGTCAATGCCGTTTGTGAGTAATCTTTATCTGATTTTGGAATCTTATTTGATAATGAAGAATTTTTGCCATCTGAAGAAATAATTAAATTAGTTTTAATAATCTTTCCACTTGATAATGTTGCTTCGTGATGGCTTTTCTTGTCTTTGATTTCAATAATTTCTTCTTGATACAAGATACTATTTTCAGCTTTTTTTCGAACAGATTTCAAAAGAGTTACAAAATCAATGACATATGCGAGATGGTCTATATCTATCTCACTGCTATCAAAAACTATTTTTCCTGTACCATCAAAGTCTGTGACCTCCATCTTATCAATAATTGAATAATCATTTTTAATATCCACATTGTCTAAAAGACTTTTTGAAAATGGATTTAACGTTATGGTTCTTATAGATTCGGCTATCTGTTCAGAATTTTTTTCAAGCACAATTGATTGAATACCATGAAGGCTTAAGGCTTGTGAAATATAACAGCCTAAAATTCCTGCACCAGATATTAAAACCGGGTGCTGCATTAAGATTCTTGCATTAAAGCTTCAATTTCTGATGGATCGGTTGGGACTGCATTAGTTAGGTTCTTATTGCCATCTCCAGTAACTAAAATATCGTCCTCTATTCGAATACCTATGCCTTTCCATTTATCATCAACATCAGATGAGGAACTTATATAAATACCTGGTTCTATGGTTGTGACCATGCCTTCATCAAATTTAATGAATTCTCCATCATGCATATAATCTCCAACATCATGAACATCCATGCCCATCCAATGACCAATTTTGTGCATATAAAAATCTTTAAATGATCCTTTTTCATGCTCTTCATCAAGATTGCCTTTTATTATTCCAAGATCTATAAGTCCTTCTGTTATGACTTTTTCAGATATTGTTTGAGGATCCATTACTCCATTACCTTTTGTAACTGCACTAATTGATGCTTTTTGTGCTTCAAGGACAATATTATAAATTTCAAGCTGTGCATCACTGAACTTACCATTTGCAGGAAATGTTCGTGTTATATCAGAGGCGTACATTTCATACTCACATCCTGCATCAACCAACAACAAGTCACCATCTTTAATACTTTGATTATTTTCAACATAGTGCAGGATGCATGCATTTTCGCCTGAGGCAACAATTGGATTATAGGCAGGGAATCTTCCACCATTTTTTCCAAACTCATATAAATAAAAAGCTTCAATATCAGCTTCGTTCATGCCAGGCTTCACAAATTTCATTGCCGCTAAGTGGGCATTTGCAGAAATTTTACATGCTTTCTCTAAAATCTTGATCTCAGATTTATCTTTTATAAGCCTTTTGTTTCCTATAATTTTTGAAATATCTGCTATCTCCATCTTTTTGGAATGACGATCTTTATTATTGGCTTTTTTTGTCCAGTTAATTACTTTCTGGTCAAAGCCGTCAACTTTTCCGAACGGATAATATACACAGCTGACACCATCCAATAAATCTGGTAATAGTTCTTCTATTTCATCGTTATTAAAAGCATCATTGAAACCAAAATCTGATTTGAGCCCTTCAGGGCCATATCTAAAACCATCCCATATCTCTTTTAATTTATCTTTTTTTGGCACGAACCCAATGGAACTAGTTTTGCCAGATTTACTTATGATCATTAATGTCGAATCTGGTTCATTAAATCCACTTAGATAGTAAAAATTACTGTCCTGTCGGAATGGATAGGATGTATCATTGCTTCGATTTGCTAGAATTGATCCAGGAATAATCACAGCAAAATCTCCGCTAAGATTTTCAGTTAAATTTAATCTTCTATCTTCATAGATTTTCATTTCTTTATTTTACTCTCTTATTTGGAAGTTCCCAATCTTATAAGCTAGAATTAATCTTGCTTATGGCCAAAGATCTAAATAAGAATGTTTTAGAGGAACTCAATAAAAAAATTGATGTTCTTCTAAAAAAATTTGATGAGCAAAAGGGTATTATCGACGGATATATCAAACGAGAGAGAGATTGGAAGAAAAATAAAACCCTTAGTCTAAAGAAAATTAAAGATTTAGAATTTGAATTGAAAAAAATTAGTTCTGAAAATAATGTCTGAGATCGAAAGAGTTTCACTAAGAGTTTTTGGCAGAGATATTACTCTTGCTTGTCCGGCTGATGAAAAGGAAGCTCTTATGTCTGCAGCTGAACTTCTTAATGAAGAGCTTAATGGGATTTCTGATAAAGAAAATGCCCTTATTCTTGCTGGGCTAAATCTTGCAAACAAATGCCTAAACCCTTCTGGGAAGTCTGTAAATGTTGAAGGCTTAGATCTCTTGCTAGAAAAAGTTGAAAAAGCTTTAAAAACATAGTTCTCGAAAATTAATAAATAATTTATACTTAAGCTTTACTGGTTCATTCGTTTATATATAAGTTATTTTTTGAACCTATAATTTTTAATAAGGTGATTTTCCTCTGTTAATGTTGTGCATTACCTTTTTTTAAGAGAAGCCTGATTTAGCATGATATTCACCACCTGGACAAAGGGTTCGGGGATTATATGTGACGGTGAATCGGTTTTATGCCTCCGTACTGAATGTTGTGAAAGAAGATATTCGAAGATCACTTTTAAAACGGAGGCGATCCCTTCCAGAAAAAAAGATTAGACATCTAGAGAATGAAGTTAATAGCCTTTTAATTGATGAGCTTCAAAAAAGAGATCTGAAAAAACTTCTAGTCTTTAAATCAATAGATTATGAGCCTTCAATCAATAAAACTCTTGAGTTTGCTTGGCTACAGGACATTAAAGTATATATACCAAAGATAATTTCAAAAAAAGAAATAATTATTAATCGAATTAAAGAAAATTCTAGTCTTTGTAAGAATATGTATGGAATCGATGAAAGTGACGAAGTCGAGACTTCCGAGCTATATGAAATCGATACAGCAGTTTTGCCATTTGTTGGTGTTGATAAAAATGGTTTTAGGCTTGGGTATGGTGGAGGATACTATGATAGGTTCTTCAGTCGAAGTCATGAGTTATCAGAAAAACCATTTATAATAGGCTTAGGTTATGCATTTCAAGTTTTGGAAATCAGTTTTGCAGAAAGTCATGACCTTAAATGTGACTCGGTAATAACTGAAAATGGAGTTTTAAAATTTTGAGATTAATCTTATCCACTTTTTTTTGCATAACATATGCTAATGCTTTCGTCATCGATGGCATTTTGGACGAAGAAGAATGGGATGCTGCTCAGCAAATATCTGAGTTCACAACTATAGTTCCATTTAATTTTGAAGATCCTAAATATAAAACAAATGTAAAAATCTATACAAATCAAGATGGTATTTATGTCGGTTTCATAAATGAGCAGGATAACGAATCAATAAGATCCTTTAATCATATAAGGGATGACTGGGATGATAGAGGGGATAAGAATTCATTTACGATTGATTTTGACGGCAATTCTAAGGTTGCTTATGGTTTTACGGTCTCACTTGGAGACTCTCTTGCAGATGCAATATATACAAACGGCAATGACGAAAGCAGAGACTGGGACGGAGATTGGATAGCTAAAACCTATAGAGGAGATAATTTTTGGACCTCTGAGTTTTTTATTCCTTGGACAGTTGTTCCAATGCAAAAAGTAGATAACTCTAAAAGAAAAGTAAAATTTATTGCCTTTCGCTGGCTGGCTAGTGATGAATTTGGATTTGGTACTACTAAAACAAATTGGTCAAGGGAAACCTTTATGTATGATCTACAAGACCTTGTTATTGATAACTATGAATCCAAAAAATATAGCTATTTTCCTTATTTAACAGTTGCTGAAGATTCCGTGACAAATGAATCAGTTGAAAAAGCTGGGGTAGATATCTTCTTAAATCATGGTAATGGTAATCAAACAAACATTGCCATTAATCCAGACTTTGGCCAGGTAGAAACAGATCAGGTTGTTGTTAACTTTAGTGCTATTGAAACTTTTTTCTCAGAAAAAAGAGCGTTTTTTACAGAGAATCACTCCTTGTTTGAAGTTAAAGGAGGGAGAGATGATTTTTACGTAATTAATACGCGCAGGATCGGTGGGAGACCAGACTATGATTGCAGTCGCTTTATAGATTCTAATACCTGTGAAAACAATAGAAAGGAATATTCTGATCTTGATCTTGCTCTAAGGCATACTATCCAAAAAAATAAAGTTGATTTAGGATTCTTGGCTGCAAGCGAAAGCGATGAAAACTTTTCAAAGGGCAGAGACTATTTTGCATTCAGGATTAGATCAAATAATCCTCAGAATAAAGTTGGCTTCTTAGCAACAAAAACGAAAAGAAACTTTTTCAAAGAAAGTGCTGACGTATATTCTTTAGATATAGAAAATACAGCTGTTAAGAATACGCAAATTTCTGGATATTTATTAAATTCTCGAAAAAATAGCTCCATAGGCCATGGTGTTCGGTTAGATATTAAATATATCCCGAATGATAAATATGAGAACACAACAGGTTTTCACTACTTTGATAAAAATCTAGACCTGAATGATATGGGCTATCTTCAGCGCAATGATCAAATAAAGTTTTATAACAGATTTGAGTTTGATAGAAACTCATTTCCAAAAGAATCATTATTAAGAACAAGAGAAAGTCATATTTCTGTTTTTCAGACAATGACAACTGATGGAAAAAAATCTCCAAGAGGCGTTTGGACTCGAACTGAGCTTTCTTTTAAATCAAATTTCAATGTTGATTTATCTATGTCTGCAAAAACAGAAGGGAAAGATACAAATATAACAAGAAAGTATGAAGGGTCTCCTTACATACAAATAATGGAAGAAATGAGTTTTAATGCTGGTTTTGGTTCACCCAAATATAAAAATTTTTCTTTTGGCGGTGGTTTTGGTTTTAATAAATACTCTCCCTACTCTTCTTGGGATTCAGATGGAAGAAATAGCAAAAGCAAAAGGTTTAATATTAATTATTTCCCTAATGATCAGCTTCAGTTTAGTTTTGGTATCGATGATTCAAAAGAAGAAGAATGGTTAAAATGGATCGATACCAATCGATTAGGATCTTTTACCAAGAACAGAAGAAATATTAACTTCGGAATGACTTTTTTCCGTGGTGCCAGGCACGAATTTAGGCTTAAAAACCAGTCAGTACTGATTAAAGCAGAAGATCCGATTCCGCTAGTTAGTTCAATATCAGGAGAACTTAGTGAATCTGATTTTTTGATTGATCCTTTTTATGTTTCTGAAAACTCTCTTCAAATGAGATATCGATATGAAATTTCACCCTTATCCTATTTTTACTTGGTTTATACAAGAGGATATAGCTTTTATGATGATTCAGATATATTTTCTTACGAAGACCTATATCAGGACTCTTGGGAGAATCCTTCAAATGAAATCTTTACTGTAAAGGTTAGGTTTAAATTTTAAGTTTTTGAACAAAAAGCCTGATATCTTTTTCTAATGTCTCAGGTTTTTCAAGAGCCGCAAAGTGTCCACCATCATAATGCTCCCAATGAATTAAATTATAAATTTCCTTAGCCCATGCTTTTGGTGGAAGCATTATTTCATTTTTGAATAGAGCACATCCGGTGGGTACATTAATCCTTGATTTTGAAAATCCTTCTCTTCCATTCTCATTATAAAGTCTCATTGATGATGTTATTGATTCTGAGAACCAATATAAAGAAACAATAGAAATTACATCCTCCAAACTTACCATCAATTTATCTTTTTCATCGTCAGTCCATGAATGAAACTTCTCAATAATCCACCCTGCCAGTCCTACAGGAGAATCATTAAGTGAGTATCCTAGAGTTTGTGGTTTAGTTCTCTGAATTTCAAAATATCCACTTCCTAGCTCCAAATATTTTGCATACCTCCCAAGCAAAGCTTGCTCATGCTCGGTTACTCCCTCCATCGGATCATCTTTTTCTGGTGGAAAAGCAATAACTAAATTTAAGTGAAGTCCCATTACTTCTTTGGGATAAAGTTCAGCAGACCATTTACTTACTGTTGATCCCCAGTCTCCACCCTGAACAATATATTTTTTATATCCTAGAGCTACCATAAGCTCATGATTAATTTGAGCTATTTTTTTTGAATCATAGCCCTTTTCAGTTGGTTTATCTGAAAAACCATATCCTGGCATTGATGGACAAATTACATCAAAGCTTAATCCATCCTTATATTGGTTTAGTAAAGGAATTATTTTAAAAAATTCTTGAACGCTACCTGGCCAACCATGTGTAATCAAAATTGGTATAGAATTTTCAGATTTTGATTTTGAATGAATAAAATGTATTTCCAATCCATCTTTTGTCTTAAATTTATAACTTCCAAAATCATTTATTTGGTTTTCATGTTTCCTCCAATCAAAATCATTTTTCCAAAAATGCATTGCGTCTTTTAAAAAACTTTTTTTGGTTCCAAGAGACCACATTTCATCATTTATTTCATCAGGCCATCTTATAAGGTCTATTCTTTTATGAAGGTCTTCTATCTGTGACTCATCCACAGAAACTTTGAATTCTCTTATACTCATTTATTCAAGAAAATGTTTATAGGCTATGTTGGAAGTTTCTTCTGAAAAAGAATATCCAGTTCTATTTAAATACCTCTTAAGAAGTTCTTTATTCTTTGAGTTGTCTTGAATACCTACTAAGACCTTGCCAAAAGCGGAGCCCAAATTTCGGTAATGAAATAAAGTAATGTTCCATTTATTGCCTAATTTTTCAAGAAAATCTAGAAGAGCTCCTGGTCTTTCAGGGAACTCCATTCTAAAAACTCTCTCAGTTCTTGCGCTTGGGCTTCTACCACCAACCATGTGCCTAAGATGATCATTAGATATTTCATTTTTCGTAAGGTCTTTAAATGGATACTGATTTTTAATTAGTCTATTTTTCAAAGCTGTAAAGTTTTTTGCTGACTTTGTTTTAATTCCAACTAGTACATGTGCATCATTTGGATCTGAAAGTCTGTAGTTAAATTCAGTTATCTGAGAATTAGAGAATATCTTTGATAGTTTTAGGAAACTTCCTGCTTTTTCTGGAATTTGGATACTGAGTATTTTTTCTCTATTCTCTCCCAGCTCTGATCTTTCAACAATATAACTTAATCTATCAAAATTTAGATTTGCACCGCTACTAATTGCCAGAAGGTTTTTCTTCTTCTTGGCTGAGAATTTCTTTAATCCTGCTAAAGCAACAGCCCCAGCTGGCTCTGACATTACCCTCGTATCTTCAAAAAGGTCTTTTACTGCGGCACATACCTCATCGATGCTTACAGTTATTACTCCATCGATGCACTCTTTGATAACTTTTAAATTATTTTTACCAACCTGCTCAACCGCCACTCCATCAGCAAAAATCCCAACGCTCTTTAATCTAACTCTTTTATTTGCTCTAAGAGCTTCAAAAAGACAGGCTGAGTCATCAACCTCGACTCCATAGATTTTTATTTTTTTGTTATTTTGAGCTATCCAAGCTGAAACTCCTGCCAAAAGCCCTCCTCCACCAACAGGAACAAATATTGCATCTAGTTCAGAGTTTTCTTCTAAAATTTCTTTTCCAACTGTCCCTTGACCTGCAATTGTGTAAGGATCATCAAAGGGATGTATAAACTCTTTCTTTTCTTTTTTACAAATCTCATATGCGTGCTTTACAGCTTGATCATAGTTATCACCAAATAATTTTACTCTTGCTCCAAAGTTTTTTACGGCTCTTATCTTTATTTCCGGTGTGGTCTTCGGCATCACTATAAGACATTTTATTTTTAACCTTTTGCAAGCACTTGCAACTCCTTGAGCGTGATTCCCAGCAGAGGCAGCAATCACTCCCAATTTAAGTTTATCTTTTTTAATATTTACAATTTTGTTATACGCACCCCTGTTTTTAAAAGAAAATATAGGTTGTAAATCTTCTCTTTTGAGAAATACATTATGTCCTAGCTTATTTGAAAGATTTGTTGCGTGAGTGATTGGAGAGATATCGGCCACATCGTAAACACTTGAGTTCTTAATTAAAGATAAATATTTTTTAGAATTAGAAAAAGTTTTTGTTCTTTTATTAGATATTTTCACAGCTTATTCCTCATTGGAGTATTATAGCTTTATGAACCGTGCAAAGATAAGGGCTGCTGAAAAAGCCTTAAATTATCTTAAGCCTAAGATTCACTCGAAATCTATTTTAGGCATTGGGACTGGTTCAACGGTAAATTGTTTTATTGAATTATTGCGATCATGCCCAACTCTCGTTAAAGGTGTGGTTTCAAGCTCAGATGCATCGACAAGGCTATTAAAAGAAATTGGTGTTGATATCTTTAGCTTAAATGATGTTGATGAGATTGACTTTTATATTGATGGAGCGGATGAAATTTCAAATGATTTATCGCTTATAAAAGGTGGTGGTGGCGCACATACAAATGAAAAAATAATTGCTAGTGCATCCAAAAATTTTTTATGCATTGCTGATGAATCAAAAATGGTTGATGAGTTAGGTCGATTTCCGATTCCCGTCGAGGTTTTGTCGCAAGCTAGAAGTTTTGTAGCAAGAAAATTAATGGCTTTGGGCGGTACTCCAAGGTTGAGGCATGGTTTTTTAACAGATCAAGGAAATGAGATCCTTGATTTAAGCGGTATCAGGGTTGATGATCCAATATCCTTAGAGATGGAGATTAATTCTATACCTGGAGTTGTTGATAACGGAATATTTGGATTACGAAAAGCAGATCAAATATTTATTGGATGACTATAAGAGATTTTCTATCTTGCCAGCAAGGGATTCTGGTAATACTTTCGAATCATACATACCCACAAGTTTTCCCTCTTTTGATATTAGGAATTTATTAAAATTCCATGAAGGTTCTTTACCTGAAAGTTTTGACAATTTCTTAAATAGTGGATGCGCCTGATCCCCTCTCACGCGTGTAGTGGCATATAGAGGAAAAGTCACGTTATACGTTGCATCACAGAATTCTGCAGTTTTAGATTCATCTGTAAATTCTTGCCACATAAAATCCCTAGATGGGATGCCTATGACTGTAAAACCTTGATCTCCATATTCTGAATAAAGTTTCTGCAAACCGTCATATTGAGGGGTGTACCCACACTTGCTTGCAACATTAACTATTAGCAACACCTCGCCCTCGTATTTACAAAGGCTTTCAGTTTCTGTTGAATCTAAAATCCTTAGTTTCTCATTAATTAGGTTATTGCAGGCAAAGCTAGTTACCGAAAACAATATTATGATTACAGATAATAAATTTTTCATGGTGGGGGATTATAACTTAGCTAACAGGGGCAATTGCAAGTACTGAAACAAAAAATAAACTGGCTAAAAAAATTACTTCTAAATTCTCTCTCATTATTTTCCTTAATTAGACTTGGAGGGCCTAAGCCCTCCACATTTTTCAGAGGATTTGTCAGCCCAAAAAATAGGGGGAGGAGTGCTGACAAGATATTATTATGCATGTTTATAATATATTATCAATACTTTTTATAAAATAATTGATCTTTTTTTTGGGTATAATGTAAAAAAAATTTGGAGTTTGTCTTGAAAGGAAAAATAAATTATGACGTGACTGATGGAATTGCAATTCTTGAGGTTGATAATCCGCCTGTTAACCCCCTTAGCGATGGTGTAAGGCATGGTCTTGTAGAATGCATGGAAAAAGCAGAATCCGACGATTCTGTTGTTGGCATAGTTCTTACTGGAAAAGGAAGATCTTTTATAGCAGGAGCAGATATATCTGAATTTGGTCAGCAAATTGATGGTCCATCGATACATGATGCTTTTGAGAAAATTGAGAAGTCGTCAAAGCCTGTTATTGCGGCAATAAATGGGTCTGCACTTGGTGGTGGATTAGAAACTGCTTTATGTTGTCATTACAGGGTTTCTTCAAAACAAGGATTTATAGGGCTTCCTGAAGTAAATTTGGGCTTATTGCCAGGTGCTGGTGGTACTCAGCGCCTCCCTCGCCTAGTAGGACCATCCGAAGCTCTTAAGATTATGCTTTCAGGTAGGCATATACCTGCGGTAAAAGCAGTAGATATGGGTGTTATTGACTCATTATCTGAAGGTGACATTGTGGAAGATGCAGTTGCCTTTGCAAAAGAGGTTGCAACAAAAAACGATACTCATCCTCTAGTTAGAGATCTTAATGATAAGGTTCTTGCTGCAAGAGGTGATGAAAACATTATTTCAGAGGCTAGAGCTTTAGCTGCTAAAACAAGAAAAGGCCAATTTGCACCAGGAAAAATTATCCAATGTGTAGAAGCAGCTATAAATTTGGATGATTTTGATGAAGGTATGAAAAAAGAAGCAGAATACTTCATAGAATGCCTCCTAAATCCACAAAGAGAGGCCATGATTCATATCTTCTTTGGTGAAAGAGCTGCATCTAAAATTAATGATGTCCCAAAAGAAACACCAAAAATGGATGTGAAAAAAGCTGGGATTATTGGTTCTGGAACAATGGGTGGCGGAATAGCAATGTGCTTTGCGAATATTGGGATTCCTGTTCATATCGTAGATCAAGATGAAGAAAATCTTAAAAGGGGATTATCGGCAATAGAGAGAAACTATAAATTTATGGTTGATAGAGGAAGAATGACTGAAGAACAAAAAGAAAAAACCTTTGGTTTGATTACTTCTGGCTTATCCTACGATGATATCTCTGATGTAGATATTGTAATTGAAGCTGTCTATGAGAACTTAGATCTTAAGCTTGAAATATTTAAGAAGTTAGATGAATCTGTTAATGAAAATGCCATCTTAGCTTCCAACACTTCTGGATTGGATGTAGATGCACTTGCAGATTGTACTAATAGGCCTGAAAAAGTAGTGGGTACTCACTTTTTTAGTCCAGCTAATGTAATGAGGTTGTTGGAAGTCGTTCGTGGTGATAAAACTTCAAATGAAACATTAGCAACTATTATGTCCTTAGGTAAGGCTTTGAAAAAAGCTCCAGTTGTTTCATTAAATGCTCCGGGTTTCATAGGTAATAGAATGCTTTTTGGTTATACAACTCAAGCAAATCAACTTCTTTTAGAAGGAGCCCTTCCGCATCAAGTTGATACAGCTCTTGAAAATTTTGGCATGAGCATGGGTCCATTCAGAATGCTCGATTTAGTTGGTTTAGATTTAGGTTGGAGAGCAAGAAAGTTAAGTGGAACAGAATCACCTCTTACAGCAAAAATAAATGATGCTCTGTGTGATATGGATAGATATGGACAGAAAAATGGCAAGGGCTTCTATAATTATGTAGAAGGTTCTAGAGCACCTCATCCAGCTCCAGAGAATGAATCAGTTTATGAAAAAGTATCAAAAGAAAATGGTTTTGAGAGAAGAGAAATCTCTGATCAAGAAATTGTGGATAGATGCATATTAGCTCTTGTTAATGAGGGTGCAAAGATTTTAGAGGAAGGAGTAGCTCAGAGATCAGGTGATATGGATGTTGTATATATAAATGGTTACGGATTCCCCATCTGGAGAGGCGGGCCTATGCAGTATGCAAATATGGAAGGATTAGATGTAATTTCATCAAAAATTGATGAGTTTGCAAAAAATGACCCAGATTTTTGGCAGAAAGCTGATTTAATTGGGTTTTTAGCTGAAAACAAAGGCAGATTTGGCGATGCTCCAAAGCCAGAGGATAGAAAACCTGTTTCTGGGTTCAATAAATCATCTGTTGCAGGGAATTTATAGTACTATATTGACTTTTGTCCCTTCTTGGACAAGATCATACAGTTCTATAACATCGTGATTAAACATTCTGATACACCCATGAGAAGCTTTTTTGCCAATTAGGCCCTCTTCCGGTGTTCCATGAATGTATATATAGCGATTAAAGGAATCTACATTACCGCCTTTATTAAACCCCTCTTCCAGTCCCTCTAACCATAGGATTCTTGACGTAACATGGTCCTCATCCGAGTCATAATCAGTATGATGAATTTCTGCATAACGTCCGGTATTAATGCGTTCCTTAAATATTATGTTTTTTGACGCATCACTACCAATTTTTTGCTTAATGACGTGCTTACCAAGAGGGGTTTTGAATGAATTTTCAACCTGACCCTCACCAAAATAAGATGAAGATATAGGGTATGAAACAATTAAAGTTCCTCCGTTATCAAGTAAGAAGAGCCTTTGCTGACTAATATCAACAAGAATATCTGTATAAGACATATAAGATGCAACTAAAAGAATAAAGAAATATTTACGCATTCCTCATTCTACCAAGAAACATTAATAAAAAGACTATTAAAATATAAAAATAAGTAAATAGGTCTCCATAGGAGTTGTAAAACGTGCGTACATCTGTGGGTACAAGTTTTACGTTTAGAATACCAGATTCTCCCTTTCCAATATAATCAACTATTGTCCCATTACTAGATATTAAGGCTGATATGCCATCATTTGTTGCTCGAATTATAGGTATATGATTTTCAGCTGCTCTAATTCTTGAAATCTCCAAATGCTGATATGGGCCAAAAGAGTTTCCAAACCAGGTGTCATTACTTACATTTATAATATAATTAGAACTTTTGACGTCTTTTCTTACTATTTCACGAAAAACTATATCAAAACACACTAAAGGAGTGAAAGTTTTATGCCCAACATCCATTTCCACAGCTAAATTCCCTCTTGTGATGTTGGACATTGGCATATCAAAAAAAGCTATTAAGCCCCTCAAATACCTTTCAAATGGTATGTATTCCCCAAACGGAACTAATTTTCTTTTGTTATATATTGCTGATTGTTCAGAATTTACAACGGAATTATATAAATATCCCTCTTTAGTGCTAAAAAAACCAGTTACTAAGGGCTTATCGATGCGGCTAATAAGATCCTTATATCTTTTAGATTCGGTAGTATATGGCATAGGTGCCTCTGGCCACACTAAAATATCTGTTTCTTTGTTAGCTAGAGAGGACAAATATATAAACTCATCTTCAATTTTTTTTACATAATCGATATCAAATTTAGTGAATGGGTCTGTTGATGGTTGAATAACTGAAAAATTTATTGAATCTTCATCGCCAGCACTTTGAGTAAAAATATTTGGTAAAAGCAAACATGTAAATAAAACTATATTTAAAAAAATCATATAAACTTTTTTTGATATCAAAAGCACATTTACAGTAGCTAGAAAGTAAAACAGAACAGATAGTCCTGATACACCAATTAGTCCATATAAACTTTGAAAAGGGGTATCTAAAAAGATATAGCCAGGCAACAACCATGGGAATCCACCAAGAAAGTAATATCTGCCCAGTTCTACAACGATAAGTATAGCTGGCACTGAAATAAGAAAGTTATCTGAGAAGTTTTTAAAAACTTTTTTAATTAATATTATAGGCAAGAAAAAAAGTGAGATGCAGCCAAGCATCAAGATTACAAATAGGGATATAGAACCTATGAGACTAACATTTCCATAATAGTAAATACTTACTATTATCCAGGATGTTCCGATTCCCCAAAAGCCTATTGCCCAAAGAAATATATCATAGGTGTCATTATTATTTTTTAACTTGAACACCCTATAGATTACATAGGTGTAGCTTACAAAAAGGGCATATTTAAATGAAAATGGTGCAAAAGCTAACACACCTACAGCACCAAAAAAAAGCGGTTCTAAACTTTTTTTAATATTAATTAATAATTGAGATGCCAATTTTTTTTATGCGACGTTTATCAGCAGCAGTAACTACAAGTTCAATCGAATCAATAACAACTTTATCACCAACCTTAGGAAGTATTCCAAGCTTTTTTGTCATATACCCACCAAGTGTCTCTACAGACCCTTCATTAAGGTCAATTTCAAATTTTTCTTCAAATTCATCAATTTCTATCTTTGCATCTGCTATAAACTCTTTATCAGATACCTGAATGAGATCTAGATCATCGATATCGTGCTCATCTTCTATCTCACCAACAAGTTCTTCTAAAATATCTTCAATAGTAACAAGACCACATATTTCTCCATATTCATCAATTACAACTGCTAAATGTGATTTATCTTTTTTAAACTCTTCGAGCAAAGAGTCTGCTCGCTTTGTCTCAGGAACAACTTTTGCATCTCGCATTATTGCATCTAAATTTATTTCTGAATTACCAGACAACAAAGGCAATAGGTCTTTTGCAAGTAGAATGCCCTCTACTTTCTTCTTTTTTTCATTTATTACAGGGTATCTGGAGTGACCTGATGAAATAACTGTCTCTACCAATCTGTCAGGCGAATCATCTATATTAATATTCACCATCTCCACCTTTGGAATCATAATTTCTTTAACGGATGTGGCTCTTAGCTTTATTGCGCTTTCCGCAATTGAAAATGCAACCTCATCTATAATGTCTGAAGATAGAGAGCTTTCCAACACTTCGGTAACATCTTCAATATTTTTTGGTTTGATAAAAAAAATATTTCTTACAAACGCTCTTATTCTTTGGTAAAAAGAGGAGGGCGGAACATCTTTATTTTTGATTATCTTGTTCATATTGAATAAGGATCTCCTATTTTTAATTTCTTTAGCAACCTTACTTCTTCTACTTCCATATTCTCTCTTTCATTTGATTCCATGTGGTCATGACCAAATATATGGAGAATTCCATGAATTAGCATGTGAGTTATGTGGTCAATGATACTTTTTCCCTGCGATTCTGCTTCCTCTTGAATATAAGGATAACATATTGCTATATCTCCAAATTCTTGAGTCTGCTCTTTTGACTCATCATCATTCACAAAGGCCAAAACGTTTGTATTTTTATCTTTTTTTCTAAATATTTTATTCAGTCTTTGCATTTCCTCACTGCAAACAATTTTTACATTTATTTTCTTGTTTGTTTTTTTTCTCTCATTAAAAACTATTTTGGCAGCTTCATTCATACGCTTATGTTGGCTGTCTGAAAGGTATTTTTTTGGATCAGAGATATTTAGATTCAATTTTCTTCTTGCCTTTTGTCATAAGCATCAACTATTTTCTTTACTAAGGGATGACGAACAACATCTCTAGAGTTAAATCTCGTAAAACCAATCCCATCAGTCCCGTCTAAGAGATTAACAGCATCTTTGAGGCCTGAATAAATATTTTTTGGGAGATCAATTTGCGTTAAATCTCCATTGATTGTTGCATAAGATCCAAAGCCCATTCTTGTAAGGAACATTTTCATTTGTTCTGTTGTTGTATTTTGACTTTCATCCATAATGATAAAAGAGTTATTGAGAGTTCTTCCTCTCATATATGCAAGTGGAGCTATTTCAATAATCTCTCTATTCATTAGTCTTTCCGCTTTATCAAACCCTATCATTTGATACATTGCATCATAAAGAGGGCGAAGATATGGGTCCACTTTTTGAGAAAGATCTCCTGGAAGAAATCCTAATTTTTCTCCAGCTTCAACTGCTGGTCTTATTAATACAATCTTTTCAACCTTTTTATCTAAAAGAAATTCAATAGCAAGGGCCATTGCAAGAAAAGTCTTTCCTGTTCCTGCAGGACCAATACCAAAATTAATCTCATTGTGTTTTATATTGTGAATGTACTTAGACTGGTTTATTGATCGCGGTTTAATGGTTTTCTTTGGAGTTTTTATTATTATGTCTTCATAATCTTGACTTGAGGAATCATGTTTTACCTCTTGAATGCAAAGATGAAGTGTTTCTTTTGTAATTTCAACTCCTTTTCCTGCAGCCTCATAGAGTTTTTGAAGTGCGTCTGATGCTAATTTAACATCCTCATCATGACCTGTTATTTTTAACTTATTGCCATTTTGGAAAACTTTAACTTTAAATGACTTCTCGATAAATTTTATATTCCCATTAAGCTCACCAACAAACCTAACCAAAACATTTGCATCTGGTGGCGAAAGAACAAGGTTGTTAGAGTTCTCTTTATCAGGCATTAATTTTGGAGAGTCCCTCTAAGGCAGTGTGGTAAAGCATCTATAATTTGAATATTAATTAATTGTCCAATTAAATCAACATTATTGGTAGAAAAATTTACAACTCTATTGCATATTGTTCTTCCTTGGAGTTGACCTGGGTCTCTTCTTGACTGACCCATTACAAGACAATTTTGAATTGATCCAACTTTCTTCCTACTATACCCAAATGAAAATTGGCTTAGTCTAGTTTGCAAAACTGAAAGACGTTCTTTTTTTTCTTCTCTGGAGACATCATCTGGCATATCTGCGGCAGTAGTATTTGGTCTTGGGCTATAAATAAAACTAAAGGATTCATCAAACTTTACTTCATTGATTACATCCATTGTGTTCTTGAAATCTTCTTTTGTTTCTCCAGGAAACCCAACAATAAAATCTGATGAAAAACTCATCTCTGGTCTTACGGATTTGATACGATCTACCAGATCCATATATTTTTCAACATTGTATCTTCTTCTCATCTGCTTCAGAATCCTATCTGATCCACTTTGAATTGGTAAATGAACATGACTAACTAGCTCTGGAACCTTGTCATAAACATCCACTAAATCTTGCTTAAATTCATGAGGGTGGCTGGTAGTAAATCTTATTCTTTCAATGTTCTCAATTTTTGCTGTTTCTTCAATTAATTTAGCAAGTGATGATTTTTCTCCATTATGCATCCCTTTAAAATTATTCACATTTTGGCCAAGAAAATGAATCTCTCTTGCGCCTTGATCTGCTAGCTTAGCAACCTCATTAAGAATATCTTTAAAATCCCTAGAAACTTCATGCCCTCTCGTCTTGGGTACAACGCAAAATGAGCAGTATTTATTACAACCTTCCATAATAGAAACAAAAACTGATGGGCCCTCAGCCTTTGGTGATGCAAGATGATCGAATTTTTCTAGTTTTGGGAATGAAATATCTATTTGGTTTTCATTACTTTTTTCTTTCTCATTGTAAAGATTTGGAAGTTTATGCAGTGTTTGTGGTCCAAAAACTATATCTACCGATGGTGCTCTCTTAATAATCTTTTCACCCTCCTGAGAAGCAACACATCCGCCTATGGCAATTTTGAGATTAGGATTTTTTTCTTTAATTTTTCTCCATCTTCCAATTTGATGAAAAACCCTTTCCTGTGCTTTTTCTCTAATCGAGCATGTATTTAAAATTAAAAGATCAGCTTGATCTTCTGATTCCGCCAACTCAAAGCCTTCTTTATCTTGAAGAAGGTCAATCATTTTTGCAGAATCATATTCATTCATCTGACAACCATGTGTTTTTACGAATAGCTTCTTTTTCATAAACTAATTATCTATTATTTCTGACCTCAAATGTTTTAAAATGGCTTTTTAGACATATATATTTTTTATGAAGGACAAAAAAATTTATAAGATTATATTTATTCAGCTTGGAGAAATCTATGAAATTTTTGCAAAACAAATCTTTCAGAGTGATATGTATGGTTTCCTCGAGGTAGAAGAATTTATTTTTACCAATGATGATCAGCTTGTTGTAGATCCTAGTTCAGAAAAACTTAAAGCAGAATTCAATAAAGTCAAAAGGAGCTATATACCAATAGGAGCTATTCAAAGAATTGATGAAGTGATTGAGTCAGGGGAAGCTAAAATTAAGAAAACATCCAGTCAAGTTAGCCCTTTCCCATTGAATATTCAGCCAGTAAAGAAAAAAGATTAAAGATTTTACTCTTCAAAGAGAAGTTTTTTATAATGCTTCAACTCATTAATTGAATCCTTTATATCTTCAAGAGCTCTATGATTGCTATTTTTCTGATACGACTGCGCTTGGTTCATCCATCTAACTATTAACTCCTTGACTGAAGAAACATCAATATGCCTATAGTGAAAGTAATTCTCAAGCTCAGGCATATATTTGCATAGAAATCTTCTGTCATGCGAAACAGTATTCCCGCACATAGGAGACTTACCAGCTGGTACATATTTTGAAATAAAATCTAACGTTTCAAGCTCAGCTTCCTTATCACTAATGATGCTTGTTTTTACTGCTTCAAGAAGGCCAGAAGAGGTATGCTGATTTACATTCCATTCATCCATATTATCAAGCAAATCATTATTTTGATAGATGGCTATATTTGGCCCCTCTGCAATAATATTTAAATCTGAGTCAGTAATGATTGTAGCTATTTCAATTATCTTTTCTTTCTCAGGATCTAGACCTGTCATTTCAAGGTCTATCCATATTAAGTTGTTACTTGATTTATTAGCTTTCATTTTTTGTAAAACTCTCTTAATAGTGTATTTTGTGCTCTATATGGAAAAAGTTCAAATTGGTAGAGTGGTTGAGTTTTACTCAAACTCCTGCCTTGTGGAAATAAAAGAATTTAAAATTCCTTGCAAAACGCCTAAAGATCAAGACATTGTCGTTGGTGATTTTGTTGAAATTGTTCCGCTTCAAGATAGTTCAGAGGTGAAAGGAAAAATCTTAAAAAAAGTAAATAGAAAAACATCATTAAAAAGGTTTCACAGAGGCAAGAAAAAAGTATTTGCAGCAAATGTAACAAATATTGCTATCTTGTTATCCCCTGTACCCCTTACCCCAAAAATATTTATTGATAAGTGGTTGGTGCTATCAGCGGCGGCAGGCATCGAACCATTAATAGTTGCTAACAAGATTGACTTAACAAGTGATGATGAGTTTAAAGAGGCATGCATTATTTATGAAAATCTTGGTCTAAAGGTTTTCAAAGTCTCAGGCAAATTTGGAGAGGGATTATCAGAACTCGGTTTTTATCTTGAAGATAAAACTACAATTTTCGTTGGAAAGTCTGGATCAGGAAAATCTACTATCTCGTCAAAATTATTAGGAATAAATCTAAAGACTAAGGAGCTTAATAAAGCTAAAGGAGTTCATACTACTTCGGTTTCGTCTTTATATGTTAAAGATAAAATAGAAATAATAGACTCTCCCGGTGTTAGAGATCTTGAAATTGAAAAATTTAATTCAGAAGAAGTCTTAAGTGGTTTTTTTGAGATAAGAGAAGCATCTATGGGTTGTAAGTTTAAGAATTGTAATCATATAAATGTGGCGGGCTGTAATGTCATTGATCAATTATCAAAAGGCAATATTGCTGAAAGCAGATACAATAATTATTTAAGTTTTTTAAAGAATGAATAAAGATACTCATTTTGGCTTCGAAAAAGTCTTATCTGAAGATAAACAAGATAAAGTAAACTCCGTATTTACTTCAGTTGCAGAAAACTATGATCTTATGAATGATGTAATGTCATTTGGGCTTCATAGGTTCTGGAAAAAAATAATGATAGAGCTTGCTGGCATTAAGCCTAATAGCAAAGTTCTTGATCTTGCTGGAGGAACCGCAGATATTGCTAAAGAAATACATCTTAGTTTTCCAAATACTGAGCTTACAGTAGCAGATATAAATGCTGAAATGCTGCTTTATGGAAAGCAAAGATCGATCAATGAAAACTTCTTTAAAAATACGTCTTTTTGTCAGTTAAATGGTGAAATGTTGCCCTTTAGTGACGAATATTTTGACACTGTAACTATTGCCTTTGGGCTGAGGAATTTTACCGATAAAGAAAAAGGTTTGTCAGAAATGTATAGATGTCTGTCTTGTAATGGTAAGTTAATAATTCTCGAGTTCTCTCAGCCTCAAAATTCAACTTTTAGTAAAATTTATGACTGGTACTCCTTTAATGTAATGCCAATTATGGGAAGTATATTTGCTGGTGATTCTGATAGTTATAGATATCTTGCTGAATCAATAAGAATGCATCCTGATCAAGAGGAGCTAAAAGAAAATATTATTAAGGCTGGTTTTTCAAATTGTAAATTTTATAACCTGCTAAATGGCATAGTTGCAATTCATGTTGCTGAGAAAAATTAGATGACTATTATCAATCTTCTTTTTGGTGGATTAAAGATAGTTTCAAGAATCCTATGGTTTAATTTAATTTTTCTAGATAAGAATTCTGATCATTTTGGTCGAAAACTTCGGCTTAGCCTAGAATCAATGGGGCCTATGTTTATAAAGTTTGGGCAATTGCTATCCACAAGAACTGACTTATTATCTAGTAATGTTGCTAGAGAACTTCAAAAACTTACAGATCAGTGCAAGCCTTTCGATGCTTATCACTCCAAAAAAATTATTGAATCTGAGCTTGGTGGATCTATAGAGGAATTTTTTGAATATTTTGACGAATCTCCCTTTGCAGCTGCTTCTTTGGCGCAAGTTCATAAGGCAACATTAAAAAATACTTCACAGAACGTAGTAATAAAAATCCTAAGGCCAAATATAAAGCGGGAGGTGGAGAAAAATGTAAAACTTTTAAAGTCTTTCGCCTCTATATTTTCGATTACTTTTAAAGAATCCGACAGGCTAAAGCCACTTGAAGTTGTCCGAGATTATGAAAAAACAATTTTTAGAGAGCTTGACTTAAAATTAGAGGCCTCAAATACAAACCTAACTCGAAAAAACTTTAGCGGTTCAAAAATATTATATATTCCTGAAGTATATTGGGATTTATCAACCTCTAAGATGCTTGTTTTAGAGGAAATTGAGGGTATACCTTGCACTGATATAGATAAAATTGATGCAGCTGGTGTTGATAAAAAGAAATTAGCTGAAAATGGTGTACAAATATTCTTAGATCAAGTGTTCAGAGATAACTTTTTCCATGCTGATATGCATCCAGGCAATATATTCGTTGACAAGAATAATACTGAAAATGCGGGATATGTAGCGGTAGATTGTGCCATTTGTGGCTCGTTAACTAACGAAGAAAGATATACGCTTGCTAGAATGCTGCAAGCCGTTATTAAGCAGAAGTACCACACCCTTGCAAAACTCTTCATAAACACTGGGTGGGTGGACAAAAATTCAAATATAACCGATTTAGAGAACACATTAAGGGCTTGCTGTGAGCCAATTCTTGAAAAACCCTTATCTGAGATAGAATTTGGGAAACTTTTGCTATATTTATTTGATAGTACAAGAGAATATGGTTTATCTGTTCAACCATCTTTAGTCCTGTTGCAAAAAACTCTTATTCATATAGAAGGAATGGGAAGACAAATCTATCCTGAGCTAGATTTTTGGTCATTGGCTGAACCATATCTTGAAAATTGGATAAGAGAACAATTCAATCCAACAAAACTTAAGAACTATATTTTTGAAAATAAAGAAGAAATTTTAGAAAGCATTAAAGAAACGCCTGGGATGTTTTATGAAATTGTTGACGAGATCAGAAATATAAATATTGCATCCAACAAAAATAATGATCTTATGATTGAATTGGATAAAAGAATTAAGAGGTTAAAAAATATTTCTTACTTCCTTATTGCTCTAATGAGCATTACGATTATTTTCTTGTACTTAAATTGATTTATATTTTTTTTTAAAAAGGTTAAGATAAAAATATGTTTTCAGGTCCATGGGAAATACTTTTAATTCTTGCGCTTGTATTGTTAATTTTTGGTGGGAAAAAAATTCGAACCTTAGGTTCTGATCTTGGTGCTGGATTAAAAGGATTTAAGAAATCCATGAAAGATGACAATGAAGACGACCAACAAAATAATAATTAATTAATCGCAACTTGTTTCAAATAGGCTTTCCTGAATTACTAACACTTCTTGTGCTAGCACTCTTACTTGTTGGCCCAAAGAGATTGCCTGAAGTAACAAAATTCTTTATTCAAATGGGATCAAAGCTGAGGTCTCAATACGAAAAAATCTCTAACGAAATAAACAATGAGATCGGTACAGAAGAAATAAAAAAAGATATTTTCAATGACATGAAATTACAAGAACTTGAACTTGGAAATAAAGAGTCCGAAGATGAAGGAAAATAATCTCATAGGTCATTTAACCGAACTTCGAAATAGGCTGATTAAGGCACTTATTTTTTGTATTATTTTGTTCGTTTTAATGTTTCCGTTTGCTGATAATATTTATGTTCTGTTTTCTCATCCCCTCATAAAATCTCTTCCAGAATCGTCAGATCTAATTGCTATTGGTGTAGGGTCACCATTTATTGTTCCATTAAAACTCGTATTATCAATAAGTATCCTTATATCAGTACCTTACATAATTTATCAACTATGGCTATTTGCAAAGCCAGGCCTTCTACAAGATGAAAAAAAGATCGTACTTCCATTTGCTTTGAGTTCATTTTTTCTTTTTTATTTGGGAGCAATCTTTGCTTTCTATATTGTAGTCCCCACCCTAATAAATTTCTTTATAAGCACCGCTCCTGAGTCTGTAAAAATAATGACAGATATTAGTGAATTCTTTAGCTTTACATTTAAAATTATTATTGGCTTTGGTCTAGCATTTCAGGTCCCGGTGTTCACAATTATTTCTGTAAGGCTCGGTCTATTTAGTAAAGAAAAATTAAGAAGATCAAGGCCATATTTAATTATCTTATTTTTCACTATTAGTATGTTTTTGACGCCGCCAGATATTCTATCTCAAATTTTTTTAGCTCTTCCTATGTGGTTACTTTTTGAGGCTGGTCTTTTAATTTCTAAAGAAAAAGATTAAAGACCTAATCTTCCTTTCCAATCATTTGATGATTCTTTTTTTTCTTGAAGTAATTTTTCAACCATCTCTTCACAATCATTAGTGATAATCAATTCATCTAAGTTTGCCTGGGTTATAAATCCTTCATCGACAGCTTTTTCAAACCAAGCAATCAGAAAATCATAATATCCATCTGTATTCAATAACCCAACTGGCTTATTGATAATACCAAGTTGATTGCTTGCTAAAATTTCAGCTAGCTCATCAAGTGATCCTACTCCTCCAGGTAAAACTAGAAAAGCATCAGATCTTTTCATAAATTCATCTTTTCGTTCAAGCAATGAATGTGTAACAACTAAGTCATCGATTCTTGGATTTGTTAGTTCAAGATTGTGGAGAGACTCCATAGTTATGCCTGTAACTTTTGAGTTGTTATCTTTTGCTTCATCAGAAATAATCTTCATTATTCCAACATTGCCTCCACCAAAAACAACATCAACACCTTTTGATGAAAGCAGTGCTGTTATTTTTTTTGCCTCATTTGCATAGTTAGGGTTTTTACCTTCATGTGCTCCACAAAAAATTGAAATATTTTTGATCATTTTTATATCCTAAAGTTAAAAGTTACTGGGCCACTATTAATTAGATTTATATTCATTATCTCACCAAATTTCCCAGTTTTTACATTTGAAGCAGATTCTTTAAAAATATTAACAAATTCCTCATATACTTCTTCTGCTTTGTCTGGTGGAGCTGCTTTATGAAAGCTTGGCTTATTACCTTTATTTGTAACTGCTGCCAGCGTAAATTGGCTAATTATCAATATATCTTCGTCTAATTCCTTTAAACTTGCAGACATTATGTGGCTATCTCCTTCTAAAATGCAGAAATTAAGTATTTTATCTACCATCTTTTTAGCATTTTCAAAGTCATCTTCTCTCTCAATACAAAGAAATATAAGGACACCTTTTCCAATTTGAGAATGTATTGCATTATTTATCTCTACTTTTGCCTCTGAGACTCTCTGAACTGTTGCAAGCACTAGTTATCTATCTTCTAGTTTGATATCCCATTGACCTAGCGATGCTAGCTTATTCATTTCTGCTCTATGAGATAGCTCATCTTGAGCTATAAAAACATTTTCATTTTGTCCTGACCACGCTTTGAGAGCGCTCTGTTGAAGAGCTCGTCCATATGAAAAACTTAATTTCCATGGAAATTCACTAATTTTATTCATTTCATTTAGATGAGCAGTTGCTTCAAGCTCTGTTTGTCCACCAGACAAAAAAGCAACTCCAGGAAGATCAGATGGAATATTTTCTTTTAAGCATTTTACTGTCATTTCAGCAACCTCTCTTACGCTGACTTTTTCAGATTGGGAGCCAGGTGTAACCATGCTAGGTTTAAGTATGGTTCCTTTTATATTAACTTTATTATTTTCAAGTGCAGAAAAAAGAGCTTGAAAAGATCTTGCACAAGCATCGTAAGAAAGCTCTATTGAGTGATCGCCATCCATTAGGACTTCAGGCTCAACAATTGGAACCATGTTATTAGATTGAGCAATTAAAGCATAGTCTGCTAATGCCTTTGCATTTGCTTGAATGCAGTCATCAGATGGCATATTTCCACCGATCTTTATTACTGCTCTCCATTTTGTAAATTTTGCACCCAATGAATCATACTCGGAGCATCTTTCATCGAGTCCATCCAGTCCTTGAGTTACCACTTCCTCAGATTCACTTTGCAAAGGAATTAGACCTTTATCTACTTTAATGCCTGGTAGGGCTCCTGCATTACTTATTAGTTCTTTCAAAGGTGTGCCATCTTTAGCATTCTGTCTTAGGGTTTCATCGAATAAAATAACACCTCCAATATTTCCTTTCATGCCTTTTGACCTGAAGAGCATTTCCCTATAATCCCTTCTATTCTCCTCAATATTTTCAACTTCTATAGACTCGAATCTCTTACCACATGTTGGATTGCTCTCATCAGCAGCAAGAATTCCTTTTCCTTCTGAAACTATATATTTTGCAATTTCTTCTAATGACATTTTTAACCTCCCAATGCCTCGATTGATGGAAGTAATGCGCCTTCCATATATTCTAAAAAAGCTCCTCCGCCAGTAGAACAATATGATACATCATCTTTATCAATAAATTTATTGATAGCTGCTATCGTTTCTCCTCCTCCAGCTAATGAAAAGGCCTTTGATTTTGCAATACTTTGAGCAAGATCAATTGTGCCTTTTTGGAAAGGTTTTTTTTCAAAAACTCCGATAGGCCCATTCCATAAAATGGTTTTTGAAGTTTCTATGACATTTAACATATCGTCGCTCAAGTTCATGTCAAAAATTTTATCTTTGTCATCAACAGAATCAATTGCTTTAATTTCTGAAGATAGGCTATCAATAGAGTCTGCAACAACGACTTCCTTCGGAAGCAAAATTTTGCCAGATAGAAATAGTTTCTTTGCTACAACAACCATATCGTTTTCTACAAGAGATTTTCCAACATTAAATCCTTGGGATTTAAGGAATGTGTTGGCAATGCCCCCACCAACAATGATTGAATCTGCTTTTGTATTTAAGTGGGATATTAATTCAAGCTTAGTAGATATTTTAGATCCTGCAACAATCGCTATAAATGGGTTCTCAATGGAAGTTAAGGCTTTATTCAGTGAATTTACCTCTTTCTCTAAAAGCATTCCGGCACAGGAAATTTTTGCCATCTTTATTGCTGAATATGTTGATGCTTGCTTACGATGAGCAGTTCCAAAAGCATCAAATATGTATGCATCTCCTAAATTTGCAAGCTGAAAACCGAGTTCTTCATAATTGCCTTTCTCGCCCACAAAAAACCTTAAGTTTTCTAAAAGCTGTACCTGAGATGTATTGAAAATATCATTACTATCTAAGGAATTAATAAGATCAATCTTAAACTCTAAAACTTCAGATAGTTTTTCAGCCACCGGCCGCATGGAAAAATTAATATCAAACTTTCCCTCCTCTGGTCTGCCAAGATGTGACGTTAACAGAACTTTACAATTTTTATCAATAAGATATTTAATTGTTGGAACTGAGGAAAGTATTCTGGTTGAATCTGCTACACGCTGATCTTGAATGGGAACATTCAAATCTAATCTCAAGACCACATTCTTACCTCTAAGATCTTGGTCTTTAAGTAATCTCATTTATTTAGAAGTTTTCTTGCCTTTGAAACAATATTCTCAGCAGTAAACCCAAACTCTTCAAAAAGCATTTTTGCTGGTGCTGATTCTCCAAAAGTTGTCATACCAATAACAAGGTCATTTCTTCCCAAGATTTTATACCATGAGCTTGGGTGAGCTGCTTCTACAACAATAGATGGCAGGTCTTTTTTAATAACTGTATTTTGATATTCCAAATCTGCTTCAAAAAACTTGTCTAGACATGGCATTGAAATAATATTTACTTTTATTCCTATCTCATGAAGATCATTGGCTGCTTGAACAGCTAGTTGCAATTCACTTCCGGAAGAAATTATATTCATCTCTGCATTTTCATCCTCTTGAACCAAATATCCTCCCTTCGAGATGTCACTAATTTTTTCATCATTTAATTTAGTTTGTGGAAGACTTTGTCGACTCAAAATGAGGCAGCTGGGAGATTCAGATAAAATTGACTCTTTCCATGCAACTGCTGTTTCTTTAAGGTCCGCTGGCCTCCAATTGTATAAATTTGGCGTTGCTCTGAGAGTAACTAAATGTTCGATAGGTTGATGTGTTGGGCCATCCTCACCTAAGCCAATTGAGTCATGAGTAAAGACATATATATTTGGCAGACTCATCATTGCAGATAAGCGCACTGCATTTCTTGCATAATCCATAAAAACTAGGAAGGTTCCTCCATATGGCCTGATACCGCCATGGAGACTCATTCCGTTCATGATAGCAACCATGCCGAACTCTCTTACGCCATAGTAAATGTGCGATCCATCAGGATTATCAGGAGTAAGTTCAGTGTTATGTTTAGAAAAAGTATTATTAGATCCTGTTAGATCAGCAGAACCACCAATTAGTTCAGGCAAGTCAGCACAAAAATGATCAAGACAAATTTGAGATGCCTTTCTAGTTGCAACTGGATCTTCTTGTAACAAACAATCTCTTAAAAAGTCATCGAAACTATCATTAAATTGATAAGGCATCTCTGAAATAATTCTTCTATCAAGTTCAGTGGATTCCTCTGGATATTTTTGTTTATAAGTTTGAAAAAGATCTTCCCAGGCTTTTTCATTTTTTGCACCCTTATCTTTAGCATTCCAGGCATCATAAATATCTTCAGGTATTTCAAAAGGGCCATGCTCCCAGTTAAGCTCTTTCCTGGTTATTTCAATTTCGTCCTCACCTAATGGACTTCCGTGAACTCCAGCAGTTCCTGATTTATTTGGCGAGCCAAATCCAATAGTTGTCTTACAGCAAATCATTGATGGTCTTTCAGTTTTTTTCTTAGCTTCTTCAGTAGCTTTATTAATTTCATCTATATCATGGCCATCAATTTCAACCACATGCCATCCATAGCTTTCAAACCTTTGTTTTGTATTATCGGTAAACCATAGATCAATTTCTCCATCTATGGATATTCCATTTTGATCATAAAAGCATATGAGTTTTCCAAGTTTATGTGTTCCTGCAAAAGAGCAAACCTCATGAGAAATACCTTCCATAAGACAGCCGTCGCCAAGAAAAGCATAAGTAAAATGGTCAATTATTTTTATATCTTCTTTATTAAATGTTGCTGCAAGATTCTTTTCAGCTAGAGCCATTCCAACAGCATTACCAATTCCTTGTCCAAGTGGGCCAGTGGTTGTTTCAACACCAATATCGATATCATACTCAGGGTGGCCCGGTGTTTTTGATTTAAGTTTTCTGAAGTCTTTTAAATCGTTGATGCTAAGATCATATCCTGTTAAGTGTAAAAGACTATAAAGCAACATCGAACCATGACCATTTGAAAGAACAAACCTGTCTCTATTAAACCATTGGGGATTTGAAGGATTATGCTTTAAGTTATTTTTCCAGAGAGATACGGCTATATCAGCCATGCCCATTGGCATGCCTGGATGTCCAGATTTTGCTGCTTGCACAGCATCAATTGAAAGGAATCTTATCGCGTTTGCTAGGTCTTTATTGTCCAACTTTTATTTTTAAAGTTAAAGTATCGTTATAATAATATGAAATTGTCCATATTTATATACATACATCCAACACAAAAGGGTAGAATTCAATAATTAAACTTATGGAATACGAATTTACTAGCGAAAGCGTAAGCATTGGTCATCCTGATAAAGTTGCTGACTTAATTTCAGATGCAGTTGCCACTTTTCTTCTATCAAAGAACATTTCGCACAGAGCAGCGATAGAGACTTTAGTAACAACAAATATGGTTACGATAGCGGGGGAATATAAAAGTGATAATTTTGATAAAGCCAAAATAGAAAAAATAATTAGGGATGTAATTAAAAGAATTGGATATGAGCAAGAGGGATTTCATCATCAACATTTAAATATTTACAACGAGCTGCATGGACAATCTCCAGATATAGCTTTAGGTACCGATAATTTTGGTGCAGGGGATCAAGGTCTTATGTTTGGTTATGCCTGCTTAGAGACAGAAAACTATATGCCAATGGCTATTCATTTAAGTCATAAGATACTAAAGAGAGTTCAAGATGAAAGATTAAATCATTCATGGATTCTTCCTGACAACAAAAGTCAAGTTACTCTCAGATATAGTGATGTAAACAAGCCTAAAAATATAGATAAGATAGTTTGTAGTACTCAGCATTCAAATGATGTTGAAATTGAGCAGGTAAGAAACACTATTGAAGAAATAATCAGAGATGAGATTAACGATGATCTAAGTGCAACAGAGTTTTTAATAAATCCTACTGGAAGGTTTGTTGTTGGAGGACCTGATGGTGATACTGGTTTAACGGGAAGAAAAATAATAGTTGATACATATGGTGGCTATGCTCCACATGGTGGTGGGGCATTTTCAGGAAAGGATTGTACGAAGGTTGATAGGTCGGGCGCCTACATGGCAAGGTATCTTGCTAAAAATATAGTTTCAAGTGGCAAGGCTAATAATGCGACTGTTCAGTTAAGTTATGCTATAGGTATTGTTGAGCCAACAAGTGTTTATGTTTATGCTGATGGAAAAGTCAGGCCTGATCTAGCAAACTGGATCAAAGAAAATGTGGATCTTTCTCCAAAAGGGATAATAGATAAATTTAACTTATTTGAATTAGATTTAACTGAAACAACACTTTATGGACATTTTGGAAGGGATGGCCTCCCTTATGAAAGATTAGATTTATTTTAGGATGAGATTATGAAAGAAGATTATAAAGTTGCAGATATTTCCTTAGCTGAATTTGGTAGAAGAGAGATTTCCCTTGCCGAAAATGAAATGCCTGCATTGATGGCATTAAGAGAAAAATATAAGGAAGAACAGCCTTTATCTGGAGCAAAGATTATGGGTTGTATACACATGACAATCCAAACAGCTGTTCTAATGGAAACCTTGATAGAACTTGGAGCAGAAATTAGATGGTCTGGTTGTAATATTTTCTCCACTCAGGATCATGCTGCAGCTGCAATGGCAGAAAACGGTATACCTATTTTTGCTTGGAAGGGTCAAACTGATGAGGAGTTTGACTGGTGTATTGAACAAACAATTCTTAAGGATGAAAAACCCTGGGATGCAAATATGATATTGGATGATGGTGGTGATTTGACTCATATGGTTCATACAAAATATCCTGAAATGTTAGAGACTATTCATGGTATTTCTGAGGAAACAACTACAGGAGTAATTAGACTTAAAAAGATGTTGGAATCGGGTGAATTAAAGGTTCCTGCAATAAATGTTAATGACTCTGTCACTAAGTCAAAGAATGATAATAAGTATGGCTGTAGACATAGTCTTAATGATGGCATTAAAAGAGCTACAGATATGCTTTTATCTGGTAAAAAGGCTCTTGTAATAGGGTATGGTGATGTAGGTAAAGGGTCAGCGGCTAGCTTGGCTCAAGAAGGCATGGTTGTTAGAGTAACTGAAACAGATCCTATTTGTGCAATGCAGGCATGCATGGATGGATTCTCGCTTGTCTCGTGCTATAAAGATGGAAATGTGACCGGTAAAGAAGATGATATCAATCAAGATCTTCTTCAGGATACAGATCTCTTAGTTACAACAACTGGAAACGTCAATGTTTGTGATTCAGCAATCCTTAACACACTTAAAAATGGTGCAGTGGTCTGTAATATTGGTCATTTTGATACAGAAATAGATACTGTCTATATGAAAGATGAGTGGTACTGGGAGGAAATAAAGCCTCAAGTACATAGAGTTTTTAGAGATTGTGCACCGGATCAAGAACCTGATCTTACCAGCAAAAACTATATTCTCTTGCTAGCTGAAGGAAGGCTAGTCAATCTAGGCAATGCTACTGGTCACCCGAGTAGAATCATGGATGGATCATTTGCGAACCAAGTGCTTGCACAAATATATTTATATGAAAAAGGTTTTGCAAAAATAAATGATGAGGATAAAAGAAAAGGGCTTATCAAGGTTGAGGTGCTACCTAAAAAACTTGATGAAGAAGTTGCATCTCTCATGGTCGAAGGTTTTGGAGGCGTTGTGACAAAACTTACGGATGAACAAGCAAAATATATTGATGTCCCAAAGGAAGGCCCTTTCAAAGAGGATGCTTATAAATATTAATAAATGACAAAAGATTTATCAGCAAAAGAAGTTGAACTATATCTATTAAAGAATACTGATTTTTTCTTATCTAGAGAATCTATTGTTAGCGAGCTTAGCTTCAAGCATTCTTCTAGTGAGGCTGAATCTTTGTTAGAAAGACAGGTAAGAAAATTAAGAGATGAACAAAAAAGACTATTAGATAGTCTTTCAATATTCCTCGAAAATGCATCTGAAAATGAAGAGCTGTTTCAAAAGTCCAAAGCTTTTATATTAAATGTAATAAATGCTGTTGATGAAAAAGCTTTGACTGAAATGATTCCAGAAAATCTTAAAGAGATTTTCAAAATTGATGATGTGTCCCTAAAGCTTTTTTCAAATTCTGAAGTTACAAAACTTGAGAAAGAATCTGGCATGGAATTTTCTGTAAATCAGACTTACTACGGCAGCCTTAGTACAAAAAAAATTAATACTCTTTTTGAAAACGATTCAGTGAAGTCTGCAGTTGTATCAGTCTTTAAAAATGGAAACAAAATTGGCATGCTGCTAATTGGGTCTCATGACAAAACAAGATATTTAGGAGATGAGGATACAACTTTTGTAGAATTTATAAGAGATATAATCGCGGCTCGTCTCGATGCCTTTGATAATTAATGGTAAAAAATTATTTCTTTGATAAATATCTTTATGAGTATTTAACGTTTTTGAAAGATATTAAAAATCTCTCAAATAATTCAATCAAAGCCTATGAAAGAGATATTTCTAAATTTAGAGATTTTATTGCTTTAAATAATGTTAATAAATTGATCGATATTTCTGAAGATATTTGTACTGCTTGGATTGGTTCTCTTTATTCTGAAAATATAAGCTCTAGAAGTATTCAAAGACATCTTTCTTCCATTAAAGGATTATTTAAATACCTTCAAAAAAATAATTTAATAGGATCATCTCCTCTTGAGCTTATCACTGGACCAAAAACTGAAAAAAAACTTCCTGAAACGCTTACTCCCGAACAAATCAATAAGCTTCTAGACTTCAAACCAAACTCAACATTAGAAATAAGAGACTTGGCAATAGTTGAATTAATGTATTCATCTGGTCTGCGGGTATCGGAAACAGCAAATGTAGATATTAATGATTTTGAAGAGGATATGAATTTTCTAAGAGTGCTAGGGAAGGGTTCTAAAACAAGACTTGTGCCTTTAGGAAGATTTGCTATTTCTGCTATAAAGAATTGGTTGGGGGAAAGAAATAAGATAACTAATAAGGATGATGCTTTATTTATTAATATTGCTGGAGGGCGTCTTACAACAAGAAGCATTCAACTTCGGCTCAAAAGGCTTGCGATAAAACAGGGATTACCTCCAATAAATCCTCATATGCTTCGTCATAGTTTTGCAACTCATATGCTTGAATCATCTGGAGATCTGAGATCAATACAAGAACTATTAGGTCATAGCTCGTTATCTACTACACAAATATATACAAACTTAGATTATCAGCACCTTGTTAAGATTTATGATGAGTCACATCCAAGAGCTAAAAAATAAAAATGAGTAACAGCATTAAAGCCATAACCTTTGATCTTGATGATACGTTTTGGGATGTAAAGCCAGTATTAATAAATGCTGAAATGAAAACTAGGAAATTTATTGAGGATAGGGTTGGAAAGTTGGAATGGGGGTCATGGGAAGACTTTAAAATAATAAGAGAAAAACTTATTTTTGAGGATGCCTCATATGAGTTTGATGTTGGAAAACTTAGGAAAAAACTTCTATTGATGAAGATTGAGGAGCGAATAACTGATCCCCAAGCAGCATTAAATCTTTCAGAGGAAGCATTTAAATTATTTTTTATAGAGAGAAATAAGGTAGATTTTTTTCCTTCAGTTTTAGATGAGCTTGAAAAGCTGTCACAAAAATATGTTTTGGGTTGCCTTACAAATGGTAATGCAAATATTAAAATGATTGGCATTGAAGAATTCTTTAAATTTAATATCTCTTCAAAAGATGTAAAAGCCAATAAGCCAAGCGAAAACCATTTTCATGAAGCTCAAAAATTATTGGATGTAAATCGAGACGAGATATTGCATATTGGTGACCATCCAGTAAATGATATGCAAGGAGCTATCGATTATGGATTTAAGGCACTTTGGTTTAATCCAAATAAGGAAGTTTGGAATTTAGAAGGGCTAGAGAAGCCTCCAGAGTTTTTCTCTTGGATTGGTGTTACCGAAAAGATTGATTGTCTTTAGAGTTGGTTTAGGTAGTTTTGCAGTCTGTCAGTGTTCATTAAGAAATTAGAGCCATAACTTGAAGCTGCATTTTTAACTTCCTCCATGTTAACTGCTTCTCCTACTTGAATAACACCCACCATAGCCATAATGACATGGGGATCACATTGATAGACATATACTCCTTCAGTATCAAGGGTAATACTTATATCTTGGCTTAGTTGACTTGCCCAGCTTGCAGCGCCAGCAGGTATCATGCCATCAATAGATACAGAGTTATGAGCAGCATCAGTAGCTTTGAAGTGAATTGTATCTCCTACAGAAACTTTTATAACTGCAGGTTCAAATATCATCTGCCCGCCATCGCCTGAGTTAAGCATTTTTACAATATGTTCTGACCCCTCTGATAGTTGAACTTTTTCAACTGCTTCAGAAGCTGTTTCTTCCATCATTGAAGGTATTTCAATATCAAGTGACTCTCCGTCTTCACATTTTTGTGTTGGGCAGGTAATTCTCTCAATAACCTGCTCCTCATATTTTTTTCCAGCAAATGCTAGGGTTGTAAGAAAAACCAAGGGTAAGAAAAACAATTTCTTCATAACTTAAGACTCTGATTTTTGCATTTCAACTAGGTAGTCTACTGTCTCGAGGGCTGTAGCTCTTGAAGCTACTTTGTATTTCCCATCAACGATAATCATAGGTACCGAATCTACTCTAAGTTGTTTAGTAAGTTCAACAGCCCTATTCACTCTTTGCTTAACGCCAAATGAGTTTAAGTACTTAGAAAGTTCAGAGGATGTAACTCCTACTTTACCAAAGAATCTTGAGACCGCTTGTTCGCTTGATAATATGTTTCTTTCATTATGCATTGTTGAAAATACTGCTGCATGAAGATCTTGCTCAGAGCCAATCGATTCAATTGTATAGAACATTGCAGCATGCAAACGATGGACTGGCCCCCATGTTACAGGCATTTTTTTAAAACTCACATATTCAGGAGTTGTTTTATTCCATGCCTTAATTTTTGATTCCATTGCATAGCAATGCCCACACCCATACCAAAAGATCTCAAGAACTTCTACTTTTCCATCTTGTTTTGTAGGTAATGGATTTTCAAGCAAGCTGTAGTCTCTTCCGAGAACGGGTTCAAAAACTTCTTCTCCATCTTGTTTAGAGGAAACAGGCTCAAAAGAATATGCCATACCGCTTGTTATTAGTAATAATGAAAGCAATAATTTTTTCATAATTTATATATTTAATAAGTTTTTTTGAATATACGAAATATTTTAGAAACGGTATTATAAACCTAAGAGAGGCTCAAACAAACAGAAAAATGCAAAACATTTTTGCTCAAACCGCGTTTATGCAAGGCGTGCTAAATATTAAAAAAGCCCCGCCAGACCGGGGTTTTGAGTTTGTCTTAGCCGGTAGATCAAATGCGGGTAAATCAAGCGCCCTTAATTGTTTAGCAAAAAATAAGAAGTTAGCAAGAACAAGCAAAACTCCAGGTAGAACTACAGAAATTAATTTTTTTAAAGTCACTGACGAAATTAAACTTGTTGATTTACCAGGATATGGGTTTTCTAAAATGTCTGTTGATAAAAAAAAGAATCTTGATTCTTTGCTTGATAGTTACTTTTCATCAAGGCAATCGTTATGCGCTACCATTATCTTTATGGATATAAGGCATCCTCTAAAAAATAGCGACATTCAAATGATGGAGTTCTGTCATAAATATGAAGTCCCATTTATTCCTGTTTTAACTAAAAGCGATAAACTAAACAACTCTGCTATTTCTAAATCTATTAAAGATGTTGAGAAAAAACTTAATTCTAGGTCTGTCATTGTAACTTCATCAAAAGATGATGAGGGTTTTGACAAGCTTTCAAAGAAAATACTAGAATTTGTAGAATAATGCTGGAATATCAGAAACAAGATTGTGATTTAACCCTCCGAGAGGGCCTAGAGAGCTATTACAAATCATTTCCTGAGTCTACAGAAATACTTGAAGATAGTAAGGAGACCGGTACTCTCCTTAGAGATCATGACTGTACACATGTAATCTTTGGTTTAGACATATCTATTGAACAAGAAGCCATTCTTGATAGCTGGGTTCTTTGGGGAAGTAAGTGGAAGTTTAGTTATCTCCTTTCATACCAAAATCTTCCGCAGCTAAAGCAACTTTATAAAGACTTATATAAAGAGTTTGGTGTTTTTGGTTTTATAAAAATATATTGGAAGATTGGAGGTATTAAACGCAAGGTTATATATAGAGCTTTAAAAATGAAGAAAAAATGGCCTTTCAAGATGCCTGAAGATTATCTCTCAATGAAAATTAGTGATCTTAGAGAAATGCATGGAATTAAAATCTTACTTCCTGAGGAAATGCAATATATTCCGGTAGAAAGAACTGCTTAACTAGTGCGCCTCATTCCAGTTTGAGCCAACAGCTGCTTCGGCAATCAAAGGTATTTTCAGTTCTACAGTTTGCTCCATAGTTTCTTTCATTTTCTCCATCACTAAGTCAGCGTTTTCTTTTGGGCATTCAAACACTAGTTCGTCATGAACCTGCATTATCATTTTTACCTCGGGCATTTCATTTAAAATAAGTTTATCGATATCTAGCATCGCCTTTTTAATTATGTCTGCTGCAGATCCCTGAAGTGGAGCATTAATAGCTGCTCTCTCTGCAGCCTGTCTTCTTAATCCATTTGCGGCATTTATTTCATTAAGATATAGGCGTCTTCCCATAATGGTCTCAACAAACATATCTTCCTTAGCTTTGGCTTTTATATTGTCCATGTAATCTCTTACTCCGGTATATCTTGCGAAATAAGCATCTAAATATGCTTGTGCTTCAGCTCTAGTAATTCCCAGCTGTCTTGTTAGTCCAAAAGCAGACATGCCATACATTAATCCAAAATTTATAGCTTTGGCGCTCCTTCTTTGATCTTTAGTTACCTCTTCAATTGATACGCCAAAAACCTCTGCAGCCGTTGAAGAATGAACATCAATATTATTATTAAAAGCATTTGTAAGGTTTTTATCTTCTGATAAATGAGCCATTATTCTTAGTTCTATTTGAGAATAATCAGCAGAAATAAGTGTGTTGCCTTTCTCTGGAATAAAGGCTTCTCTTATTCTCCTGCCTTCGGCGGTTTTAATAGGTATATTTTGTAAGTTAGGCTCTGTAGAAGAAAGTCTACCTGTTGACGTTATGGCTTGTTGATATGAGGTGTGAATCCTTTGTGTATTAGGATTCTCAATATTTATTAAGCTGTCTGTATAAGTAGATTTTAGTTTTGCTAATGTCCTGTATTGAAGAATTATCTTTGGTAACTCATATTCTTCAGATAGCCTTTGAAGTGTTTCCTCATTCGTCGATGGTTGACCTTTAGGTGTTTTTCTTAAGACTGGCAATCCCTGCTTTTCATATAAGATTTCTAATAACTGTTTTGGAGAGTCAAGGTTGAATTCCTCTCCAGCTATTTTGAAAGCTTGTGCAGAAAGATCTGAGATTTTTTCACCTAGTTCTTTAGAATGGTCTCCAAGTTTGTTTTTATCTATTTTTGCTCCATTTTGCTCGACTCTTGAAAGTACATGCACAAGAGGATATTCAATTTCCTTTAATAGTTTCTCTTGAATTGGTTTCTCTTTTAACAGTTTAGATAAGGTGTTAAAAAGTCTTAGCGTTACATCAGCATCCTCGGCTGCATAATCTGTTGCAACATCAATTTTTACCTCTGCAAAACTAATTTGCTTAGAAGCAGTTCCAGTTACATCAGTATATTTTGTAGTTGTGTAGTTAAGATAATAATCAGCGAGTCTATCCATTCCATGGCGGGTAGCGGTGCTATTAAGTACATATGACATAAGCATTGTGTCTGCCAAAAACTCAGAGAGGTTTATGCCATGTCGAGATAAAATTGGAATATCAAACTTTAAATTCTGACCGACAGCTTTTTTCTGATTTTTTTCTATGGCAGGTCCTAGTTTTTTTTGAATAACGTCTAAAGGGAGCTGCTCAGGACAATTCTCATATGAATGGCCTATAGGAATGTAGCACCCTTCATTTTCTTTTACAGAAATTGAAATGCCTATAAGATTTGCAGAAACCGTGCTTACTGAATCAGTTTCAGTATCAATTGCAAATGCGCTAGATTTATCTATCTTTTTTACCCACTTCTCTAAACTTTTTTCAGATAAAACTGTTTCATATTTTGAATCTTTTTTTTGTTCCTTTATTTTTTCCTCATTATTTTTTATTGTTGCAAACTCTAACTCCAAAAAAATCTTATTTAGCTCATCATCATCAGGATTTAATATTAAAAGATCGCTAAACTTGATTTGAATATCTACATCTTGTTTTAAAGACACAAGATTAATATTTCTATCTAAATCATCTAACGAATTCCTCAGATTCTCACCGACAACTCCTTTTATTGAGGATGCATTTTCTTTAATTGATTCTAAATTTCCAAACTCATTTAGCCATTTAGCAGCTGTCTTTTGTCCAACTTTTGGAACACCCGGAATATTGTCAGATGAATCTCCAACAAGAGCTAACATGTCTCTTATTTGATTGGGTCTGACTCCAAACTTTTCTATTACGTCTTTTTCATTAAATTTCTTATTAGTCATTGTATTTATCATTGAAACACTAGGATCTTCTACTAATTGCATTAAATCTTTGTCTAATGAAGAAATAACACAGCTATATCCCTCTCCTTTTGCCATTTCCACAATGGTAGCTATAACGTCATCAGCTTCTACTCCCTCTATCTCGACTATGGGGAATCCTATTGCCTTACATATTGATTTAATTGGATCGAGCTGGAGCCTGAGCTCGTCCGGCATTGGAGGTCTATTAGCTTTGTAATCTGGATAAATGTCACTTCTGAATGTTTTTCCCTTTGCATCAAAAACTGTAATGATGGAGGATCCATCATTTTCATTCTTCAGATTCATCATCATATTTGACACGCCTTTTATTGCACCTGTAGGTCTTCCTGATGATGTAGTGAGTGGCGGCATTGCATGGAAAGCTCGATAAATATATGAGGATCCGTCAACAATATATAAATTTTTTTTCATCTTATTATTTTATTATGACATTAGGATTTTTTTATTAATACAAAAGATTTATCATATGTCAGAAGTGATACATTTTATTGAAAAATCATGGGAAATCTATCTAAAAAGATTCCATTTAAATAATGCTATTTTGGCTTTTGGCATAATAGTTACTGCTTGGGTAATGGACATTGTTTTGGCTTTATATGCTTGTCCTTTATGTATCCTAACAAGATATGTCTTTGGGACTTTTGCTCTCTTTTCCTTGGTGGCATTCTTTAATAATAACTTCAAGCTGATCCAAAACTTACTTATCTTTGGATCACTTTTATTTGGAGTAGGTGTAACGGGTAGGCAAATATATATTCAGAATCTTTCTTCTGAAGGTCTTACAAATTTATCTGGATGCGGAATGCCCCTTGAAACAACTATTGAATTTTATGGTTTTTTTGAGGGTATATTTAAAACTCTTCAAGGAGGTCCTAGTTGTGCAGAGGAAGGATGGAGATTCATTTTTAATTTTGCTGAATGGGGCTTATTGTTCTTTTTAATGTTTATCTTTCTTAATCTTCTTAAGGTATTTAAAGTCCTGTAAAGGTATAATTTAGTATCAAATTTATAAATACTATGGTTTTTGAACTCTCGAATAAAGAACTTATATCTAAAGCTTTGGAAAGAGAAGAAGGTGTATTGGCCTCCAACGGAGCATTAACAGTTGTCACAGGTAAAAGAACCGGTAGAAGCCCACTAGACAGATATATTGTAGAAGAGGATACAACTAAAAATGATATTGAGTGGGGTGAAATAAACAGGCCTTTTGATGAAGAGAAGTTCCATTCACTTTGGTTAAAAGTTGAGGCTTACTTAGAAGACAAGGAAAAGTTTTTAACTAAAGTTCATGTCGGATCTCATTCTGATCATTATCTTCCCATTAAAGTAACAACTGAAACAGCTTGGCAAAGCCTTTTCTCAAGATTAATATTCATTGATCCTCCTGAATTTAATCCTAAGGAAAAAAGTAATTGGGAAATACTTAGTGCTGCAAACTTTGAATGTATACCTGATAGAGATGGTACTAACTCAGATGGTTGCGTAATAATTAACTTTAAAGAAGAAAAAGTTTTGATAGCAGGCATGAAATATGCCGGTGAAATGAAAAAATCAATGTTTTCGGTACAAAACTTCCTACTGCCTGCTAAAGATGTCCTCCCAATGCATTGCTCTTCGAATATGAACGATGATGATTCAGTAGCTTTATTTTTTGGGCTTTCTGGTACAGGGAAAACAACCCTTTCAGCTGATCCTGCGTGCACATTAATTGGTGATGATGAACATGGCTGGTCACCTGGCTCTGTTTTCAATTTTGAGGGTGGATGTTATGCAAAATGTATTGATTTATCAGAAGAAAATGAGCCTGTTATCTGGAGAGCTATCAAAGAGGGAAGTATTTTAGAAAATGTTGTTTTAAATGATGGGGTTCCTGACTACTCAGATGTTTCCTTAACTCAAAACTCTAGATGTTGTTATCCTAGGACTCATATAGAAAAAGCTGTTCCAGAAAATTATGCTGGTGAACCAAAAACGGTAATATTTCTTACTTGTGATTTAACAGGCGTCCTTCCTCCTGTATCGATTCTTTCTAAGGAAGCTGCAGCGTATCATTTTTTAAGCGGTTATACAGCAAAGGTTGGGTCCACTGAAGTTGGATCGTCTTCTGATATAGAATCAACCTTCTCAACTTGTTTTGGAGCACCCTTTTTTCCAAGGCCTGCTGGTATTTATGCAGACCTTCTGATGAAAAGAGTTGAAAATTTTGGTTCAAAGGTATTTTTAGTTAATACAGGATGGACTGGTGGGCCTTATGGAGTTGGAAAAAGATTTAATATCCCGACAACAAGAAGGATTGTTAATGCTGTTCAAAATGGAGAGCTTGATAATGTTGAAACACAGATGCTTGAAGGCCTCAATCTCGAAGTGCCCCTTTCCATTGATGGAGTTGATAGTAAGTTATTAAATCCTCGTGAAACTTGGGAAAATAAAGATGCATATGATGCAGCTGCAGCTGACCTTATTAAACTATTTCAAGATAATTTTGAAAGATTTGATGTCAGTGAGGAAATAATCTCTGCTGGTCCAACTAATCAATAATAAAATCAAAGATGGTATTTAGCACCAAGTTTGCTGAATTAAAAGATAAGGGATTTTTTAATAATCTCGTGATTACAAGAGGTATTGAAAAAGAATCTTTAAGGGTTAAAGATACTGCTTTATTGTCTCAAAGCGATCATCCGAAACAACTAGGATCCCCCCTTACAAATAAGTACATAACTACTGATTTTTCAGAAGCTTTAATTGAGCTGGTTACCCCAACATTTAATGATATTAATGAAATCTATGACTTTCTCTTAGATCTTCATATTTATACGGCTCATGCCATGGAATCTAATGAAGTTTTATGGTCAAATTCCATGCCGTGCTTAATTGAAGATGAGTCCGAAATAAGAATTGCAGAATATGGCTCAAGCAATATCGGTAAATTGAAAAATATCTATAGAAGAGGGCTGCGCGTAAGATATGGTTCAATCATGCAATGTGTTGCAGGCATTCATTATAATTTTTCGATCAATGATGCTTCTTTGGGTTTGCTTGCTGAAAATCTTAACAAAGAAACTAAATCAAACATTTATCTTGGCCTAATTAGAAACTTTAAGAGAAACTTCTGGTTCCTGCTCTACTTCTTTGGTGCATCTCCTATATTCGACAAATCTTTTGTTTCTGGTAGAAGTCATTCAATTAAAAATATAAAGGGGTCGGATCTGTTTGATGAACATGCTACGTCTCTCAGGATGAGCGAGGTTGGCTATCAAAGTTATCATCAACAAGCTCTTGATATTAAATATAACTCTCTTGAAAGTTTTATAAGTTCACTAAAAAAGGGAATATTTGAGGAATATGAAGTCTTTAAAAAACTAGGTTTATATGATCATAATAATGAAAGGCAACAAATATCTTCGGGCATTTTGCAAATAGAAAATGAGCTATATGACTCAATTAGGCCTAAAAGAAAGGGTATCTCTGAAAGTCGACCAATAGAGCTTCTTTCTGCTCAAGGTATTGAATATGTGGAGGTAAGAGGTATTGATTTATCTCCTGATAGCCTTGTTGGAATATCTAAGGATGAAATGCGTTTATTGGATGTGTTTCTTATTCATTGCTTAATATCTGAATCAAAACCAATGAATCAATCGGAGTATGATGAGATAAATAAAAACTATGAATTAGCGATTCATTCTGGGTCAAATCTGGATCTGGATCTTTCATTTAATGGCAAAACGTCAACTATAAGAAACAAGATATCTAAAATTTCTGAAGAATTACTGTCGATTTCAAAAGAATTAAATTCAGTTGATCCTGAATTTGAAAACTCGGTATCAAATTGTTTAAACAAGAAAAATAAAAGCATGGCATTACTTAACAACATTTTTGATTTGAATCAAAGTTTTAAAAATCATGTTTTAGAAGATAGTATGAAAAAGATGAATGAATTAAGAGATAAGAAACCAAAAAATATAGATATCTTGGAAGCTGAAAAATCAAAATCAATTGAACTACTTCAAGAGATAGAGTCAAAAAAAGGTATTGAATTAGATCAGTATGTGGAACAATATAACGACAAAGTAAGGGGATAAATATGAAGGCATTACAATGTGTTGAGCTTGGAGGAGTTGAAAAGCTTGAAATTAATCAAGTTTCTGAACCAGATGTTGGCCCTGGTCAAGTTTTAATAGATGTTAAGGCTGCAAGTGTTAACTTTCCAGATGTTTTAATGATACAGGGTTTGTATCAGTTTCAACCTCCACTTCCATTTACTCCTGGTGGTGAAGCTGCTGGCGTTGTTGAAAAAGTCGGTGATGATGTAGATGGTTTTAAAGAGGGTGATAAAGTTTTTGCAATGACTGGAATGGGAGCTTTTGCAGAAAAGATAGTGGCACCTAAAGAATCCGTGATGCCAATTCCAGAATCAATGGACTTCGAAACTGCTGCTGCGCTTTCTATGACCTATGGCACAACTTTATATGCACTTAAGCAAAGAGCAAACCTTCAAGAGAATGAAACATTGTTAGTTTTAGGAGCAGCCGGAGGTGTCGGACTTGCTGCGGTCGATCTAGGTAAAGCAATGGGGGCAAAAGTTATTGCAGCTGCATCATCTCAAGAAAAAGTTGATGTTTGCTTACAGCACGGTGCTGATGAGGGTTTTATATATCCTGTAGGTGACTTAACTAGAGATCAGCAAAAAGAGCTCTCAGGAAAGATTAAAGAACTCACTGGGGGTATTGGAGCTAATGTAATTTATGATCCAGTTGGCTCTAATTATTCTGAAGCAGCATTGAGAGCAATAGCTTGGGAGGGAAGATATTTAGTTATAGGTTTTGCTGCCGGTGAAATACCAAAGATACCACTAAATTTAGCCTTATTAAAAGGATGTCAAATTGTTGGAGTTTTTTGGGGAGCGTGGACTGGGATTGATTCGAAAGGTAATAAGGATAACTTCATGGATTTGTTCAAACTTCACAGTGATGGAAAAATCAATCCTGAAGTTTCTGATAAGTTCTCTCTTGATAATGCTGCAGATGCTATTGCCCATTTACAAAATAGAAAAGCTAAAGGAAAGGTAATCATTACTATATAAACTATGACTCTTACTAAAGCAGACGATTATCCGATACATCAAATTTCAAAGCCTGTTTCTGAGGTTGGAACAGAAAGAAACTTTTATGACAGGTATTTCTTTAATGGCTACTCCAAAACAGACGACATATACTTTGGTGCAGTGCTTTGCGTCTATCCAAATCTAAATATTATGGATGGAGCATTTACCCTTGCTTATAAAGGAAAACAATACAATTCAAGAGCATCAAGAGTCTTAAATTTAGAAAGACTTGATACTAAAGTTGGTCCCCTAAAAGTTGAAGTTATCGAGCCATTAAAAAAATTAAGGGTATCTTTAACTGATACTGAAAATAATTTTGAAGTAGATTTAGTAATCACTGGTAGGTTTGAGCCTATGCGGGAACCTCAAATGCAATTATTCAATGGACCAAGAATGATTATGGATACTTGCAGATTAACGCAACAGGGAGAATGGTCTGGGACAATTAAAATTAACAATGAACAAATAGATGTAAATGAAGATACATTTGTTGGAACAAGAGATAGGTCATGGGGTGTAAGACCTGTAGGTGCTTATGATAGTCAACCAGTTGTACCTTTTAATATGCCGCAGTTTTATTGGTTGTGGGCGCCCTTTCACTTTGATGACCTGTCAGTGCATATATATTTTATTGATAAAGCAGATGGAACACCTGATACGGTTTTAGCAATCATGCAAGGAGCTGAATTTGAAGGCGAGATCGAATTATTAAAAGTTGAAAAGAAAGTTTCCTACTCACCTAAGTCTAGAAGGGTTAAATCTATGATAATTACTGCTTCCGACAAAAAAGGTAATAATATTGAAATGATTATTGATTGTGGCATGAAAGTTTTTATGTGTGGTCTTGGATATATGCATCCTGAATGGGGGCATGGTCATGACAAGGGTGGTTCTGCTGAACTCTTTGATCAATATGATCTTAATGACGATCCAGGTGATCCTCCTTATTTACACATTCAAGCTCTCTCAAATGCTAAATTAAAAATAGGTGATAAAACTCATAACGGAAGAGGTGTTTTAGAGCAACTTATTCTTGGGGCACATGAACCAAGTGGTTTTGTGGATCTTTTTGATAAGCCTTAATGTCAGTATCAACAGATAAAAATTTTGATGAAAAACTTCTCAAGCTTAAAGCTTGGCTCAAGGAAATATATGGCGAATGTGAGGTGGCTCCTCATGAAAGCTCCATTGCTTCAGGATTTTCAAATGAAACCTTTGTTTTTGATGTCAATGGTGAGAACGTATCGGAAAGTCTTGTTTTAAGGCTAAGGCCAACCGGTTATCAAGTATTTCCTGAATATGATTTAAAGAAACAAGCTTCTATTATGAAGCTGCTAAGATCAAAAGGCCTTCCAACACCCCAAATTATGTTTGAGAATTATAGTGACGATATTTTAGGCTCTGAATTTTATGTTATGAGATATGTGGATGGTAGCGCTCCAACCGACAATCCGCCTCATCATATGGATCCTGAAGGCATGATGGGAAAAGCTAACAAAGATCAAAGACATTCAGTTTGGTTAGGGTGGCTAAATAACTTGTGTGATTTTCATAATCTGAACTTATCTGATGAGGATTTATTAAGTTGTGGTTTTAAAGTGGAAGATGACTTGCTTGGTAAAGACCTTGCATACTATAAGGAGTTTTTAGATTGGGGAATGGAAAATGAGACTCACCCAGTTTGTTCTAGAGCTTATGATTGGCTAATCTCAAACAAGCCTAAACTTCAGAAAGTTTCATTATGCTGGGGTGATTCGAGAATAGGGAATGTCTTATATAAAAACTATAAATGCTCTGCGCTTCTTGACTGGGAAATGGCTAGCCTGGGTGACCCATTGATGGACCTTGCTTGGGGTTTTGCTGTTGATGAGTGTAATAGTATTGGGTTAGGTGTTGACAGATTAGATGGCTCAATGAGTCAAAGTGATGGGATTTCTATTTGGGAGACTGCGACAAACTTATCAGCAGAAAATATAGACTATTTCAGGGTTTTAGCTTTATTTAAATTTTCAGTAATAATGGTCAGAGTTGGAAAAAGATTAATCTATAACGAGATTATGCCTTTGGACTCAGATTTTCACATAAATAACTTCACTACTGAATTTTTGGATAGCGAAGTTAATAAAGTTTATGATTCTTAGATATTGACCTGTTCTACAGTCTTACAAATATCATCATTAATAAATACGTCTGCAAATTGATCGAGGCTTGTTGAGTCATTATTAACAATTACTAATTTTTTTTCGTTTCGAAGAGCATATTCTGGCAAAGAGGCTACTGGCTGAACTTGAAGAGACGACCCAAGAACAATTAATAGATCACTTTCAGCAATTTTGTCTTTAGCATTTTCGAAATCGTTCATATTCATTGGTTGCCCAAAGGAAATAGTTGCAACCTTTACCAAGCCAAAACATGACGGACAGTTCGGAATTTTCTTTTTATTGAGGATAGCATCATGAAATGGTTTAAGATCAAGCTCTTTTTGACAATCAAGGCATTTAGCTTTTGTTGCATTGCCGTGTATCTCTATAATATTTTCAGTTTTTATTCCCGATTTGTGGTGTAATCCATCAATATTTTGTGTTATTAAATAGCCTTTTTTTGCATCTAGAACCTTTTTTATAAATAGGTGTCCTGTATTTGGCTTTATTTTTTCTAAGACTCTATTTAGTGATATATTTCTTTCCCAAGAGAGCTTTCTAGCTTCATAAGAATTAAGAAAATCCCTAAACATTATTGGTTTATTAGTTTTCCAGAACCCGTTATCACTTCTAAAATCTGGAAGTCCAGAGTTAGTGCTTATCCCTGCTCCAGTGAGGAAAACAATGTTCGAAGCCTCTTCAATAAGATTTTCAAGTTTTAGAATCTTTTCTTGTATCAACAGAGCGAAGTTGCGACTACCAAGACTTTACTTGGCTTCCTGATATGTATTTTTCGAGCATTTCAAGCTCTTCGCAGGAATTTGGGCATAATTGCCTTAATTTGGCGAGGTTAGCGTTTGCTTCATCAAGTCTATTTAATTCAACAAATAGCTCACCTTGATATTCAATTGCTACTTTGTTTTTAGGGTCAAGTCTAAGTGCTTTATTATATAAACTTTCAGCTTCATCATAGTTTTTAAGCTTTCTGTTTGTAAATGCTAAAAGTGTCCAGCCATCTGAGTCTCTTTTTTTTGATTTTGTATATTTTTTGAGAGTTTTAAGTGCGTTTTTATAATCTTCTTCTTTAAGTTGCTTGGTAGCTTTCTTATATAAGTCAGATGCGCTCTCTTTGTCATATTTTGAAGCACTAACTTCAACTGTAAGTGCAAATATGAGAGAAAGAAAGCAGATATGTAGTAATTTCATATTATTAATATAGGTACGAAGATAAGATAAAACAAGGTTATTTTATTGAGTTGTAATTGATTGGTAGGTTAATGACAACTTTGACATTTCAAATGGTGGTCTGAAGAAGCCAAAATATTGTGCGTCTTTGTTAATAAAGACTATGTTATTTATATGATCACTTAATTCTTCTATGTCATGCATCTCATGTTTCATTGGTTGCACTTTTGCTACATTTAATTGTGTAGTTAAACTCAGGAGTGTTGCCCTATCGCCTCTTAATCCTATAAACTCCGGGTCAAATCTAGAAGCATAAAAATCAATGTCTGCTGCGCTATCCCTTTCGGGATCTATTGTTACAAGCACCCATTGCTTATCGCTAAGCTTGAAATCTTTTTCTCTTAAAGCGTTGATTAATTTCCTAAGCTCGCTCATTGTCACAGGGCATTCACTTGGGCAGCTTGTGAATCCAAAATACATAATTGTCCATTTATCGTTTAAATCCGACTTGGTGAAGAATGTACCATCATTTTTTTCTAGTCTGAAATCTGATATCTCAATGGGTTCTCTTAGCCTATAAAATCCATTTATTAGTAATTCCTCATTACTAAGAATTCTTGGCGCAGTAAGTTTGTTTACAAAACCGACCATGATTATGGCTATGAAAATAAAGATTAAGGCTAATGATAGTCTTATGTTATTTTTCATATTAAATAAAATGGTCTGCCAAGAGAGCAATAAATATAAGAAAAATATAATAAACAGAGTACTGAAAAGATATCATTGGATATTTTTCATCATCTGTTAAATACATTTTTATTGAGGAATACAAATAAAATAAACCTAAAAATAATGCTGAGAATAAATAAATTCTTCCAGACATCAGGACTATATATGGAAGAATGCTAACAATTAGAAGCAGAATTGTGTAAAGGATTATTTGTAGTTTTGTGAATTTAATACCATGAGTAACTGGTAGCATTGGGATTGCTTCTTTTGCATAATCTTCTCTTCTGTAGATTGCTAAAGCCCAAAAGTGAGGAGGTGTCCACACAAAGATTATCAAAACTAATAAAAGAGCATTTGGATCAATTGAGTTTGAAATTGATGTCCACCCCAGAAGTGGCGGTGCAGCACCAGCAAGGCCGCCAATTACAATATTTTGTGGAGTTGCTCTCTTTAAAAAGACTGTATAGATGAATGCATATCCTATCAAAGATGAAACTGTGAGAAGCGCTGTAAGAGTGTTTACTTTTAGAACAAGGATTGTTGTTCCAGCAATCATTAAGATTAATGCAAATATACTTGCATTTAGTGTTGTAATATTTCCCTGTGGTAGTGGTCTCTCAGATGTTCTTGACATATTTGCATCTATATTCCTGTCTATTATCTGATTGATGGTTGCAGCTGAAGATGCGCAAAGCCCAATGCCCAACAATGATATGACTATTAATGATAGAGGCGGCAAGGTTTTAGATGCCAACAACATACCAACAATTGCTGTTATTAACATCATCATCACTACTTTCGGTTTAGTTAGCTCAAAGTAGCTTTTTATTAGGTTCATCTTTTAAATGCTAAATAATTTATTAAAAGTGTTACTAATAGTAGCATTGCGGCCACAAGGTTATGAGCAATTGCGATATATAAAGGAAGAACATAAACAACATTCATGATGCCTAACGAGATTTGCAACAATAAAACCAATCCAAGTGTTGATGCTAGCGGTGCTGCATTTGTAAACCAAAGGCAGGCAATAAGAATAATCATTATGGCTGTTAGCAAAAGTGCAGTTACCCTATGTGAGTAGTGTATGGCCACCCTTGCTGGATTATCTAGTAAACCAAATAAATAATTTGGTCCAACTTCTTGTTTAAGATTGAAGCCTGACTCAAAGTCCATCTCAGGAGAAAAACTTCCCTGGCAAGTTGGAAAATCTGGACAAGCAAGTGATGCATAATTAGTGCTAGTCCAAGCGCCAAGAAAAATTTGTACTAAAAGGACGATTAAACAACCCAGTGCTAAATATTTATATTTTTCAATGTCTATGTAATGCATAAACTTAAAATTAGCTGCTTTAAGAAAAATAAAGAAGAATAGGCTTAATGTTATAAATCCTCCAAATAAGTGGCCAGTTACAATTATTGGTAAAAGCAACAAACTCACAGTCAAGTATCCGAATAATCCTTGGCAACAAATAAAAAATAATAAGAATATGGATAGATATTTCAGAGAATTTTCGACTTTTTGCCTAATTGCAATAAAGACAAGTGCAATAGCAACAAGACCAAGCGAAGCCGCAAAATACCTATGAACGACTTCAGGTATGGCTTTATCTATTTCATATGGAAATGTTGGATATCTGCTTTCAGCAATTGCAATTTCTTCTTCAGTAGTAGGAAATGTTACGAAGCCATAACATCCTGGCCAATCAGGACAGCCAAGACCAGCATCAACTAATCTTGTCCATGCACCAAGAGCAATTACGACTATTGAAAATAAGCCGCCAAATAATGATATATTCCTAATGCTTATCATATTAATGTTTTCATATCTTTGAGTATTTTTTTTGGGTCGAGGTTGTTAGGGAAAAACATTACTAGTCGGCCATAGGGATCTATTATAAAAATATAACTTGAGGCGATTAGCTCTTCAGATGATTTATTTAACAGAATATTTTTAATCTTTGATTCAGAGTCTAAAAAGTACTCTTGCCTTGGAAAGTCATTGCTTATTGTATTGATAAAATCTTGGTCAAGTTTTTTATCATGTATTAAGACTCTCTTTACCCTATTAATATCTCTATTTAATGCGATGTTAAGTTGCTTCATTAGTTGTATATTTTCTAGCGATCTTACTTTGTCACTATGGTAAATGGCAAAAACCCATTTACCATCGCTAAAGTCTAAGAATTGATCACTATTTTGACTTTTCACATTAGAGGAAATGTCAGTGAATTCATCAAAGAATATTCCATTGTTTTTAGTACCTTCTGGACTGTAGCCAAACCTAAACGCAAGCGTTGATGACACAATGATTATCAAAGGCGTTAAGAGCAAAAAAAGTAGAAAAGCCTTTTTATTCATTTGTAGATTTCCTTAAAAAATATATATACATTATTGTTAAAGCTATGAACATTGCAAACCATTGACCCGCATACCCATAATGCTTTACTGGCGGCATGTTGGTTACAACTGGCTTAATATAAGTAAGATCTGAGTCTTTTCTAAAATCAGATAAAAGTATAAAGGGATAGATTTTTTCATCAAATAATTCTTGAAGTGCATCGATTGACTTTGATTGTGATATTTTTGGCCAAGATGAAGAAAACAACTCATCTGAAAGCACTAATCCAAGCTCTGGTTGCTCAAGAACTCCGGTTACTGAAATATTTTGATTGCTTGATATTTCTACTGTTTTAACGTCTCCCCTTCTTTCGGGTTGTTTTGTCCATCCAAAATCTACCAAAATTATCTCATCCATATCTAAGATTAGGGGAGCAACTACCTTATATCCAAGTGCTCCTTTATAAATTGTATTATCAATGAATATGGTCTTTGATTTATCTAAGGCTCCATTAACGTACACCCTATCCCATTTTTTAGAATTATTGCTAATGGGTAATGGTTGTTTCATTTGAGCTTCTTCAAAATTGCTAACAATTTGATCTTTTTCTGCTCCTCTTTCTATTTGCCAAAATCCCAAAAATACAAAGACAGATCCAAAAATAATGTAGAAAATTGTTGCTGCTAGTCTTGATTTAGTTATTTTCATCTTTACCTATACAATACTAACGTTATGACAGTTAAACCTATAATCATTTTATTAATAGCTGGGATCTTGGCGACCATTGCTTCGAGTCTAGTCTTCCTATTTACGGATAGAGGGCAAGGTAAAAGAACAGTATATAGTCTCGGCATTAGAGTCACCTTGGCAATCTTGTTAATAATTTTAGTAGCATATGGTCTATCAACTGGTGAACTTGGTAACTCTTATATGTTGCCCGAAGATTTATAAAATATAGACAAAAAGAAATAGCATTACCCACACTACATCTACGAAGTGCCAGTACCATGATGCTGCTTCGAATCCAAAATGTTTATGTTCGTTAAAGTGCCCGTAAAGAACTGATCTAATTAACATAATTGCCAACATTACGCCTCCAAGCATTACATGGAAGCCATGGAATCCAGTAAGCATGAAAAATGTTGATCCATAAATACCTGACTCAAGAGTCAGTCCAAAATGTTCGTATGCTTCATAATATTCAAGCGCTTGAAGTCCAACAAATATCAAAGCAAGAAAAACAGTTACGCCGAGCCAAATATTAAAAGCTTTTTTGTTGCCTTTTTTGAGCCCAAGGTGAGCAAAATGCACTGTTACGCTGGAGCTAAGAAGAACAACAGTGTTGTATAGAGGGAGCCAATGGGTTATGTTTTCCCATCCAGGAAAACTCATGCTTTTAGCAGCAATCACAAAGCCCTTCCCTCCATCTGGAGTATTTATTAATGGCCAAGCAGCTTCAAAGTCTTGCCATAACATATTTGCTAAGCCTTTTTCACCTTCTCCACCAAGCCACGGCACTGCAAAGCTTCTTACATAAAATAGGGCACCAAAGAAAGCAGCAAAAAACATCACCTCTGAGAAAATAAACCATGCCATACCATACACAAATGACTGAGATAGTTGCTGACTTTCTAAACCTGCATTGTTTTCTTTTACTACCTGTCTAAACCAAAAAAATAATGTTGCAAGAAAGCATGCAAGACCTGTGTAGAGAACTAGGCTTGCATTACTGTCGGGATCATCAAGGGAATTAATCGTTGATGATGCGCCCATAACAAGAATGAATAAAGATGCAGCGGCAAAAATGGGAAATTTGCTCGATTCAGGAACATAGTATTTTTGATATTCCATTTTTACCTCATATCATGATGAGCAATTTCTACCTCATCATAATTTGTAATATCAAATATTGTATAAGAAAGCGCAACATTATTTATTGAATCTGGTATATCAGAATCAAAGATAAACCTAACCGGCAATAATGCTTCTTCGCCAGGGTTAAGGAATTGTTCTTCAAAACAAAAACATTCTAGTTTTTTTAGATACTCATTTGCATTACTTGGAGCAACACTTGGTATAGCTCTTGCAGTCATAGGTTTATTTGTGTTGTTTTTTACATAAAAGGTTGCGTTACTATATTTACCTGTCTTAACTTTCATAATTCTTTCCGAAGGCTTGAAAACCCAAGGCATTTGTTCTGCGTTATGTGATACAAATTGGACTGTTAAATCTCTGCCTATCTGTGATTCATATGCTGATGCTTCTTCAGATTGTGATATTTTCCCATTAAGTCCTGTTACCTCACAAAAAACATCGTAAAGAGGAACTAGTGCAAAAGAAAAGAAAAACATCCCAAAGACTGCAAGTGAGAGATATTTTAATGTTTTCTTCGCAGAATTATTCATTAGCTAACTTTTGGAGGTGTAGAGAATGTATGATACGGAGCTGGGGAGTCTACAGTCCACTCTAGTCCGCGCGCCCCTTCCCAAACTTCTGGCGTAGCTTTCTTTCCACCTAAGACAGTTTTTAAAACGATAAATAAGAAAAGTACCTGTGAGGCTCCAAATAAAAAAGCTCCAGCAGTTGAGACCATATTCCAATCTGCGAATTGTAATGCATAGTCTGGATATCTTCTTGGCATTCCCGCAAGGCCAATCCAGTGTTGAGGGAAGAACGTTACATTGACTCCAACAAATGATAACCAGAAATGAAGTCTTGAAAGTCTTTCGTCATACATGTTTCCTGTCCACTTAGGTATCCAATAATAAACGGCTGCCATAATTGAAAAAACAGATCCTGGAACTAATACGTAGTGGAAGTGAGCTACAACAAAATATGTATCGTGATATTGAAAATCTGCAGGTGTTATTGCAAGCATAAGTCCTGAAAATCCACCAATTGTAAAGAGAACTACAAAAGCAATTGCAAACAGCATTGGTGTCTCATATGTAATTGATCCTCTAAACATTGTTGCAACCCAGTTAAAAACTTTAACTCCTGTGGGAACAGCAATTAACATTGTTGCCCACATAAAGAAAAGCTCCGCGGCAAGAGGCATACCGACCGTAAACATATGATGAGCCCAAACTACAAAAGATAGTATGGCAATCGACAACATTGCCCAAACCATTGATGAGTATCCAAATAATTGTTTTCGTGCAAAGGTTTCAATAATGTGGGAGGTTATGCCAAAGGCTGGCAGAATCATAATATAAACTTCAGGGTGCCCAAAAAACCAGAAAATATGCTGGAAGAGTACTGGATCACCGCCACCAGCAGCATTGAAGAAACTTGTACCAAAATGAATATCCATCAACATCATGGTTACGGCTCCAGCCAACACTGGCATAACAGCTATTAATAAATAAGCAGTAATTAACCATGACCAAACAAAAAGTGGCATTTTCATTAGATCCATTCCTGGAGCTCTCATATTCATTATGGTTACGATCACATTAATGGATCCCATAATTGATGAGGCTCCCATAATATGAACTGAGAAAATAAAGAAAGTCACACTTGGTGGAGCATACGTTGTTGATAAAGGAGCATAGAAGGTCCAGCCAAAGTTTGGTGCTCCGCCCTCCATAAATAATGAAGAAAGCAAAATACCGAATGCAAATGGTAATATCCAAAAACTTAAATTATTTAATCTCGGCAAGGCCATGTCTGGAGCGCCTATCATCATTGGCACTAGCCAGTTTGCAAGACCAACAAATGCTGGCATTACTGCTCCAAAAACCATTATGAGGCCATGAAGAGTTAACATCTGATTATAAAATGCTGGTTCAACTATCTGCATGCCAGGCTGGAATAGCTCTGCTCTTATAACCATTGCCATTGCTCCGCCGATTAAGAACATTGCGAAACTGAACCATAGATATAAACTGCCTATATCTTTATGGTTGGTGGTAAGCACCCATCTCATTATCCCTTTTGCAGGACCGTGATGGTGATCATCGTGATGGCTTTCTATAACTGCACTCATATTTTTCTCTCTTAAATTTTAGGTTTTTTGTATTCTACAATGTCTTTTGGAACTACGTAGGCTCCATCTCCATTTTCTGCATTACCCCAAGCTTGTCTTGTATAGGTAATTACAGCTGCCATATCTACTTCTGATAATTGATTTGCATAAGACTGCATAGCTGCGCCTTGGACACCCTCCATAAGTATTTCTAAATGTCTAGATTTGTCATAAAGAGCAATCTCACTCCCAGCTAATGCAGGAAATATCGGTGGCATTCCTTGTCCAGATGCTTGGTGACAAGCAACACAGTTTTTTTCGTAAACCCCTTCTCCTCTGGAAGTTAATTCAGCCAATGACCACTCCTTCTCAGTTAACTCAGCTAATTTTATTGCTTCATTCTTCTTAGATATTATCCAATTGTCGTACTCTTCTTGTTCAACAACCTTTACTACAACAGGCATGAAGCCATGATTTTTACCACAAAGCTCTGTGCAGTTTCCTCTATAAATTCCTGGCTCTTCAACTTTAGTCCAAGCAGTATTTATGAATCCAGGTATTGCATCTTGTTTAATAGCAAAATCCGGAACCCACCAAGAGTGAATAACGTCATTTGCTGTTATTAAAAATCTTACCCTTGTATTTACAGGAATTATTAGAGGCTCATCTACCTCTAGCAGGTAGTTTTCTCCTTTAGGAACAAGATTATAGATTTCATCTTGATCTGTGCTTAAGTTTGAGAAGAAATTTATATCATCTTCTAAGTATTTGTATTCCCATTTCCACTGATATCCCACTACTTGAATGTTTATTTCTCCTTCCTCGTCTTGATAGATATCTTGAAGCGTCTTTGAAGCTGGGACTGCCATTGCTACAAGAATTAAAAATGGTACTAATGTCCACGCGAACTCAAGTTTTGTGCTTTCATGAAATGTTGCCGGCACTGGATTTCTTTTTTTGGTGTACCTGAACAAAGAGAAAAACATTACTCCAAAGACCAGAGTACCAATCGCAACACATATATAAAAAATGAGCATATGCAATTCGAAAACATCTCTGCTCACTTGCGTTACTCCTTCTCTCATATTCATGTTATCCCACTGCGCAAAGGCTTTAGCAGGGTAAAATGAAGTAGTCAGAAGAGAATAAAAAATAGTTCTGTAATTATTTTTAAGTCTCTGAAACACTTCCCAATCTCTTAATAAATTCTGGTTATATTATATTATAAAAATATATTATATTAATAGTTTTTTTTGCTTTCTCAGGCGCATTATACTCAAGTAAAAGAATATATCTATTCGCTTTTATATTCCTCAAAATCACAGCTTACACAGAATATTTTCTTGTCGTCTGCAGTAAGCGCAATCGTATCTCTTCTTTTGCAACTTGGACATATCGCTCCGGCTACAAATCTTCTAAAATCACTCATTTTTAAATTGCTCAATTTCTTTGAGAACTTTTTTTACATCAACCTCAAAACTAAACCAAAACTCAAATGATTTTGCGGCTTGCTGTACAAGCATTCCAGTCCCATCATGAACTTTTTCAGTAAAGGCTTCAGCCCATTTGCAAAAAGGAGTTTCGTTGATTGAATAATTTAGATCGTAGACTGTTGTTGATTCTTTAATATTGATCATCTTCGGCTCTAGGAATTCTCCCGTTATGCCTGCTGAACTGGTGTTAATGACAACGTCTGCATCAATTTTTTTATCATCTTCTAAAACAACTATGTCACAAAATTCATTGTACTTACTTGCCAATCTCTCAGCTTTTTCGATTGTTCTGTTACTTATAAATAAATTTTCTGGTTTTTGTTTTGTAACTCCAAACAGAATGCTCTCAGCTGCATCACCTGCACCTATCATTAGAACTTTTTGGTTACCCAGCTCAATTTTTTTTTCATCTAGATCTTTAATAAGACCTGTACTGTCAGTAGTTTCAGCATGTAAACCTCTATTTTTTTTTATAAGAGTGTTTGCAGCTTCTATAAAACTAACTTCTTGTGATTTACTGTCACAAAGCTTAAAGACCTCTTTTTTTAAAGGTAAAGTTACATTGAGGCCTAGGGAGTTCTTGTCTGCAAAGAAATCCTTTAGAAATATATTAACTTCATCTGGCTCAACTTTGTAAGGTCTGTAATCAATGTTAATTTTTGCTTGTCTTGCAAATCTTGAATGTATAAAAGGAGATAGAGAATGATCAATAGGAGAGCCTATTACGCCCAACTTGTTAATTTTAGGCATTTAATTAGCCACCCAAGTGTTGTCAAGTATTTTGAGCAGTCTTGTTTCATATCTCTTCAAGTCTTTTGGCATATCATAAATCCAAGATGTAGATGGAGGCATTGAGGATAAGATAGATTTTACTCTTCCTCCAGAATCAAGACCGAATTTAGTTCCTCTATCATGAAGAAGATTGAATTCAGCATAACGTCCTCGCCTTATCTGCTGAAAAAGCCTATGTTTTTTTGAATATTTTTCCTTTCGCCTTTTTTGGAGAATTTTACAGTAGGTGCCTGTATATTCTTTACCCAAGCATTCTAAAAGATGCAAACTATCTTCGTGAGTTTTGTAGTTTAAGTTGTCGAAAAAGACTCCACCCACTCCTCTTCTTTCGTTTCTGTGAGGTAAAAAGAAATATTCATCGCACTCTTTGGCAAATTTCTCATAAAAACTCTTATTAAATGAGTCAAACATAGATTTTAAAGACTTATGCCAAAGAGTAATGTCAGATTTATAAGGAAAAAAGGGTGTTAAATCACAACCACCGCCAATCCACCAACTTTTTTTGTCTTTCTTATCGAAAACAATGAAAGTCCGCACGTTAAAATGTGACGTCGGGGCCATTGGATTCTTTGGGTGACAAATTACTGAGACGCCCATAGCTTTAAATTTCTTTATTTTTTTTGAATCTTTAAAGATACCTGAGCTGCTTGGAAGTTTTTTTCCAGATACTGATGAAAAAGTGACAACAGCCTTTTCAAAAACGCTGCCATTTTCAATAACGCATGTTTTGCCTTTGCCGATATTAGATTTCCAATTGTCTACTAGTGGTTTTCTATTTTTAGGAGATTCTAAGGACAACAAACTGAGCAAAATTTGATCTTGAATATTTAAAAAATATTTCTCTATGTCTTTGCTCATTTTCTAATGTAACTATTTAACTTAAGATCAAATATCTTTGTTGGTTTTGTTAGGTTGCCAAGCTTTTCGTCAAAAATTGCGACATCATCATAATTAAAAAAGCTAGCTATGTCATCTTTAGTTTTTAACTCTTTTTCACCACTTTGGTTTGCTGACGTTGAAACCATTTCAGATCTAAATAAAGCTAGCAGATTAATAATGGGTAAGTGAGCACTAACTCTTACTGCAAGTCTATCTAAATATGAAATATGTCTATACTTGCTTGAACCTATTTCCAGTATAAATGTTGTAGGTCCAGGCCACTCTTTTTGTAATATTTTCATATCATTATCATTTATTAAGCAAAACTTTTTAACAGATTTAATAGATGGTGAAAGAAGGATAAATTTTTTTGAAGGGTCTCTTTTCTTAAGGTCGAACACCCTATCAACAGCTTTCTTATTTTTTGCATCACATCCAATACCCCAAACTCCCTCAGTTGGATGAATTAGGATCTTTCCATCAGCTAACCAACTTGCTGATTCCTCAACATTTAAATAAAGCACAGATTAAGAGTTTAGGTTTGCATCCTTTACTAGGACTTCTTCTTTCATATTGACTTTATAATCAGAAAGTTTTTGTTTGAGAGAATCATCACTGGTTGCAAGGATTTGAACAGCCAAAATGGCCGCATTTTTTGCACCTGAAGATCCAATTGCAACTGTGGCAACTGGTATTCCAGGTGGCATTTGAACGGTAGATAACAACGAATCCATTCCATTTAAGGATCCTGAAGGTATTGGAATGCCAATAACTGGCAAAGTAGTATGTGCAGCTACAACACCAGCTAAGTGCGCAGCCATACCAGCAGCAGCAATAAATACCTTAATTCCATTGTTTTCAGCATTATTTACAAGATTTAGGACTTCAGCTGGCGTTCTGTGGGCTGAAAGTACATTCTTGGTATATTTAACTCCAAAACTATCCAGAACATCAAAAGACTTGCTTACAACGTCTAAATCGGAATCTGATCCCATTAATATTGCCACTGACATGAAAGTATTATAAATAAAAAAGCTTTATTTGACAGTAAAAAAGGATAGAATATGGCCATGTCAGACTACAAAATCCTTATATTCCCAGATCCTAAACTGAGAAAGGTTGCTAAAAAAATTACTATTTTCGACAAAAGTCTAGTAACTCTAGCACACAAAATGTTAGAAACAATGTATGAAGCTGATGGTATAGGGCTCGCAGCCACTCAAATTGATGTACATATAAGGCTGGTAGTAATGGACCTAAGTGAAGAAAGAGATAATCCAAGAATTTTTGTGAATCCTGAGTATGATATATTAGACAAAAGTCCCTTTACTTATGAGGAAGGTTGCTTATCGATACCTGGGTTTAATGAGGAAATATCAAGACCATCTAAAATACTTCTTAAGTGGCAGGATTTGAAAGGTGATTTTCATCAAGAAGAACCTGAAGGTATATTTACCGTTTGTGCTCAACATGAAATAGATCACCTTGATGGTAAGCTTTTTGTTGACTATCTTAGCTCTATAAAAAGAGACAGAATTAGGAAAAAACTTGAAAATAGAAGAACTTAATAGATTTTAAGCGATTTTAAAAGAAATTATGAATATAATATTTGCAGGCAGTCCTAAATTTTCAGCTGAAATACTTTCTCAGCTTGATAAAAGTTCTTTTAATGTCTCTCTAGTTTTAACTCAGCCTGATAAAAGGTCTGCAAGAAATAAGCCCGCTGAACCAACAGAAGTAGCTAAGTTTGCTGAAAGCTCTAATTTACCTTGCCTTAAAGTCGAAAGTTTTTCTGATGAGACAATCAAAGTAATTTGTGAATACCCTTGTGATTTCTTGGTTCTTTCATCTTTTGGCACCATAATTCCAAAAGAAATCTTAGATCATGCAAAAATTTCTCCTTTAAACGTTCACTTTTCTAAACTTCCTCTATACAGAGGGGCTTCACCAATACAATCAGCCTTATTAAATGGCGATAAGAAAACAGCTATTTCATTTATGGAAATGACTGAATCTCTTGATGACGGTCCAGTTTTTGATGTGATTGAAGTGGATATCTCAAGTAAAGACAATAGATTAACACTTGAAGATAAGTTGGTTTCAAAAGCAAAAGAAAATATCGTTGATGTTATAAACAAAATTTCTAATGGTTTGGTGCCTGTTACTCAAAAAGAAAAAGATGCTTCTTACTGTAACAAAATTTCAAAAGCGGATGGAAAGATTAATTTTAATAAAACCACAGATGAAATTTTAAACAAGCATAGAGCTTTTTTTGGTTGGCCGGGTACCTTTTTTGTGCATAATGAGATTCCTATAAAAGTGCATGAAATGGGTTTATTTCTATCTGAGAGTACTGCGATGCCAGGCTCTATTATAGATATCAACAAAGATGGGATCTTTATAAAAACAAGTGATTCCGCAATAGTAATTACTCACATACAACTTCCGGGTAAAAAAATAATTAACTCTAACGATATTTATAACTCTTACAAAGATTTCTTCGTCTAAATATAATTTGTTATAAAACTTTAATTTTTTTTAAAAGAGGTATACCGTAGCACCTATGAAAGTTGTAATTTTAGGCGCAGGGCAAGTTGGTGGCAGTTTATCTGCAAATTTATCATCAAATGGTTATGACGTGACTGTGATTGATAGCAATGATGAAAAATTATCAGATTTGGACTCAAGACTAGATTTAAGAACAGTTTCTGGTCATGCAAGTCATCCAATTACTCTCAAAAGAGCTGGGTGCGACTCAGATACAATCCTTTTAGCACTTACAAATAATGATGAGGTAAATATAGTTTCTTGCCAAATTGCAAAAGAGACTTTTGCTGTAAAAAAAACAATTTGTAGATTAAGCGATTCATCTTATTTAAACTCATTTGAGTCATTTCAGGATTCAATAGACATCCCGATAAGTCCGGAAAAGGATATAACAGATCATTTATCTCAGCTTATTAGACACCCTGGCACCAATCAAATTGAGACCTTTGCAGATGGAAAAGTTAAGCTTATTGCTGTTAAGGCATCAAAAAAAGGGAAGCTTGTCGGAAAGGAGCTAAGAAATATAAATGATGATATGCCAAACGTTGAAACGTATGTACCAGTTATTTACAGGAAGAATAAGCCGATTAAACCCTCAGGCTCTACAATAATTAAAGAAAATGATGAGCTTTATTTTGTTACATCTGCTGAAAATATTGATTTAGTTGTTAATGAGGTTCAGGAGGACCATTCTCAACATTCAAGAATATTTATTGTGGGTGGAGGAAAGATTGGTTTCAATTTAGCAAAAGATCTTGAATCAAGTTTCAATGTCAAGTTAGTTGAAAGAGACAAGACACGGTGCAAGTTTCTTTCAGAAGAGCTTGAAAGATCAATAGTTCTTCACGGAAGTGGTTCCGATGAAGATTTGTTGTCTAGTGAAAATATAGATCAGACTGATGTCTTTTGTGCTTTAACAAATGATGATGAGGCCAACATAATGTCATCTTTCCTAGCAAAAAAACTTGGTGCAAAAAAAACAATGATCTTGGTAAATAATATTTCTTATATGGATATAATTCCTAAGAGGTTTATCGACAATGTGATAGCTCCTTACAGGTTAACTATATCTCTTGTTATGCAGGATCTTCGAGAAGCAGACTTTGCTCAAGACGTTCTTTTAAAAATGCATTCAGGTGCAGAAGCTGTAGAGGGTGTTGTTCACTCTAATCCTTTTACATCTAACTTTATTGGGAAACCGGTATTTGAGTTACCAATACCTGAGGAAGCAAGCATTGGCGCAATTGTTAGGGACGATAAAATCATGATGCCTGCAGACGACCTAATGTTAAATATTGATGATCATCTAATTGTGTTTTTTACAGATAAAAAAGCTATATCTGAGATAGAAAATTATTTTAAAGAGGTTTAATTGAATCAAGAAAAGATTTTAAATTTCTTTGGTCTGCTATTAATTATGTTTGGGGTGTCATTTGCTATCCCATTATTGGTGGCTGTCTTTTATGAAGAAAGTCTTGTAGCTGTTTTTGGATCAGGTATGTCTTTACTTATAGCTTTAGGATTTCTTTGTTGGTTTTTGACCAAAGATAATGAGCAGGAGCTTTCTCTGAGTGATGGTTTTGTTATAACTGTTCTTTTTTGGATTGTGTTATCCGTCTCAGGCTCAATTCCTTTTATTTTATTTGGTTTTAGTGTTGTAGATTCATTCTTTGAGTCTATGTCAGGAATTACCACAACAGGAGCAACAGTTTTTGCTGGTTTAGATGAGCTGCCTAAATCTTTATTGATATATAGACAACTATTGCAATGGCTTGGCGGCATGGGGTTAATTGTTTTAGCGATTGCTGTTATGCCTCTACTCGGTATTGGGGGTGGTCAATTATTCAAGACACAAACACCAGGCCCTATGAGTGAACAAAGGTTAACGCCACGCATTACCTCCACAGCAAGAGCTCTTTGGTCTATTTATTTAGTTCTAACTGTTTTATGTGTTCTTGCATATCGTTTTGCAGGAATGGATTATTTTGATGCGGTGAGTCATGCTTTTAGTACTGTTTCTATAGGCGGTTTTTCAACACATGATTTAAGCATTGGTTATTACGATAGCCTTTCCATTGAGGTTGTCTGTATTGTTTTTATGCTTCTATCGGCTATGAGTTTTGCAGTTCATTACAGCGCTATATATAGAAAGCAAGTCCTTAAATATTTTTATGATCCAGAGTTGAGATTCTTTATCTCTGCATTAATAGTTATTCTTTCTTTAGTTTGTTTGTCACTAATTTCAAACAATATTGAAGACCCAATTAGAAACGGTATTTTCCAAACTGTATCAATACTTACAACTACTGGTTTTCTCACTGAGGAGTATTCATCTTGGCCTACTTATATAAGTTTCATGTTGTTGGTTGGCGCCTTCATTGGAGCATGCTCTGGTTCTGTGGGGGGCGGCATTAAGTCTTGGCGTGTTTTAATAATGTTAAAACATGCTTATAAGCAAATCTTTAAAATTATTCATCCTGATTCCATAAACACAATCAAGTTGGGTAAGAAAGTTGTAGATAGCAATGTGTCAGAGGCTGTTTGGGGTTTCTTTTCAATATATATAATTTCTTTCATGGTTTTATTTTTACTTGTGCTCGCAACAGGCCTAGATTTCATAAGTGCATTTTCGGCAGTTGGTGCATGCTTAAACAATCTTGGTCCTGGGTTAGGAGAGATTGCTTCGAACTATGCAAGTGTTCCTTCGGCGACAAAACTTATTCTTTGCTTTGCAATGATCTTGGGACGACTTGAGATTTTTACATTCTTGGTTGTTCTTATGCCCGCATTCTGGCGCAGATAATTATTTATAGATATTTTTATCTTCAGTTTGCTGTCTTCTAAATCTTTTGTACTCCCAGTTATAGTCTGCTTGGTTAATGTTGATCATTGTCTCAATCTCTTTGTTCATGGCTTTTGCATCGAAAGTGGCATTATCAGAATAAAGATATTTTGAGCTGTATCTAATATAAAGGTGCCCATTAGTAATATCTGAATGCATTGCAACTGAAATAATAGGTGCGTTTGTTTTTGCGTGGAGTGATGGTATTAAATTTGTTGTATATACATTTTTACCAAAAAACTCCTCATATATGCCCATACCACGCGCTGGCACCTGGTCAGCTGCCATTGCTATAGTTTCTCCTTTCTTAAGAGCTGAAAACAGCTCTTTGACACCTTTTAGATTTGTTTCAAACACTTTTGAGCCACTTCTTTGTCTATTTTTTCTTACAAAGTCATTTAAAAACCCTATTTTAATTGGCTTAAAGATAGCAGTAATTTGTTCTTGGTTGGTAAGTTGATTTAACAACAAATCAACACTTCTATTATGCATCGAGAGCATAATAAGGCCCAAATCCCTATTTGTTTGGGAAAAAAGGTATCTATTTTCAACCTTAAAAATTTTTTTGTTTTGTGTATTTTGACTTCTCGACAAAGAAAATAATGTCTCATAGTAAGATCTTATACTTTCCTTGATCGATCTTTTTACAATATCCTCAATTTCGTTTTTACTTTTTCCTTGATTAGCTATTTTTATATTTATCCTTGATATTTTCACCATCTCTGTATTTAGAACAAAAATTATTAAGGAGAGAAGGTCACAAAAAAAATATCCAAGCCTTAAGTTGAATGGTGAAAGTATATAAAAAAATAATCTCATTATTAGATATTGCTTACGATATTGTTAATAATATATTAATATCTTCATGAGAGGATATACGTCTAGAAAAAATGCCAGCTCAATCAATGGACCAATTAGTAGCACTATGCAAAAGGCGTGGATTTATTTTTCAAACAAATGAAATATATGGCGGGCTTCAAGGCTTATATGATTATGGACCTCTTGGTGTAGAACTTAAAGAAAATCTTAAAAAGTCTTGGTGGACAAAAATGGTTTATTCAAGAGATGATGTTGAGGGTCTTGATGCTGCAATATTAACTAACAAAAAAGTGCTTAAATACTCTGGTCACGAGGATACATTTACTGATCCATTGGTTGACTGCAAGGATTGTAATAATCGCATGAGGGAAGATCATATTAAAGATAGTAAGTGCTTACATTGTGGATCCTCAAACCTTACTGAACCTAGACCTTTTAACCTGATGTTTAAAACTAATATTGGGCCTGTTTCGGATGACGATTCTTATGCTTATTTGCGACCTGAAACTGCACAGCAAATATTTACTAATTTTAAAAATGTTGTTGATGCAACTTCAAAAACAATTCCTTTTGGAATAGCGCAAATTGGTAAAGCTTTTAGGAACGAAATTACCCCAAGAAATTTTATATTCAGAGTTAGAGAGTTTGAGCAAATGGAATTAGAGTTTTTTGTCAAAAAGGGTAATGATGAAGAATGGCACAAGTATTGGGTTGAAGAACGAATAAACTGGTGGGTTGAGCAAGGAATTGAAAAGGATAATATTGAGGTCCTAAATGTTCCACAAGAAGAGCTCTCTCATTATTCTAAGGCAACTGTTGATTTAATGTATAAGTTTCCTCATGGTGTTGAAGAATTAGAGGGAATTGCAAACAGAACTGACTTTGACCTTGGCTCGCACTCAAAAAATCAGGATGAATTAGATATTGATGCAAAAATTAATAAAAACAAAGAATCAAATGCCAGGCTTGCGGTACAAGACATTGAAACAAAAGCATGGGAGGTACCATATGTTATTGAACCTTCTGCTGGTGTTGATAGGGGCGTTTTAGCCATATTAAATGAATCATATAAAGAAGAAACATTGGAAAATGGTAAGAAAAGAGTTGTTTTAGCAATAAAACCGCATCTAGCACCTATAAAAGCAGCTATTATACCAATAAAAAAGAATGATTCGACAATTGTTGACTTTTCTAAAGATGTAAAAGATGGTCTTCAAAAGCTAGGATTGGGCAGAATTGTTCTTGAAAATACAGGAAATATAGGGAAAAGTTACAGAAAACATGATGAAATTGGTACACCTGTTTGTATCACAATTGATTTTGATACATTAAATGACAGAACTGTGACTGTTAGAAATAGAGATACTATGGAACAACAGAGAGTAGATGTCCAAGATCTAAAGGATCTTTTAAAAGATCTTTTACTACAATAACCTTGAAATTTAATTTATTTTGTAGAAGCTTATTATTTAGCTTATATTTTTATATTTCAGTAATCGTTTTCGCAGTTTTTTTTGTTGCTGTTTCACCTTTTATTAACATTAAAAAAAGATATTCCTTAACAACGAACTATATAAAAATTTTACTCAAGATATTGAGGCTTATATGTGATATTAATTGGAGAGTTTTAGGTAAAATTAATAGTCAGAAACCTGTTGTTATAGCTTCTAACCATCAAGGTCTATGGGAATCACTTTACCTACAAACACTTTGTAATCCACTGACCACAATTATAAAGAGAGAGATTATATATGTGCCTTTTTTTGGCTGGGCTGTAAACTTGCTGCAGCCAATTAAAATAAACCGATTGAAGAAATTGGAATCTGCAAAAAAAGTTATTAGAAATGGTTCTAAGAGGATTAAAGGTGGTTTTTCAGTTCTTGTTTTTCCAGAAGGGACAAGGAAGAGACCTAATACTGTTGTTGGAAAATTTGCAAGGAGTGCAGCTGATTTGGCTATAAAAAATGGTGTCGATTTAATACCTATATATCATGATTCTGGTCTTTACTGGAGGAATAAAAAGTTTTTAAAGTTCCCAGGAACTGTTCAGGTTGTTATTGGGGACCCTATTAGTGGTGCAAACTCTCAAGAAATGACAAAAAATTTAGAAGAATGGATGAATAATATGGCATCCATGGGTACAGATTAGATTTTGTTATGAGTACAAATGACTAGATGTCTAAATTTGCCACGGAGAGAGCATTTTCATCTATAAATTCTCTTCTTGGCTCAACTTGATCACCCATAAGAACTTCAAAAGAGTTGTTTGCTTCGTTCGCATCATCAATTCTTACTTTCATCATTCTTCTATTTTGCGGATCCATTGTTGTTGTCCAAAGCTGATCGGGATTCATTTCGCCTAAGCCTTTATATCTTTGGATTTCTATGCCCCTATTACCGGTTTTAGCTAATTCCTTTAGTGCTTCATCTTTTTCTTTTTCAGATGCTGCGTATTTTATATTTTTCCCTTTTGAAACTTTATAAAGTGGCGGTAAGGCAATATATACATGCCCTCTATTAAGAATTTCAAACATTTGCCTAAAAAAGAATGTTAGTAGCAAAGTTCTAATATGTGAACCATCTACATCTGCATCAGTCATAATTATTATCCTGTGATATCTTAATTTATCTGCATCGAATTCATCAGTCCCAATGCCGCACCCTAAGGCTGTAACAAGGGTTCCTATTTCTTGAGATGAGAGAACTTTATCAAGTCTTGCTTTTTCAACATTTAATATCTTTCCTTTGAGTGGAAGGATGGCTTGATTTTGTCTGTTTCTTCCTTGTTTTGCTGAGCCACCCGCTGAATCTCCCTCCACAATATATATTTCAGACAGTGCTGGATCTTTTTCTTGGCAATCAGCTAACTTTCCTGGAAGTCCTGCAACCTCTAAAACACCTTTTCTTCTAGTCATTTCCCTTGCCTTTCTTGCAGCTTCTCTTGCTAAAGCTGCTTCAGATATTTTTGTTAGGATTGACATTGCTTCCTTTGGATTCTCTAAAAGATATTCGTTGAAATTTTTATTAAAAACATTGCTCACAACACCTTCAACCTCTGATGAAACAAGCTTTTCTTTTGTTTGGGAAGAAAACTTTGGATCAGGTATTTTCACTGAAACTATTGCTGTGAGACCTTCTCTTACATCCTCTCCTAATAGCTCAACAGGAGATTTTTTATTTAGCTCCTCTTTTCTTATAAAAGTCTTCATAACCCTTGTTAAACTTGATCTAAAGCCTGAGAGGTGAGTTCCACCATCTTTTTGAGGAATGTTATTCGTATAACAAAGAACATTTTCTGAGTAGGCATCATTCCATTGAAGGGCTATCTCCACACTCAGTCCATCCTGCTCCCCTTCACAATGAAATATCTCTGAAATATTTTGTTTTCTTCCTTTTAAAAATTTAACATAACTTGAAAGACCACCACTGTTTGAAAACTTCTTGGATTTACCTGTTTTTTTGTCTTCAACAAGAATATTTACTCCAGCATTCAGAAATGAAAGTTCTTGTACTCTTTTATTAATTTTATCAATATCAAAATTTACAAACGAAAAAATATCTTTAGATGGTTTAAATGTTATTTCAGTACCTGTTTCTTTGGATGCTTTTACTTTTTTAAGTTTGGTTAATGCTTTCCCATTTGCATATTTTTGCTCATATTGACCGCCGTCTCTGCAAATTTTCAAGGTTAATTCCTCAGAAAGAGCATTCACTACAGAAACTCCTACTCCATGCAATCCCCCTGAAACTTTATAGCTATTGTCATCAAACTTCCCGCCCGAGTGAAGTGTGGTCATTATTAACTCAGCTGCTGGTACTTTTTCTTTTTTATGAGTATCTACTGGGATTCCTCTACCATTATCTTTTACTGTAATTGAGCCATTTTTATTTATTGAAACCACTATTTCTGAACAATGGCCTGCCATAGCTTCATCAATACAGTTATCCACTACTTCAAACACCATGTGGTGAAGTCCTGACCCGTCATCAGTATCACCTATGTACATACCTGGTCTTTTTTTGACCGCTTCTAGACCTTTAAGTACTTGTATGTTGGATGAGTCGTATGACCCTTTTTTATCTTGCTTTTTTGGCATTAAGTAATTTGTTCCACGTGGAACTTTTTTAACTCCTTTAATTGATCCTTTATTTTACTATTAAATGGATCATTAATGTCTGAAAAAAACAATTGATTGCCTGTTTTTGGTAGAAAATTTATTAATTCAACGTAAAAGTCCTCATCTAGCTCTGAATGGATGTCATCAATGATTAAAAATGGTTTAACTGAGTAGAAATCTGAAAGTGTTTTATGCATAGAAAAACACCAGAGAATAGACATAAATTTTTGCTCCCCTCTTGATAAGATGTATTTTATATCAGAGCCTTTAGTTAAAAATTTTATATCTGCTCTGTGTGGCCCCAAAAAGGTTGTTGTTTTTCTCTGATCAATATCCTTGTTTGAATCTAGAACTTCTTTTAATGAAAGATCTTTTGGCCACCCTTTATCAAATACAATTTCCAAAGAATTAATTATTTCAAGCAACCTTTTATCATTAAGGTCATCTGCAAAGGTAAAAAATTTTTTCTTGGTTTGTTCAAAGAAATCATTTCTTTTTTCTGATATTGAACCTCCGGTACTGATAAATATCTCAGACCACATGTCAATATTTGTCAGTCTTTTAAATTTCAATGCTGCATTTCTTTGCTTCAAAGATCTATGAAAAGCAAAAAAATCTTTACTGTAATTTTTGTCAGACGCCATTAAACATCTATCAAGTATTTTTCTTCTATATTTTGGCGTATCTGCGAACATAGAAAATGTTTTGTTATCTAAGAGTGTAGATGGCAAAGCCCTAAACAAATCTATTGATGTTGCTTTATTTTCATCGATCTCATAAGTAATAGATCTTTTTGACTCTTTCAAGATCCTGATCATATTATTGTTGACCGTCTCAAGTTGGATTTTGAAAGCGTCTTTGTTGTTTTGAATGCAAAGATTTTTATTTGAGCTTTTAAATGATCTTCCTGTTGAGCAAAAGTATAAAGCCTCTAATATAGATGTTTTTCCTGATCCATTTGCACCGTGTATAAAGTTATTTAATTCTGAAAAATCTAGATTTAAGTTGTCAAAGCAGCGAAAGTTTGAGATTGCTATCTTCTTTATTGACACTTTTAAATTAAAAGCGGCATTACTACATATTTTAGGTCTGGATCGTCAGAGGGGCTAATAAGACAACTTTTATCTGAGCCATATAAGTTGATATTACAATCATTTGAATCAATGTTTGATAAAACCTCTTGAATGTAATTTACATTGAAGGCGATCTCCATTTCATCCCCACTATAATCAGACTTAAAGCTTTCTTCCCCCTCTTCTTGCTCTGGATTGTTGGCCGAAACAACTACACTATTGGATGCAATGTTGAGCTTAATTCCTTTAAATTTATCACTAGATAAGACACTAACCCTGCTTAAAATTTCAGATAAGTGTTTTGTATTAACTTTCAAGACTGAGCTCTCACCAGATGGAAGCACTTGTTCATAGTTTGGGAACTTTCCTTCTATTAGTTTGCTTACAAAAGATGTTGAATCTGTCTTAAGCATAATTGTATTGGTGCCCAGGGATAGAGAAACTTCCTCAGAGGAATCAGATAGTAGTTTACCTATTTCGTTAATAGATTTTCTTGGAATGATGCCAGATACTTCACCAGATACGCTTTTTATTGTGCTGTTGGTTGAAATAGCCAGCCTGTGTGCATCTGTTGTGACCACTGTTATATTCTTATCCTCAACACTTATGAACATACCGTTTAAATAATGTCTCCAGTCTTGATTACCCATTGCGAAGGATGTTTTGCTTATTAGGTTTCTTAGTACAGAACCTAAAATTGTGAATTCTGTGTTTTCGCTTACAACATCAAAAACAGGAAAGTCTTCACTGGGCAGTGTTGAAATTGAATACTTGCCTGAACCAGACTCTACAGATAACTTGTCGCCATTAAGAAAAATAGATACTTCTGAACCATCAGGCAAAAGCCTACATAATTCATTTAATTTTTTAGCAGGCGCTGTTGTAGATCCTGTGCTTTCAACACTTAATGGCATGCAGTTTGTTTTAACCTCTGATTCAAGGTCTGTAGCAGTTATTGAAAGGTTGTTTTCATCTACCGATAAAAGTATATTTGAAAGAATGGGCAGTGCTTGCCTTTTTTCAACCACCCCAAGAGTTGAAGACAAAGCTTTTACAATCTCTGTTTTGCTTATGGTAAATTTCATCAGTTTGTTAGGGACCTTATTAGATTTTTGTAATCCTCTTCTAGAGAACTGTTCTCAACTCTTAATTCTTTAATTTTTTTGCAAGCATGAATGACTGTTGTGTGGTCTCTTCCATTAAATGCTTCTCCAATTTCAGGCAGGCTGTGATTTGTAAGTCTTTTTGTGAGGGACATTGCTAGTTGTCTTGGCCTTGTTATAGAGCGACTTCTTCTTTTTGAGAGCAAATCTGAAAGTTTTATGTTGTAGTATTCAGCGACGGTTTTTTGAATGTTGTCTATGCTTACCATTTTTGCAGATATTACAAAAAGATCTTTTAAAGCGTCTTTAACTAAGGGGATGTCTATATCTTGATTTGTAAATTTTGCATTAGCAACCACTCTTTTTAGCGCCCCTTCAAGTTCTCTAATGTTTGATCTAATTCGCTGAGCTATGTAAATAGCGCATTCGTTTGGAAGGTGGCACCCCATGGATGATGCTTTTGCAAGAAGAACAGCAGCTCTTGTTTCTAGTTCTGGTGGATCAATAACTACTGGCAAACCCCACCCTAGTCTTGATTTTAATCTTTCTTCCAAACCATCAATTTCTTTTGGATATTTGTCACACGTCAAAACCATTTGATTATTTCTGTCTAAAAGGGCATTAAAAGTATGAAAAAACTCCTCTTGGGATTGTTCTTTCCCAGCAAAAAACTGAATATCGTCAATCAATAATGCGTCGGCAGTCCTGTAAAAGTTCTTAAATTCGTTTATTGCATTAAGTTGTAGTGCTTTTACCATGTCTGCAACAAACTTTTCAGAGTGAACATAAATCACTCTTTTTGATGGATCTTGATTCAATATTTCATTTCCCACTGCATGCATTAAATGCGTTTTTCCAAGCCCAACACCACCATAAATGAATAGTGGGTTATAGTCACCTGTTGGGTTTTGGGCAACTTGTTTGGACGCTGCAAGAGCCAAATGGTTTGATTTACCCTCTACAAAAGTATCAAATACAAATGATTCAACTAATCCTGGATTGCTTTTTCTTTTATTAGAGGCCTTTTCAACATATTTATCGACAAATGTCTCATTATTTTTGTCCTTAAATATAATTTTTGTTTTTTTTGATGCTAAGACTTCAGATATGTGGCTTTTAAGGTTGTTTGAAACATAATTTAAAACAAAATCGTTTGGCGCTGAAATTTCTAGAGAGTTCTGTTTAAATTCTCCTTGAAGAGGCCTTATCCAAGTATTAAACTCATCCTGGGAGAGCTTTTTTTCAAGTTTTTTTGATATTTGATTCCAGTTTTTCAATTTTTTCCTCTTGACTGTAGTCTAGCAAAAATCAACAAGATATCTACAGAATAAGTAATAGTATTTCCTGTGGATAAGTTGTCAATAACTTTATATCTTTTTTTTGACATAAATTTGGTTATTTTATGTATAATGCACGTCTATTTTTTACTTATAACCATGAAAAGAACCTTTCAACCAAGCAACCTAAAAAGAAAAAGAACCCATGGTTTTAGAGCGCGCATGGCAACAAAAGCCGGCCGAGCAATCTTATCTAGAAGAAGAAGAAAGGGTAGAAAAGTTTTATCTGCTTAGCTTGACTTTAAACCAATTAAAAAAGATCTATTCAAGCAGTTTTGTAGCTGCATCTTTAACCAGCAAACATGGTATTTTTATCTCAACGCCTAAAAATATTTTTCCTAAAGCTGTTGATAGAAACAAAATTAAGAGAAGAATAAAGTCTATTATTTTTGATACAGGCTTTGACTCAAAATCTTATGGCATTAAGCTAATCATAAGGAAGGATTTTTTAGCTCTTAATTACAAAGAAGCTTATAATGAAATTAATGCATTAATGAAAAAGGCAGTTCTGTAAATGAAAAATTTTAATTTTAGGTTTTTATATTTGTTCTTTGTTGCCTTGTTTGGGTACCTGTTGTATTACTCATATACAAGTGAGCAAAATATATCAACTGCATTGGATAAGGAAGAAGTAAGTACTAACTATTTATCTAGTTTCAACGAATCCCAAATACATATTTTGGAAAACTCTCTTTTAGAAATCGTTGTTGATACTGTGAGCGGAAACATATTGAGCTCTCGTTTAAAAGACTATCCGGTTGTGCCTGGATCTGATGGTGGTGTTAGGGTTCTTGGTTCAGGCCTTGATAGTGATGGTGAGCAAATGAGGTTTTACGTGGCCTCGGGTTTTGCCGGTCTTGAAAGTGCTGGTCTTTCAAACAAACCTAGTTTCTCTGTTGAGGAATCGACCAAAGAAAAGATTGTTCTAAAGTCTGGTGTTTTATCTAAAACAATAGCTTTGTCTGATGGTTACGAGGTTTACATTAAAGACTCTGTTGATTCTTCGGTTGTTTTAAAGCCTTATGCCCAAATGCTAAGAACCACGGGTAGGGGTTTTGACCTAGATGACATGTTTATCTCTCGTAGTTCATATGTTGGTGTTGCTTTTAACACCAAAGATGACCCGTACGTGTCTTACCGTTTCAGAAACATCGACAACGTTAGTTTTGATGAGCGCGGAGGTTGGGTTGCTTCGGTTCAGAAATATTTCTTGGCTGCTTTAATTGGTTCTCAAGAAAACCTTTACAGATATTTTGCTCGCGAGCCCTCTGATGGGTCTGATATATATAGTTTTGGGTACATTGTTGAATCATCCAATAGTAATTCTTTTGAACATATGCTTTATATAGGCCCTAAAATCAGGAAAGACCTCATTGCGGTTGCTGAAGACTTAGAGCTCACAATAGATATGGGATGGTTTTGGTTTTTGGCGCAGCCTTTAGCTGCTCTTCTTACTGTTATTAATGGTTTTGTTAATAATTGGGGGCTTTCAATAATTGTGTTAACGATTCTTATTAAGGTTGTTTTTTGGCCTTTAACTGGGAAGGGTTTTCGGTCAATGGCTAACATGAGACGTGTTCAGCCAGAAATGCAAAGGATACAGGAACGCTATAAAAACGATCGCCAAAAACTTAGCATGGAAATGATGACTTTATATAGGAAAGAGGGTGTTAACCCAATGGGCGGTTGTTTGCCTCTGCTGGCATCTTTTCCATTTTTTATAGCCTTGTTTTTTGTTTTGCGCGAGAGTCTAGAGTTAAGACATGCGCCTTTTGGTTTGTGGCTTCAGGACCTTTCTGCTCCAGATCCGTTTTTTGTTCTTCCTGTTTTAATGGCTGTGCTTATGTACCTAACAACTCGACTTAACCCAACTCCGCCGAATGCCGATCCAACACAGGTTGCTGTTATGAAGTTTATGCCTGTTGGCATATCTGTATTATTTCTTTTTTTCCCTTCAGGTCTTGTTTTGTACTCTGTTGCAAACTCTGGTGTCCAACTGGTTCAACAAACAATGCTTTATAGGGAGCTTGGCGCATTAGAAGATAAATAAATGTCTATAATTTACGCGCTTGCTACGCCACCGGCGCAATCTGCAATTTGTGTTTTTAGGGTTTCTGGAAAAGGCTCTCTCGACGCTCTCCCTAAGCTCTTTAGTTCACAGCTTGTTGAGCCGCGCTATTTTTATAAGACTGAGATGTTATACAAAGAAAGATTTATTGATTCGGTGGCGGTTGTTTTTTTTAAAGGGCCTAAAAGCTTTACTGGTGAAGACGGCTTTGAGGTTTATGCTCATGGTGGGCTTGCGGTAATGAGTAAGGTTGTAGAGGCATTTGATGCTGTTGGTTTTAAGGAGGCTGAGCCGGGTGAGTTTTCTAAGAGGGCTTTTTTAAACAATAAAATATCTTTAAGTCAGGCTGAGGCTGTTAGTGATCTAATTTCAGCTTCTTCTAAAGAAGAGGCCTCAAAGGTTTCATTGGTTCTTAGTGGTGACTTTGAAAGCAAGATTTTTGATTTTTCTGGGCGGTTAGATGCTCTTCGTGTTTTGGTTGAGGGTGAAATAGATTTCACTGATGAAGACGAAGTCTTTGTTCAAAATCTAACAGAGCTTGGGTCTGATATGTCTCGCCTTTCTGCTGAGTTTTCAAGTTTTGCAGGCGCTTGCTCTTCGAGGAAGAACAGTCTTAACAAGCCTCAAGTTTTGATTGCTGGGCCTCCCAATTCTGGGAAATCATCTTTGTTTAACGCTTTGTTGAGTAGGGACAGGTCAATCGTCTCTTCAGTAGCTGGTACCACAAGAGATCTTATAGACTCAGAGCTTGTTCTCCAAAACATAGTGTTAACCTTGGGTGACAGTGCTGGAGTTAGGGACACTGATGATCTCATTGAAGGCGCTGGTATAAACATTAGTTTTGATGAAATAAAAAAATCTGATCTGGTAATTCTTGTTTTTGATGAAGAGACTGAGAGCTCTGTTTCTTTTTTTCAAGAGCTGCTTGGTGAACAAAAACATCTTTTGGTTTACAACAAGATAGATGTATCAGATAAAAGACCATCAGGGTTTGATTTGTTTGTGTCAGCAAAAGAAATGGATGGACTAAGTGACCTGCGTAAAATTTTAGATGAGAGGTTGTCTGTTAATAAAAATGAAAAAAATCTTACTTATTTGGTCAGGGAGAGACATATAAGTATTTTTTCTGAAGTATCTTCTAAGTTGAGCCATATATCATCTTCAATTGAAGCAAACGAATCACTCGATGTTGTTGCTGAAAACTTAAAGGTTTGTAGAGATTTGTTAGCTGAGGTTGTTGGAATAAAAACGAGTGATGAGCTTTTGGGTGAGATTTTTTCAAGTTTTTGTATTGGAAAGTAGTTAATTGTTTGTTGATAAGTTGTTAGTTATTTTTAGTCTTATTTTTTATACACAAGATTTCAACCGTTTTGATTTGTTTTAATTAAGGGGTTCTGTACATGCTTGTTAGAAGCCGAAAATCCCTTGCTTGTCTGGCTTTTGATGACTTATCAACAGTTTTTTGTATGCCTAATAATAACAACAATAAATATATATAATTAATATTATTATGAATAATAAATATGACGTAATTGTTATAGGTGGTGGTCACGCAGGATGCGAAGCTGCCCATGCTGCACACAGGAAAAAGCTTAAAACTTGCTTGATTAGCATATCAGAAAATTCTATAGGTCAGATGTCTTGCAATCCCGCAATTGGAGGCTTAGGAAAAACACATCTTGTCAAAGAGATTGATGCAGCTGGCGGCATTATGGCTGAAGCAACCGATGCTTCCGGAATCCAATATAGGACCCTGAACACAAGAAAAGGGCAAACTGTCCGATCGCTCAGAGTTCAGTGCGACAGAGATAAATACAAAGAGGCAGTACAAAAAATAATAAAAGGGACTGATATCGAAGTCATAGAAGCAGAGGTCGAAGACATTGAAATTAATAACCACAAAGCAGAAGCCGTTCTTTTAGATAGCGGCAAAAGAATAGAAGGAAAGGCGATAATTTTAACCACCGGAACCTTCTTAAAAGGAATAATGTACAAAGGTAACAAAAAAACTGAAGGTGGCAGGGTTGGTGACAAAGCTTCAGTAAAGCTAGCAAATAAACTTTATTCTTTAAAATTACCCATGGGGAGACTTAAAACAGGCACCCCAGCAAGAATAAAGCTATCATCGCTTGATTTGGAAAGCATGGAAGAGCAGCCGGGCGAAGAACCAACACCATGGATGTCAAAAAAAGGCAAAAACAATAAACATATAAAACAAATAAGCTGCTATATAACAAGAACCAACCCTCAGACGCATAAGGAAATTTCAGATAATATAAAAAAATCTGCCATGTATTCTGGAAACATAGTCGGTATAGGGCCCAGGTATTGTCCCTCAATAGAGGATAAAATTCACAAATTCCCACTAAAAGAAAGCCATCAAATTTTCATCGAGCCAGAAGGAGTAGATGTAGATCTTGTTTATCCAAACGGAATATCAACAAGCCTTCCCGAAGAAAACCAAAAAAGATTTATACAAACAATAAAAGGCATGGAGGATGCAGAAATTACGGAATATGGCTACGCAGTAGAGTATGATTTCGTAGACCCGAGAGCTCTTAATAAAACGCTCGAGCTTATAGATGTTAAGAATTTGTATTTAGCAGGCCAAATAAACGGCACCACAGGATACGAGGAAGCGGCTGCCCAAGGCTTAATGGCTGGAGTAAACGCGAGCCTTAAAATATGCAACGAGGAAAACCTTATACTGGAAAGGCATGACGGGTATATAGGTGTACTAATAGACGACCTTACAAATCTTGGCGTGACAGAACCCTACAGGATGTTCACCAGCAGAGCCGAACACAGACTAATGTTTTCACAGGACAACGCCGAACAAAGACTTATAGAGAAATTCTACAAAAAAGGGTTTGTCGAGAACGAGCAGTATAATAGATACTCAGAGCAAGAAGAGGCATATAAAAACTTCAAGAAGCTTAACGAAACTATAACAGTCCTAGCCGGAAACAAAAAACAAAAACTAAAAGACTACTTAAAAAAACCAAACCCAGACCTAAAAAAAATTGCAAAACTCATAGAAACCAAAGATAAGAAAAACCTCGAGCGACTTGCGAATGAATGCAAATACGAGGGCTATATAAAAAAACAACTACGAGAAATTAAAAGGAATGAGAAAAATCTAAAAAAAATCATACCCGAAACAATAAACTTTATTGAAATAGAAGGGCTATCAACCGAAGTAAAAGAGAAGCTTTCTGCGAGCAGGCCAAAAACAATCGGCGACGCATCGAGATTAGAGGGCATAACACCTGCAGCAATAAGCCTAATCACTGTGGCAATTGCAAAAGATAGAAACAGAGATGTCACATAGCGGCAAAATAGAGCTGTTTAAAAAAGAAACAATTAAGTTCAATAAAAAACATAACCTAATATCAAAAAAAAACACAGAGGAAATAATTGATGAGGGTATTGCAGAAGCTGCAGCCCTGACAAAACACATAAAGCAATATAAAAACATTTTGGACATAGGAACAGGAAGCGGACTACCAGGCATACCTCTAGCAATTTTTAATGAAAACAAAAACATATATTTGTCAGAAAAAAACAACAAAAAGAATTATCACCTAAAAAAGACAATCAAAACTTTGGAAATAAACAATGCAACAATAATTGGGAGCTCAAACAAAAATACAAAAATAAAAAATAAAGTAGATTGCGTTGTGACCAAAGCGTTTGCCTCTGCAAAAAAAACAATAGATATTGCTAATAGTTTTTTAGAGAAACCCTTTACCCTCATGTTATTAAAAGGAAAGCTTGAGACTATCAACAAAGAGATCGCAGAAGCCAACATATCAAAAGAAAACTATGAAATAATAAAAATAGAAAACGAAAAAGAAAAACACATACTAAAAATACAAAATGAATAAAACCTTAGCCATAGCCAATCAAAAGGGCGGTGTAGGAAAAACAACAACAGCTGTAAACCTAGCCGCAAGCTTGGCAGCAACCGGCAGAAAAACCCTCTTAATAGATATGGATCCACAAGGAAACGCAACATCTGCAGCAGGAATTACCAAAAACGAGACCGAGACACTTTATGCAACTTATTTTGAGGGAAAAAACATTAAAGAGGTAATTAAAGAAAGTAGAGATGGTTATTCAATTGTTCCAGGAGGACAAGAGTTAATCGCGCTTGATGTTGATATAAGAGATAATCACAAGCAAGGCTTTCTCACATCACAACTTGACGAGTTGCAAAACACATATGACTATACAATTATTGATACCCCACCAACCTTAAACCAACTAACGACAGAGGCCTTAATTTCATCAGTAGGCACATTAATTCCACTCCAGTGTGAGTACTATTCACTAGAGGGGCTAACTGACCTTATTAATACCATAAATGCACTTTCATCCAAAACCAACACCAACAATAGGGTGATCGGTATTATTAGAACAATGGTGGATATGAGAAACAATTTAGCAAAAGAGGTTTCAAGAGAGCTCGAAACACATTTCGAGAAAGTTTTATTCAATACACTCATACCAAGAAATGTTAAACTTGCTGAAGCCCCAAGCTTCGGAATTTCTGCACTACAACATAAAGCAGATTCTTTTGGCGCAATGGCATACCTGGCTCTAGCTGGGGAGCTTATAAGAAGAGTTGAGAATGAGCGATAACAAATCTTTAAACCGCGGACTAGATGCCCTGCTGGGTGACCAAAAACTACCAACAACAACAAAAGAAATCGACCTAGAAAAAATAACAGCTGGAAGATTCCAACCTCGTCAAGAGTTTGATGATACAAAAATTCAAGAACTCGCTGACTCAATCAAAAAACATGGGGTTTTATCTCCAATCTTGGTCCGAGAGATTGGACTTGATAAGTTTGAGGTTATAGCGGGAGAAAGAAGAGTTAGAGCTTCAAAAATTGCTGGCTTAAAAACAATTCCTTCTCTTGTAAATCAAAAAAAGGATCAAGAAGCTCTTGAAGCTGCGCTCATAGAAAATCTGCAGAGAGAAGACTTAAATCCAGTTGAAGAAGCAAGGGGTTATGACAGACTAAAAAGAGAATTTGATTTAACTCAAGACGAAATTGCTAAAGCAACCGGTAAAGCAAGAAGCACAATAGCAAACTCTATGAGAATACTGTCTTTGTCATCGAAAATATTGGACATGATTTCACAAGGAGTTTTGGAGAAAGGACATGCAAAAATTTTGTCAGGGCTTGAGACTACAAAAGCAGAACAACTAGCAGAAGCAATTTCTCAAAAAAAACTGACTGTAAGACAAGCCGAAGCACTACTAAAACCAGCTAAAAAAACAACAAAAACAAAAGAAAAAGATAGAGATACACTAAATATCGAAGATGAAATTAGTGGAAATTTTGGGCACAAAACAGAAATAGAAACAAAAACAACTAAGACCGGGAAAGTATCAATTTTTTATCACTCACCAGACGAGTTAGAAACTATAATTCAAAAACTTCTTAAACTTTAGAATTATCCTTGTTTCATACCAATTATCTTTCTATAATTCGCGCTAAGATTTCAAGAAATGGCAAAAGAACTCACTAGCAAAAGCTACATAGATCACCATCTAACAAACCTAACATGCGGTAAGACAGAGTCCGTTGGTTGGACGTGTGATCACAATTATTACGATGAAATGGGGTTCATGGCTTTTCATGTTGACTCTATAACAATCTCTATCTTATTGGGCTTTGCTTTTGTGGCGCTCTTCAAATTAATCAAACTCAATCCAGCAGATCAAAAACCAACAAGAATGCAAAACTTCGTAGAAATGTGTGTTGAGTTTGTTAATGAAAATATAAAATCAATTTTTGGCAGTACTGACAATAAACTCATAGGCCCGCTTGCTTTAACGGTATTAATTTGGGTTTTCTTCATGAACCTCATGGACTTAATTCCAGTTGATTTTCTGCCAGAACTAACAAAACAAGTTAGTTATGCTTCCGGAATAGTTGATGATCCAAATGATGCGTATTTTAAATTTGTACCAACAACAGACCCGAACATTACTCTCGGAATGGCTTTAGGGGTTTTTATCCTTACTATTTTCTATAGCATCAAAATAAAAGGCTTTGGGGGTTTTATTGCCGAGCTAACACTACACCCTTTTGGAAAATTTGCTATCCCATTTAATTTTGCTTTGGAGATAATGCAGTTACTAGCGAAACCACTATCTCTTGGCTTAAGACTTTTTGGTAACCTTTATGCTGGTGAAATGATATTTATACTCATCGCGCTATTAATGTTTTTCCAATCAGCTGTTTTTGGAGTTTTAGGTCTAGGCCTGCACTTATTGTGGGCACTTTTTCATATATTGGTTGTAAGTCTACAAGCCTTTATTTTTATGGTTTTAACAATTTTGTATTTATCAATGGCACATGAAACCGGAGATCATTAAGTTTATAATTTACATTTAAAAAGGAGAATAAAATGGAACAATCTGTTATTTATATAGGAGCCGGGCTTATGCTTGGTCTTGGGGCTATTGGGTCAGCTGTTGGCCTTGGCGTTTTGGGGAGTAAGTTTATGGAAGGTATAGCAAGGCAACCCGAGCTAAGACCCTTTCTTTTAACTAACTTTTTTATTGTTTTAGCTTTGGTTGAGGCTATTCCAATCATATCAATGGTGTTTGGTCTTTACTTGCTATTTGCTGTTTAATCACAAATGAATATAAACGCTACATTAATTTCACAAGCATTGATTTTTGCAGTGTTTGTTTACATTTGTTACAAATATATATGGCCACCAATTCTTTCCACTATGGAGGAAAGAGAAAACAAAATGGCCGCAGGTCTTGAGGCTGCAAAACAGGCTGATGACTCTTTAGAAGAAGCTAAGCTTACATATGAAAAAGAGCTTAAAGAAGCTAAAAAGGAAGCAGCATCTATCGTTGAAAAAGCTAACAATAGATCTTCACAAATTTTAAATGATGCCAAAGCAAAAGCTGAAGTAGAGGCAGAAAAGATTATTGAATCAGGATCTAAGAAACTTGAAAACGAAACTAATAAAACTCGCGAAGAATTAAAAAAACAACTTTCATCTATTGTTGTTGAGACCGCATCAAAAATAATTGATGAAGAAATTGATGAGAAGAAGCACGAAAACATAATAAAAAAAGCAGCCGAGGAAATTTAAAAATGTATGACCTAAAACCACAAGCAAGACCCTATGCAAAAGCTGCATTTCTTGCAGCTGTGGAAGAAGGTCAAATAAATGAGATGTTCGGAGATCTAAAAGTTCTATCTGAGGCCTGTTCAGATCCCAGCATCAACAAGCTTATTGAAAGCCCAGAAGAAAAATCAGTAGTTGTAACAACCTTAAAAGGTTTATTCTCCAATCAACCAGTTAAACTTACTGAAAACCTTCTAGATGTTCTTGGAGAGAATGATAGGCTCAACCTGCTTGAAGTTATTGCTGAGATTTATGAGGACTTAATGCTGAAACATAACGAAAGCAAAGTAATTGAGGTCACGGCACCCAACAATATCTCAGAAACAACAAAGGAAATTATCTTAAATAAATTACAAGATAAACATGGAGATAGCTCAACTATTTCCTTTACAAGCGATTCAGGTTTGAAAGCTGGATTTGTTGTAAAGATCGGAGATGAGGTATTGGATTTATCTATCAAAGGAAGAATTAAAAAACTAATTAACCAATTAAATATATAAGGTGAAAATATGAGTGGACTAAACCCATCTGAAATTTCTAGTGTTCTTAAGGACAAAATTTCAGGGCTTGATCTAAAAGCTGAAACCAAAAATGAGGGAACCATTGTCAATGTTTCTGATGGAATTATCAGAATACACGGAATGGGTGATGTTATGTATGGTGAGCTTGTAGAGTTTGAAAATGGAGTCTTTGGATTAGCTCTAAACCTAGAACAAGACTCGGTTGGTGTTGTTGTTTTGGGCGACTACCTTGGGCTAAGTGAGGGGCAAAAAGTTACATGTACAGGTAAAATTTTAGAAGTTCCTGTTGGTGAGGAAATGCTCGGGCGAGTTGTAGATGCTTTAGGAAATCCAATCGACGGAAAGGGAGAAATTAAAACAAAACTTACTGCTCCTATTGAAGTTGTTGCACCAGGAGTTATTGCTAGACAATCAGTGGATCAACCAGTACAAATTGGTCTCAAATCAATCGATGCAATGGTTCCAATAGGGAGGGGCCAAAGAGAGCTCATTATTGGCGATAGGCAAACTGGAAAAACAGCTGTAGCCATTGATGCAATAATCAACCAAAAAGGCACAGGAATTAAGTGTATTTATGTAGCTATCGGCCAAAAGCAATCAACTATTGCCAACGTGGTAGCGAAGCTTGAAGAGTACGGCGCTATGGAGCACACAATTGTTGTTTCAGCTGCCGCTGCAGATCCAGCTGCAATGCAATATCTATCAGCATATTCTGGTTGTGCAATGGGAGAGTATTTTAGAGACACAGGACAGGACGCATTAATCGTTTATGATGACCTATCAAAACAAGCTGTTGCATATAGAGAGATATCACTCTTGCTTAGAAGGCCTCCAGGAAGAGAAGCTTTCCCTGGGGATGTCTTTTATCTTCATTCAAGACTCTTAGAAAGAGCAGCTCGAGTAAATGCAGAATATGTAGAAAAAATTACAGATGGAAAAGTGAAAGGCAAAACAGGATCTTTAACAGCTCTGCCTATTATTGAAACACAAGCTGGAGATGTTTCCGCTTTTGTTCCAACTAATGTAATTTCAATTACTGACGGGCAAATATTTCTTGAAACAGACCTCTTTAATTCAGGCATTAGACCAGCTATTGATCCAGGGCTTTCTGTATCAAGGGTAGGAGGAGCTGCACAAACCAAGATAATTAAAAAACTTAGCGGTGGAATTAGAACAGATCTTGCTCAATACAGAGAACTTGCGGCATTCTCACAGTTCGCATCCGACCTTGACGATGCAACCAAAGAACAGCTTGAGCATGGTAAACGAATTACAGAACTGTTAAAACAAAAACAGTACTCTCCAATGAGTGTAGCTGATCAAGCTTTGAGTCTTTACGCTGCTGACAAGGGTCACATGAAAGATGTGGAGATTGATAAGGTTGGAGATTTTGAATCAGCCTTATTAGCTTACTTCGACTCGGAAAAAGCAGATCTAAAAAAACAAATTAATGATACTGGTGACTGGGACGACGATATTGAGAAACAGTTTAAAGAACTAGTAGAAGATTTTAAAAAAACCCAAACTTATTAAGAAATGGCAAACACCAAAGAAGTAAGAAAACAAATCTCTAGTATCAAAAGTACTAGAAAAATTACTTCTGCTCTAGAAATGGTAGCTGCTAGTAAAATTAAAAAAACTCAAGATCTTATGTTTGGCGGCAGGCCATATTCAGAGAAGGTAAAAGAAGTAATTGAGCACATTGCATCATCAAGCTCCGAGTATTCCCACCCATTTTATGAAGAAAGAAAGAACAAAGCGACTTGTTATATTGTGGTAGGTTCTGATAAAGGTTTATGCGGCGGACTTAACATCAACCTATTTAAAAAGATTGTGGCCGAAGCTGCTGAAAACCAAAAAAATGGCATAGAAACTAGTTTTGCATTAATTGGAGTCAAAGCAGTAACTTTTTTTAGTGGCTTAGGAGGAAAAGTGTTAGGTCAAGCGACAAAGCTGGGCGATAAACCTAACCCAGAAGACTTAATAGGGCTTACCAAAATAGTTCTTGATGAGCAGAAAAAGGGAAACATTGATCGAGTTGTTCTCTGTTCTAATAAGTTTGTGAATACCATGACACAACAACCAACCATGCAACAACTCATTCCCTTAACTCATGGTGAGAATGAAGAAACTAGTACTTCAACACAATGGGATTATATTTATGAGCCAGAGGCAAAAGTTTTACTAGATGGTTTGCTGACAAGGTATATAGAATCATTAATCTTCCAAGCGGTTTTAGAAAATAACGCATGTGAACAAGCAGCAAAAATGATCGCAATGAAGAATGCTACTGAAAACGCAGGAGACTTAATAAAAGAACTAGAGTTGCTTTATAACAATGTTAGACAAGCAGCAATTACACAAGAATTATCAGAAATTGTAGGTGGCGCAGCCGCTGTATAAAGGAGAAAGAGATGAGTAATGGAGTTGTTACACAAATTATCGGGGCGGTTATAGATGTCGAGTTCGATAGAGAGAACATACCAAATGTGTATGAGGCTCTTAATATTGTCGGTCTTGAAACCGTACTTGAAGTTCAACAGCAGCTAGGTGATGGAATTGTAAGGACTATTGCTATGGGCTCAACAGAAGGACTAAAAAGGGGTTTAGAAGTAGTTAGAACTAATGCACCCATCTCTGTTCCAGTTGGACAAGAAACTCTTGGAAGGATAATGGATGTGTTAGGTAATCCAATTGATGAAAAAGGTGATATTGGTGAGAAAGAGAGACAACCAATTCATAAAAGTCCTCCTAGCTACACCGACCAAGCAGGGTCAAACGAATTACTAGAAACAGGCATCAAGGTAATCGATTTAATGTGTCCTTTCGCAAAAGGGGGAAAAGTTGGATTATTTGGTGGAGCTGGAGTAGGTAAAACCGTAAACATGATGGAGCTGATAAGAAATATTGCGATTGAGCACTCAGGGTTTTCAGTTTTCGCTGGAGTTGGTGAAAGAACCAGAGAAGGAAATGACTTTTACCACGAGATGACAGAATCAAATGTTTTAGACAAAGTTTCTCTTGTTTATGGACAAATGAATGAGCCTCCAGGCAACAGGCTAAGAGTTGCTTTAACCGGTTTAACAATTGCTGAGAAATTTAGAGATGAAGGAAGAGACGTGCTTCTTTTTATTGATAATATTTATAGATATACACTGGCCGGTGTTGAAGTATCAGCTCTCTTAGGAAGAATGCCGTCCGCTGTTGGATACCAGCCAACACTAGCTGGCGAAATGGGAGCGCTGCAAGAAAGGATCACATCAACTAAAACAGGATCAATTACTTCAATTCAAGCAGTATATGTTCCAGCTGATGACTTAACAGATCCTTCACCAGCAACAACATTTGCTCACTTAGATGCAACAGTAGTACTTTCAAGGAATATTGCAGAGCTAGGTATCTATCCAGCGGTTGATCCATTAGACTCAACCAGCAGACAACTTGATCCCCTTGTTGTTGGAGAAGAGCATTATAAAACCACTCAAGCCATCCAAGGAGTTCTTCAAAGATATAAAGAGCTTAAGGATATAATTGCAATTCTCGGAATGGATGAATTGTCAGAAGATGACAAGCTAGCCGTTGCAAGAGCAAGAAAGGTTGAAAGATTTTTATCCCAGCCGTTTTTTGTTGCAGAGGTTTTCACAGGCTCTCCAGGAAAATATGTTTCCCTTGAAGATAGTATTAAAGGCTTTAATGGAATTTTGAATGGAGATTACGATGATCTTCCTGAGCAAGCATTTTATATGGTAGGAACTATCGAAGAAGCTATCGAAAAAGCAAAAACAATGTAATGAGTGAGTTTAAAGTAAGCATCGTTTCCTCAAATGAAGAAATTTTCTCAGGATCAGCCGATATGCTATACGCAACTGGCTCCCTTGGAGAAATCGGAATTGCGCCAGGTCACTCTCCCTTGTTAACAGGCTTAATGCCAGGTCCAGTGAGAGTTTGCAATGGAGATAATGAGGAAACTTTCTTTTGCAGTGGAGGATTTATAGAAGTTCAACCAGATGTTGTTACAGTGCTTTCTGATGTCGCAGAGAGAGCAGATAGCATGGATGAAGCGAAAGCAATTGCAGCAAAAGAGCAAGCCGAAAAAGATTTAGCTGACAATAAAGATAATGTTGATTTTGCAAAGGCAGCTTCTCAGTTGGCAGAAGCAGCAGCAAGACTTAAAACTATTCAAAAACTTCGTAAAAAGATTTAGCATAGGCTAAAAGACCTAAAAAATTGAACATTCACACCATAATATTAGCTGGCGGCAAAGGCACCAGAATGCTTTCTCAAAAAGCAAAGGTTTTACAAAAGCTTGGCGGAAAAACAATGCTCCATCACCTTCTTTTAAAAGCAAAACAAATTTCAAGTGACATTTCTGTGGTTGTTGGTTTTGACAAAGAGGGTGTTGAAAATGAAATATCAAAACTATCGGTTGATGCACAAACATTTCTGCAAAAAGAACAATTAGGGACAGCAGATGCAGTAAAAACGACAATTGATAATATAAACGATAGTGAAAAGGTTTTAATTCTTTACGGAGATGTTCCCCTCATAAAAAGGAAAACGCTGCAAGATTTATGCTTAATAGACTCTGAAATATCAATATTAACAACAACACTTAAAGACCCAACTGGGTATGGCAGAGTCATAAAAGATGAAAACAATTTTGCCATAAGTATAGTTGAAGAAAAAGATGCCACAGATTTACAAAAAAGAATAAAAGAAATATTTACTGGTATTTTGGTGGCAAATGGAAGCGTCTTAAAAACACTTATCCCACAAATAAATAATGAAAATTCCGCTAAAGAGTTTTATTTAACAGACTTGATTGGTATTGCAACCAATAATGGGTTTAAAATAAACACATTAAACTCGCCACAAGATGAGACAATGGGAGCTAACAGTCGAAAAGAACAGGAGGAGCTGGAGAGGGTTTTAAGAGTTATGAATACAGAAGAGCTATTAAAAAAAGGCATTACATTAATAGATAAAACAAGAGTTGATGTTAGAGGCGATGTTAAAGCAGGTTCAGACTGTTCGATAGATGTAAATGTAATTCTGGAAGGTGATGTTGAGTTTGGCAACAATGTTGAAGTAGGAGCAAATACAATTATTTGTAACACTAAAATTGGCGACAATACCAAGATACTCCCTTTCTCACATATAGATTCTGCCAAGATTGGGGCAGACTGCTCCATTGGCCCTTATGCTAGGTTAAGGGAGGGAAGTGTTATTGAAGATAGCGCTAAGGTTGGCAACTTTGTTGAAACAAAAAAAACTAAGATTGGTAGATCGTCAAAAGCAAATCACTTTACATACCTTGGTGATGCGGACATAGGTGATGATGTTAACATCGGTGCTGGAACAATTACCTGTAACTATGACGGAAAAGATAAACACAAAACAGAAGTTGGAGATGGTTCCTTCATAGGGACAAACTCATCATTAGTAGCACCCATAAATATCGGGAAAAACGCATACGTTGGGGCTGGCTCTACAATTACCAAAGATGTTCCTGACAATGCTTTAGGTGTTGGTAGGGGAAAACAGAAAAACAAAGAAAACTGGGCAAAGAATAAAAAATAAACATGTGTGGAATTATTGGAGCTGCTTCATCAAGAAGCGTTGGAAAGATCCTAATTAAAGGCCTTCAACTAATGGAGTACAGAGGTTATGATTCCGCGGGCGTTGTTCTTAACAAAGATGAAGAAATTTTAAGATTGCGATCACTTGGCAAAGTATCAAAACTAGAAGAGATAATGATTTCTGAAAAGCCAAAAGCTTTTTCTGGTATAGCCCATACCAGATGGGCAACTCATGGCGCACCTTCAGAAGAAAACGCACACCCCCACGGATCGCATGATGACATCTATATCGTTCATAATGGAATAATTGAAAATCATGAAGAGATTAGATGTTCTCTAAGAAACAAGGGTTATGAAATAGCCTCTGAAACAGATTCTGAATTAATCGCTCATCTAGTTCATTTTTATAAAAAAGAAAGCCAAGATACGTTACAAGCTCTTATGAAGGCAACAACTGAGCTAAATGGCGCCTATTCGATAGCTGTTGTTTGCAAAGAAGAGAAAGGCAAAGTTTATGCAGCAAGACAAAAAAGCCCGCTGCTGGTTGGCTTGGGGATAGAAGAAAATTTTGTTGCCTCAGATCCGCTAGCTATTGTAAACATTACTGAAAAATTCCACATGTTAGAGGACGGCGATTTTGCAGTCATTACCAAAGAAGATGTTGTTATTTATGATCAAGAGGGAATTATAGTTGAGAGAGAAGAGCTGAAGATTGACGGTGCAGCAACAGCAACAACAAAAGGAGAATACAAACATTTCATGGAAAAAGAAATCTATGAGCAACCTGACTGCATTGGCAATACAATTAATGGAAGGCTTGGCGAAAGTGATGTTTTAGATAATGTTTTTGGATTGGGCTCCTCAAACTCTTTTAAAGATGTGAAGAGAGTTCAATTTGTAGCCTGTGGAACAAGTCTTCATGCTGCGAAAACAGCAAGAAAATGGTTTGAAGACATATGCGAAATTCCCTGCTATATAGACTTTGCTAGTGAATATAGATACAGGAATCCAATCGTTGAGGACAATACGCTTTTTGTCACAATTTCTCAATCTGGAGAAACTGCAGATACTCTTGCAGCACTCAATTATGCCAAGGAGGAAAAATATTTGGGCATTGTTTCAATATGTAATGTGCCTACTAGCACAATGGCCAGAGAATCAGACTGGAAAATTTTTACAAACGCAGGGCCAGAAATAGGAGTAGCTTCAACAAAAGCATTTACAACCCAATTAGCAGCTTTATTAATACTAGCACTCTCAATTTCCAAAAGTCAGGATAAAAACCAAGAGAAGCGCAAACAAGCAGCCCAAGATTTAAGAGAGACACCCGCTCTTATAAGAGAAGCTTTTAAATTAAAAGATGAAATAAACACAATTACGAATAACATTTCATCAAATGATAATGCATTATTTTTAGGAAGAGGCATGTACTTTTCCATAGCTCAAGAGGGCGCCCTTAAATTGAAAGAAATATCTTATATACATGCAGAAGCATATCCAGCAGGGGAGTTAAAGCATGGCCCATTAGCATTGGTTGACGAAACTATCCCAGTTGTGGCGTTGGCACCTGAGGATAGCCTAGTCGAAAAGCTCTTATCAAACTTGGAGGAAGTAAAAGCAAGAGGCGGAACTTTATATGTTTTTGGGAACGCAGGATCGACAATTGAAATCAAAAAAGGGAAATTTATCAATATGCCTAAATGCGGTGACTACAATGCACCTATTGTGTATACCATACCCCTACAGATACTAGCTTATGAGGTTGCTTGTCTAAGAGGAACAGACTTAGATCAGCCACGAAATCTCGCTAAATCTGTAACCGTCGAATAGATTTTATGACAACACAAAATAGTCATTTAAGCGAAATCGCTTCAATTATATCTTCCTGCAGAAGATTAGAGGAACTTGGAAATAATAAAACAGGACCCCGAAAAATTATCAGAGAAGCCATATTTTTTATATGGGAAACAGGTGTAAACAAACCTACAAAATTTTCAAAGAAAAGGGCAAGATCTATAAGAGCAAGCAAAGAAAAAGATATAAAAAACCTAAGATATGACCACCCTATACCGTTGAAAATAATCATAGAAAAACTTTACAGTTTAGAGGAAATAAATGAAGCAAGTTTGCTACGAATTTTGAATAGATACATAAAAGAGGGCGGCATCCTCATCACAAAAGAAGAAGATAAAGTATTAAATGAAAAAGGTCTTCGGTCCACCATGCCAAAAGATTGGGATGAAGAAGATATTCTAGCTAGATATAAAAAAGCAGGTATAGAGATTGCTTAGTTCTAATTTTCATTTAGTCTCTTTTTTGGATTTGTCAAAAAAATCTCTGACTTTCCTTTTTGCAATAGCAAAATCATTTAAATCAACCTTCCCGTCACCATCTTGATCCATTACTTTTATACCAACAAATCTTAGGACGGCCAAAACTTTCATCAAAATAAAGACAACAATACCAAAGATATAAACCATAGCATTTCTTATCCTTTTGTTATGCCGATATACCAATTTGAATGGATACATGATAATTTTTATTGGTATAAGAAAGATACCAAGGACTTTTTTAATAAAACCCAGAACAAACGTTATAGGTGCGAAAATTAATCTAAAGATATCCCCAACTCTCATTGGTCTCACTTTATCGTAACAATTTATTGTATTGGGACCGTGACAGAAGTACTTTTTCTTATAATTATTATTAGTTTTATTTTTGATTTCTAGCAACTTATAAGATGAGGTTTTTACTCCACACCTTCCACATTCCTTTACCGCGTATTCCATAATTTAAAATTATATTCTACAAAAACTAATATAAAATAAAAAATTGGAGACAAACCAAAATAATGGAAACCTTGCTACAACAACTCTGTTACAGTCGAATAATGGGGAGTTGACGTCTGTTTAAGCACATTCACATAGTTGCCTGCTCGCCGCGATCCGGTACTACTCTCTTGCACGAGGTGATGGTCACCTGTTTTCGGACAAACAAGCATTATGACCATGAGATTCGCTTTCACCTCGTAACCGCAGAAAACAACGATGTGGTTATCACGAAACGACCCAAAGATACGTTGTACATGCCAGGAGTCATCGACGATCCTAATCTCTATGTCATTTACGTAACGCGCGATCCGCGTGATGTCATCGTTAGCCGGCATGGTAAGAGCGAGGATATGTACTACTCGAACATTAGACTTTGGCGTGAATTGCATGCCTGTGCACGCCCATTGTTCGGCCACGATCGTTTTCTCAATATCCGGTACGAGGATTTCGTAAATAACCCTGACGCCACACAAAGCCAAATCACTGCAAAATTTCCATGGCTTGAGAAACAACACAAATTTTCTGAGTACCATGAACACGCGCAAGTGTCTGAAAAGTCAAAAGTTGCAATGCGCGGCGTCCGTCCTATTGGACCGACCAGTGTCGGTGTCTGGCGAAAACATCTCGGTCGCATCGTTCAACAGCAGGCAATCCACGGCACAATGACACCAGATCTGGTCGGTTGTGGATACGAATCATCGCCGGATTGGGAAGTTGTTCTGGACGGCGTTTTACCGGATAAATCTAACAGTCGGTATCCGGAGAAAAAACGTTTTTGGCAGAGAATTTTGCAACCCATTGATGCTTCGAGAAAAATAGCTATCTATCGGCGCAAGAAAGGACTTAGTCCAATCAGCAGAGCAACCAATGATCGTTAGCCACGCAAAGAAGTTTATTTTCGTAAAGACCCGTAAAACCTCGGGCACAAGCATGGAGGTTGGTCTGAGCCAAGCCTGTGGTCCCGATGACATCATCACTCCGATATCGTTTGAAGACGAACTCGTCAGGCTGGACATGGGTGGCACGTTACCTCAGAACTACGGTGGTCTTGGAGAGCAGCGATATCGCAATATGATAAAGGCACGCAAGATGAAATTTTTACGCGCCAGACGCCGTGGCAAGTTTTTCAATCATATGCCGGCTGTTGCGATTCGCGAGTACGTCGGCAAAAAAACTTTCGATGATTACTTCACTTTTTCGATCGAAAGGCATCCGTACGAAAAGGTTGTATCACATATCTATTATCATGCGCGCGGAAAAAAGAACTGGAGTTTTGACAAGGAGCTTGAGCGTGTTCTGAAGAAGAAGCGTTATGTCAATTACCCAACCTATTCAGACGGTGAAAAACCTATTGTCGATTTCATTGTCAATTTTGACAATATGCAGGAAGACCTCACGACCCTCGGCGACAGGCTTGAATTTGATATTGTCGCGCACTATCCACAAACCAAACACAAATTCCGAACTAACAGAAGGCCTGCTTCCGAGCTGTTGTCGCAGAAAGTAAAGGACCAAATATATAAGAACTGCAGGATCGAGTTCGATGCAATGGGTTACGAGCGTTAGCATGATCACGACACGACGCAAACAATTCGTCACGGTGGAGTAATTTTAAACAGTGATTTAGAGGTAGAAAATTATGCAAACTAAGGGTTTATTTTTTTTTCTATTACTATTTGTTTTATCCTCATGCGTTTCCAATACTATCAATGTAAAACCTGATGCTGAAGAGTATTTACAGTTAGTTGATACGCCTGTATATGTAAAAAGGTCATCCGATACAGATCTTTATGCTTTTGAGAATGAGTTAGATGAATGTATAAAAACATCTAACAATAGAGCAAATAGATCTTCAAAAGTCGGTATTGGTTTTGGATCTTATTTAGCATTAGGCGGACTTTATACAATTGCCACTGCAAGTGGAGTTTTTGCGCCTATTTATGTCGCAGCAGGAACTGTGGGAGGCGTCTTAGGAGGTTCAACAATTTTTGTTACAAATGCAACAAAGAAGTTTAGAGAATATTCCGGTCTTGAGAAATGCCTTGAAAAAAAAGGGCATGATGTAATTTTTTATGATGCTAAAAAAGCAAAAGAATAGTTTTTTGGTAAAACTTTGTTCAGTAATTCACTGGCTCGGATTTTTAATGACCTGCTGGCTTATTTATGTAGTCTTATCTGTTAGCGATCTAGACACCGAACTCTCACTAATCAATTTAACTGCATTAGTTCCAAACATAATAGGTTGGTTGATAAAGTTTATCTTTACTGGAAATAGCAGATTTTTTCCATTTTAGAAATGTTTGAAAAAAGAAATAATTATTTATTTGACTCTCTTATCATCGGAAATGCGGGTGGTGAGTCTCCAAATTGCACCCTTCCAATTTCAATAAAGCCATGTCTTTCATACAATGCTTTATTCAATTCATTAGACGCTTCAAGATAAGCTCTATCACCTTTTTCATCTATCATTTTAAGAGCCTCTTTCAATAAAAAAGAACCTATACCCTTTCTTTGTTGTGAGGGGTCAACTCCAATAAATGGTAAGTACCAGGCATCATCTGGATGATATTTTTCAAATTCTTCAAAAAATTTAACAACAGCCTCTATTCGTTCTAACGGAATATGTTCAAAAGTTGGCTCCAGAACTGAATTGTCAAACTCAACTCCAGGAGGATGCCAAAGAGATGACCCGAAAAAGTTTTCTTCTGAGTAAACAATATTGTTTTCAAAAGCTATTTTAGAAAACTCTTCCATCCAAATATCGAAGCATTTCAAGTAAGAAGATGCATCAGGAAAGACCCACCTTAATAAAGCATCAGATGAAAAACCCAACGTAAGAACGGCCTTCACTTGCTCTAAATCGGAGGATGACGATTTGACTATCTTGGGTATATCCATGAGTATAATGTTTGTTAATCAAGTTTAATAAATGTAGAAAACTTAATCTACTTAATAATCTCTGAATAAATGAAAGAAAAAATACATACCTTTCTTAAGAAAAGCGATTCTTTTGTTGGCGGTATACTAGTTTTACTCTTCGGACCTTGGGTAATGATAATTATTCCTGGACTCGATCAAATTCTTGGGGTGAAGATAGTACTAATGGGGCTGGTCCTTTTAATTTGGATAAGTATTATCATTTATAGAAAACAACTCTTAAAAAATAGCGAATAAATATGGAAATAAATTGGGTAGTAGTTGGTTGGATTATTGATATGATCTTAAATGGAGTTGTCTGGCTTATCATCGCTGTACTTTCTTTGCTACTAATTGATGCAACTGACAATTGGACGAGAAAAGCTCTTAAATTGATGGATAAAGCTGATAAATGGATAAGAAAACTTACAGAACACTCATTTGATTGGGTTGAAAAGAAAAATCTTCAGATACCCGCTAGCATTATATTGTTAATTACCTTTGGTATCCTTTCTCAGCTAGGGATAATACCTAAACTAATAACCTAGATAGTAAAATGAAAAAATTAATAATATTAGGCCTTTTTATTGTCTTTAATATTAATGCAGATGATCAGCATGAGATTAATAATTTACTAGATGGTCTCCACGAAGATGCACATAATGGAAATTTTAAAAGTTACTTTGATCGCTATAGTTCAGATGCTGTATTTTTAGGCACAGACAAAACCGAACGTTGGACTGTGCAGGAATTTAAATCATATGCCCAACCAGCTTTTGCAGATGGGCATGGCTGGACTTATAAAGTTATCGAGCGTAATTGGGAAGGAGATGGCGACACACGCTGGTTTGATGAAATTCTTCACAATGAAAAGCTAGGACACTGCAGAGGAACCGGAGTCGTTAAATTAGTTAATAATGAGTGGAAAATAGCCCACTATGCGCTTACCATGCTTGTCCCGAACTCTATTGCAGCTGATATCGGCATGCAAACTCAACAGGCTGACTGAGTATATATTTGATCGTAAGCAAAAGAGAAGCATTCAATACATAACCAAGTTAGTTTATAATACAGGTATGTGTGATTGTTGCGATTGCTGCGAGTGCTCCTGCTGCTCAAAGTAAAAATTTGAAAAACATGAAAAGAATTTCTTTCTTTTCTATTACCTTATTAGTTGCTCTTAACCTTTTTGCAAAAGAGTTTTATGTAGGGCCAGGCCCAGATGCTCATGAAAGACTCCAGGAAGCATTGATTCTTATGGAAGAAGGCGACACTTTAATTATTAAAGGCGGCTACTATGAATTTGAAGATGGATTATCGCTTGATGTAGATAATGTGACCGTCATGGGTGAGGGCATGGATAGCACAATTCTAGATTTTAAGAATCAACAATCTGGTGCGCAAGGCTTATTAGTTACATCGGATAAAGTTACCCTCAGAGATTTCTCAATACTAGATGCAAAAGGAGATGCTCTAAAAGTAATAGGAGCTAAAGGCATCAATATGATAAATCTTAAAACTGAGTGGACTGGTGGACCTAAAAGTACAAATGGGGCTTATGGGTTTTATCCAGTTGAATCAGAAGATGTTCTGATCGATGGTTGTGTGGCAATTGGTGCATCCGATGCAGGAATATATGTTGGCCAGTCTAAAAATATTATTGTAAGAAATAGTGTTGCTCAATATAACGTCGCTGGAATTGAAATTGAGAATTCATATTATGCAGATGTTTACAACAATTTAGCTTCCCACAACACTGGCGGTATTTTAGTTTTTGATTTACCAGATCTGCCACAACAAGGCGGACATCATATAAGAGTATTTGATAATAAATCTATTGATAATGATACGGATAATTTTGCACCTGAGGGTAACATCGTTGGCGAAGTCCCCAGAGGAACAGGCATTATTATAATGGCAAACTCAGACGTCGAGATTTTTAATAATGTTATGAGCGGGAACGGTACAGTGAATCTTTCTATAGTTTCTTATGGAGATGAAACCGAAGACCCAAATTATTATCCACATCCGAAAAATATTCAGGTTCATGGAAATACCTATGGACCTAGTGGATTTGATCCTGACCTAGATACAGGTGACTTGGCAAAAGCACTTTATGACATAAGCGGAGGAAACATGCCAGATATTTTTTGGGATGGCATTGTTCCATTTTCACAAATAATTCTCGGGCAGCCAGATGAAGAAAAACTTGTTATTGATGAGGATAATGCAAGCTTCCTGACAATCAAACCAATTAAATATATGCTTGGATTTTCCAACCCAACTAACACTAATAAAAATGACTTTAGTGGAGAAATAGTTCCGCTACGCGCAATAAGTATAGAAACCTTTTAATTCATATGAGAAGCATTACTTGCTGTTTATTTTTATTAATATTCAGCTCTAATTCTTTTTCAGTAAACAGTAATTTGATCTTAGCTGAATCTTTTCCAAACAAATTGTCAGAATTTGAATTTTTTCTAGATGCATCTGCTCAAGAGCCGCATGAAAAAGTTATTCCCTATGAATTAATATCAACACTATTCTCTGACTATTCCTACAAACAAAGATGGGTCTATGTTCCCGACAATACTCAAGCTACCTATGTTAAAGACTGGGTATTTGATTTTCCAGAAGGCTCAGCCTTGATAAAAACATTTTATTATCCAGTGGATGAAAGATATCCCGAGCTCGGAAAACAACTCCTAGAAACCAGATTATTGTTAAGAAAGAAAGATGGATGGAAAGCAGTATCTTATGCATGGAATGAGAGTCAAGATGAGGCTTATAAAAAAATAGCCGGCAAAACTATAAATGCATCTTGGATAGATTTTATGGGCGATGAAAGACAGGTGCGATATAGAGTTCCAAACGCTAATCAGTGTAAAGAGTGTCATGCGGCAAAAGGTGCTATTACTCCAATTGGTCCAAAAGCAAAGAATATTAATAAGGACTTTCATTTTGCCGATGGCGAATTTAATCAACTTAATTATTGGATGAAAAGAGAAATCATAAATACGTTTCCTAAAGATATTATTTCTCCTGTTGACTGGAGGGATGAAACTCAAAACATTAATGACAGGGCAAGATCTTATTTAGATGTAAATTGTGGTCATTGCCACTCACGAACAGGAAATGCAAACTCCACCGGACTCTATTTAGATCTGGTAGAAACAAGAGATATCAATTTAGGTATTTATAAGAAACCAGTAGCAACAGGGCGTGGAAGTGGTGGTAATAAATATTCTATAGTCCCAGGAAGGCCAGATGAATCTATTTTGCTCTATAGAATGGAGTCCATGGATCCTGGAATAATGATGCCAGAGTCAGGGAGAGCTTTAACTCATCAGGAAGCAGTTGAAATGGTAAGAGAGTGGATCACCCAGCTACCAAACTAGACTATTGACAAATATTGTATAATTAACTTTATTATGAAGACTCATCCAATTACTGATAAGTTCGCTGCCGGGCTATCCATAGCTTGTGCACTGCACTGCTTGCTAGTTCCATCTTTCTTAATTGTTACCTCTGGAGCAGCAGCGCTTTCAATAGATAATGAATTTATTCATTGGGCGATTCTATTTTTGGCACTACCTATTAGCATTTATGCTCTTGTAACCGGCGTATCAAACCATAAAGACAATATAGTATTTCTTATAGGGTTGGTTGGTCTCATCACACTAATTGCAACAGCATTATCAGAATCTTTTCTTTCTGAGGCATACGTAACTATTTTTACACTTATAGGATCAGCTCTAGTGGTTTATGCGCATGCTCAAAACTATCAGCTTTGTAAGGAGCTTGAATGTGACTGCCACGATATTACCTAGTAAGCATTAATAAACCTTAATGAATCCCTATATTGTTCTTTTCCTCGCAATAATTTTTGAGGTAATTGGAACAATGTTATTGCCAGCATCACAAAACTTTTCTAAGCCATTACCAACTACAGTTTTACTTTTTTCTTATGGAATATCTTTTTATTTTTTGGCCATAGTCACACAAAAACTACCATTATCAATTGTTTACGCCAGTTGGTCGGGAATAGGAGTCTTCACAATAGCACTATTAAGCTATGTTATTTATAAGCAAACACTTAATTGGCAATCTATCCTTGGGCTTTTCCTTATTGTTATTGGTGTTACGATTGTAAATATTTATAAGTCAGTAAATTGAAAAAATGATCAATCTTCAAGGAGTTAAACCATTTGCAGAGGGCGGGAATAGGATTTGTTTCATTCATCCTGGTGACAAGAATTTATGCTTAAAAATAAGCAAACAGGAAGTTATTAAAAAGATGTATTCCAATGCGCCATGGTATAAAAAGCTTAGATCAGAAAAAAGCTTTGATGATAATCTGAGAGAAGAAAAGGCATATAAACAAAAAGCGATAAAGAAAAACACCGAAAAAATCTGGCAACATCTTGCAAAATGGTATGCGTTTGTTCAAACCAGTGAAGGACTAGCTTCATGTACTGAGCTTATTACAAATAATGATCAAATAGCTCCAAACCTAGAAGAATATTTATTTAGCAAAGGCAGAACCAAGGAAATTAATAAAGCTCTAAAAGAGTTTGAAATATTTCTGCAAGAAACCAAATTACTCACAAAAAATATAATACCTCACAACCTAGCTGTGAAAGAGAGTGACTCTGGACTCATATTAAAAATCATTGATGGCCTAGGCTGCATGTCATTTATTCCATTACCAGAGATTAGTGAAACTTTTGCAAATAGATATATTAAAAGAAGAATAGAATTGATGTATTCGAGGATTGACTGGGATCTCTCAGGCAGAAAGGGAAGCTGGAAATGAGCACTCTTATACTGGTTGCCATTGAAGATGAGCTAAGAAGAGAGGATCTTCCTGGCCATCAAATAGAATATATTGGCGTTGGAAAAGTTAATGCAGCTATCAACACATTAAATGCTATACAAAAACATAATCCAAAAAAAATCATAAATTTTGGAACAGCCGGATCATTGAATACAAATGTAAGTGGATTAGTTGAGGTGGCAACTTTCTTTCAGCGTGATATGGATGCCTCACCGCTTGGCTTTAAAGTTGGACAAACTCCTTTCGAAGACTCTCTTGAAATCACTTTTGGTAGAGATGGAGTTACATGCGGCACAGGAGATAAGTTTGTAACCAAAACCCCAGTGTTAAAAACAGATATTGTTGACATGGAAGCTTTTGCTATAGCAAAAGTGTGTAAATTAAAAAATATTAGCTTTAGATGCTTTAAATTCATTTCAGATAATGCCAATGACGAGGCAAAGCATGATTGGGTAGATAATGTTTCACTCGGTGCAAAGCTATTTATTGAAAGAATTAATGATATAGAAGATTAATAAGAAAATGATTTCATCTGTAGACCACTTAATAATTGCAGTAAAAGATCTAAATCTGGCTATAAATGATTATGAAAAAATTCTTGGTATTACCCCGTGCTGGAAAGGCAAGCATGCAGAATTAGGGACAAGAAATGCAATATTTAACTTAGAGAATACATATTTAGAGCTACTATCACCATGTGATGCAGGACCTGGCACAGATTTTGTAAATTCTTTACTTGCAGATAAAGGCGACCATCTGGCGGGGATTGTTTTAGGAACACAAAATATAGAACATGTTAAAGAAGTTCTAAATAAAGATGGACATGAAGTTGAGATAAGCTCTGGTGAGGCAACTAATGAAAAAGATGAAAAGATAAGGCGTTGGAAAAATATCTTTTTACCCAAAACACTTACTAGAGAGTTATTCGTCTTCATCATAGAACATACTGAAGGATATCTTCAAAAGTATGCAAGCCAAGATACCTCAAATGTAAAAAAGCTTGATCATGTTGTAATAAACACACAGGACGCAGATGAATTTATAAGTATTTATGAAGGTGTTTATAAAATTAGATTAGCCTTAGATAAAACCATCGAGCACTGGAAAAGGAGAATGCTTTTTTTTAGGACAAACGCAACCACAATAGAGGTTATTGAGCAGAAAGATAAAAAAGAATTGGCCGATGAACTTTGGGGCCTTGCCTGGGAAGTTGATTCAATTGAAGATGCTCACAAAAGACTAGTTAGTAGTGGTGTTGAGATAACCCCCATAAAAGAGGGTCTCAAAAAAGGAACCCTAGTTGCAACCATTAAATCCCACAACTGTAATGTGCCAACGCTATTAATAGAGCACAACAAAGACAAATAAATCTGAGTATTAACTCAACTGCTAAACCTATTACCTATAATGTTTTTCGCTAAAATCACGTATAATTAGAGCATGGCAACAAGAAAACAATTCGATGATTATATGATGCCCGTCTATAATCCAGCCAATTTTATTCCTTCTAAAGCAAAAGGCTCTATAGTTTGGGATGACAAGAAAAAAAAGTATATTGATTTTGCTTCAGGGATCGCAGTTACAAGCCTTGGTCATTGCTATCCCCCTTTAGTAAAAGTCCTTAACGAGCAGTCAAAAAAGATTTGGCATTTATCCAATGCTATGACAAATGCTCCTGCGCTAGACCTTGCAAAAAAACTTTGTAAGCTAACTTTTGCTGAGAAAGTCTTCTTTGCTAACTCTGGAGCGGAGGCAATGGAGGCTGCTGTTAAAACGGCAAGAAAATATGCAAATACTCATTATGGAAAGCATAAAAATGAAATTGTTGCTTTTGCTGATGCTTTTCATGGAAGAACTATGATGACTATTGCTTTAAATGGATCAGAGAGAATGACTGCGGGATTTGGACCAATGCCATCTGGCATAAAACACCATCCTTACAATGAAATAAAAGGACTAGAAAAAGTAATTACAAAGAAAACAGCAGCGGTTGTTCTTGAGTTAGTCCAGGGCGAAGCGGGTATTATAAAAGCCAAGAAAAACTTTTTGGCAAAAGTAAAAAAACTATGTAAGGAAAAGAATGTACTTATCATATTGGATGAGGTCCAGTCAGGAGTTGGAAGAACCGGAACTCTTTTTGCATATGAACAATTCAACATAAAACCAGATATCGTTACTACCGCAAAAGGTTTAGGTAATGGTTTTCCAATTGGAGCAATTCTGACAAAAGATCATATAGCTGAATCGATGCAAGTTGGCGCTCACGGAACTACATTTGGAGGCAACCCTCTTGCATGTTCTGTAGCTCTTGAAGTCATAAACTCAATGTCAAAAAAAACAGTTCTTAAAAACGTGCTTAGAAAAGAAAAATTATTTATTAAAAAACTTAAAGAGATTAACAAGAATCTCGATTGCTTCGAGAGAATAAATACAGCAGGGCTTTGGATTGGTTGTAAACTTAAAATCACCGAAACTATCAATCTGGATACAGTCCTTCAGCAGTGCTATAAAAATGGACTCATGGTTTTAAAAGCTAACAACAACACTATAAGAATTGCGCCAAGTTTAATAATAGAAGATAAATTGATTAAAGATGGCTTGAACATTATGGAGAAATCAATCGCTCAACTGCAGCGACCACGAGTTTGAAAAATAAGACATTCTTAGCTTAATTTACTATACTCTCTGAAAATATACACAACAAAAAAATGAAGTTTAAGTTTCCCCAGAGCTATAAAGCAAATAGACCAAAGTTTTTTCAATTGTTAGGAAAAATATTAATGAAACTTTCGGGCTGGAAGATTAAAGGGCAAATCTCAGACCTATACGAGAACAAGAAGTTTGTGGCAATCGTTGCACCGCATACTTCGAACTGGGATGCAGTTGTTGGTTTGGCAGCTATAGCCGCGGTTGATCTGAAAGTATATTTCATAGGGAAACATACAGTCTTTAAAGGTTTGCTAGGAAAGTTCATGAAATACATGGGCGGAATCCCAGTTGATAGATCTAAACCGGGAGGACTTATAAAAGACCTTTTGAGACAAGTTGAAGACAAAAAGAATGGACTAATTGGCCTTGCTCCAGAAGGAACAAGATCAAAAGTGGGAGAATGGAAAACAGGTTTCTTGAGAATCGCACGTGAACTCAACTCAGGAGTTGTTTTAGTTTCACTGGACTTTTTGAAGAAGGAATTAGTGTTCGGCAAAGAGTTTATGCCGACGGGTGATGATCAGAAGGACATATTAAATATTAGAGAATATTACAACGCCTTTACACCTAAAAACCCTGCCAACTTTTAAAATAATTCCATTATTCTGCAAATATCTGAACTCTCATGCTGTCTTGAGAATATTTTTGCATCTAGTACAAGAGAAGGATCATTAATTGCCTCATAGACTGGCCATAATGGAGAAACTTTATCATTAGGATTTCCAGTCTTTGCAAAAGACAACCAATAAGATTGAATTGCTAACGTAAGATCTATATCTACTTCATTTGTCGGGAGCCAATCATCATGAGTATTAAAGACGTATGGAAGCTCTGCACCATGAAAAGCGCCAAATTTTTTTGCTAACTTACCATCTCTGACCCTATTAAATTGATAGACCCAAGTTTCATTACCATTTTCCCTAAGTTTTCTTGCCATAAACAAAGAAGGGCAAACAAAGTTTTTAGCTGTGATTAAGAGATTCATTTTTCTTACAGGATCTTCAATATTAACAAGAAGCTCCAAAAGCTTCGCCTTCTTCTCTTGGCTTACTTCTTGATCAAGCCAAAGGCCAACATCAACATTGCCATCAAAATAAAGAGACCACTCATCATTATTAGTTCCAACAATAAGATCGACATTTTGAATATTTCCATTTTCAAATGCTTCAGATAGACTCTGTTCTATCGAGAGACCATCAATCACATAATTAAAATAGTGGTCAGCATAAACATTTTCTGAAACCTTTAGTACTTGATCTGCACTAAGATTTTTAAGACCTTTAATTGAAGGATCTTCAAACGATTTACTAAATCGGTCTGCAAGTGCCTTAACCCCAGAACTTGAAGTTGGATAAGTAAAAGATGAACCTCCGCTTTGATGAACAGCTCTGTGAAATAAATTTTTGCTTAGTGGAGAAGCTATTAAATGACTTATTCCACCTGCACCTGCTGACTCACCAATTAAAGTTACATTTGATGGATCACCACCAAAAAACGAAACATATTTCTGAATCCACTCTAGAGCTAACAGCTGATCAAATAAAGCCAGGTTTGGACTCTCAACCTCAGGATGAGAAAAAAAACCGAATACGCCTAAGCGATATGGAATACTTATTAATATAAAGTCTTGACTAGCGATATTATGGCCAAGATAGTTAGGCTCATATGACCAACCAGCTTTGTTACTTCCACCATGAATATAAACAATAACAGGCAAATCTTTTTTTGGTCCTGTAGGACGCCATAAATTTAGATAAAGACAATCTTCACTAAATTCTGGTATGTCAAAAGTTTTTGGATCTCCACCGAAATCTTTAATAAGCCTTTTATACCAGTTAACGATTCTTTGATTTTGAAAACATGCTGGCTTAAATTCTTTAGCAACAATCTTTATTGTTGAGTTCGGGATCCAAGCATTTGGCCTTTCCCATCTTAAATCTCCCAGAGGCGGTTCTGCAAAAGGCAGACCAAGAAATAACTCAACTTTCTTATTTTCATGTAAGCTGCCAATAATTTCAGTTTGTTCGATAAATACTGCTGGTTGATGATGCGCTGATCCAAATGAATAAATAGTAAAAAAGATGGCAAAAATCCCAGAGAAGCAACGCATCATTTTTATAAAAAGAGAAACTTCGAAACAAAAACAATAGTTAAAAACCATGCACCAGATGAGATATTTTTGATTTGACCACTTGAAACCTTAAGCACAACATATGCTAAAAATCCAAGCGCAATTCCATTCGCAATAGAAAAAGTGAGGGGAATCATAACGATAATAACTAAAGCTGGTAAAAGCTCTGTCGAATCAGACCAGTTTAGTTTTTCCATACCGCTCATCATTAAAATAGATACATAAATTAAAGCCCCAGCAGTGGCATAAGCAGGAACTATTGCAGCTAAAGGAGAGAAGAATATTGCAACTAAAAATAAAAGACCAACTATAACTGTAGTTAAACCAGTCCTTCCCCCAGCCTCAACTCCAGCAGAGCTCTCCACATAACTTGTCACCGGAGAGCAACCAAAAAAAGTTCCAAATATGCTAGAGCCACTATCAGCTTTTAGAGCCTTATCAAAGTTCTTTGCATTTCCATATTCATCAGTAATTTTTGCTCTTGTTGCAACACCCAACAAGGTTCCAGCAGTATCAAATAAATTTACAAACAAGAATGACATCACAACACTCAGCATTGCGATATCAAGTGCACCAAGGATATCCATTTTCATAAATGTTGGAGCAATACTTGGAGGCATAGAGACTAATCCACGAAACTCAATAAGCCCAAGTAAAATTGAAGATATTGTTATGACAATTACACCTATAAGGATAGATCCAGGAATATTTCTTACTGATAATGAACAAATTATTAAAAAGCCTAATGCAGCTAATAATGTTTCAGAGTTTGTAAAATCACCAAGACTGAGAAAAGTTGCATTATTAGCAACGATTAACCCTCCGTTTTTTAAACCTATGAAGCCTATGAAAAGACCAACTCCGGCTCCCATAGCAATACGAAGGTTGAGGGGAATGCTATCCAGCATCCACCTTCTTAATCTGGTAACACTCATTATAAAAAATAGCACACCTGCTAAAAACACTGCGCCCAAAGCTACTTCCCACGAGTATCCCATTTCGCCTACCACTGTATAGGTAAAAAAGGCATTCAAACCCATACCCGGAGCCAAACTCACTGGCCAGTTAGAATAAATACCCATAATGATGCAAGCCAATGATGCTGCTAGGCATGTGCCTACAAAGCTTGCACCCAAGTCCATACCGCTCACAGCCATCATTTGAGGATTAACAAAAATAATATATGCCATTGTTACAAAGGTCGTAACACCGGCTAAAACCTCCTGTCCTAGAGAAGTATTATTTGATTCAAGTTTGAAGATTTTTTCTAGCATTAAAGGGAATTTTACAGGTTTCAAGTTATTAATTTACTTTTTAAAGCAAAAAAAACAAAAAAAGTCGCCAAATGTTGATTTGAAGCTTGTTAAGTTAAATTTTAGAAAGTATTATTTTACATTGTGATTTGATTTGCACCATCTCCATGGTTAAAAAGGAGCTCAATTATTTGAGTTAATAGTGAGTTAAAATCGTTCAACTCTTCGGAGTCGGAAGTAAGTGAAAGCTGAAGGAACGCAAAAATCGTTCATCTCTTAGGAGACGGAAGTAGGGTAAAACCGAAGGAACGCCGCTTGTTAAACAGATCGAGTTTAACCTCAATTGTCCTGCAGACAAAATACAAAATAAAAAACTTTACGGGGAAAATTTTATGAAAAATTATGTAAATATTTTATTTCAAAAAGCTATTTTGGTGACTTTTGTAGGCTTCTTCGGTCTTAATATCGTTGCTCAAGAAGTTGAGGAAGTGGTAGTAACAGCTGAAAAGCGTTCTGAAAGTCTTCAGGATATCTCTCAAGCGGTAACTGCATTAACTGATTCAGATATAGAAGAGAAAAATATAACAACCTTTACCGATCTCAGCGCTATCGTTCCAGGTGTAACAGTAGCAAAGAATGAGGGATACAAAACCATCATATCTATTAGAGGTGTGGGAAATGAGACTAACCAAAATGCCATCGCTGCTCCTTCAGTAGCTTTTCATATGGATGGCGTTTTTATTGCTTCACCCTTTGCATTGGGAACAGACTTTTTGGATGTTGAAAGAATTGAAGTTCTTCGCGGCCCACAAGGAACACTATTTGGTCAAAACTCAACTGGTGGGGCAGTGAATGTAATCAGCAAAGCACCAACAACTGAAGGCGGAGAGGGAAAACTAAACGTTACTTTTGGAGATTACAATCTCAGAAAGGTATCCACATCTAATAACTTCGTTGTTAATGACAAAATTGCAACCAGGCTCTCTATTTCTTCAACGACAAGAGACGGTTTTACTAAAAACGTTTTTACAGGTCAGGATCTTGATGACGCAAACAATAAAAGCATAAGAACTGACTGGATGTTTGATCTTAATGATACATCTAGCCTCAGAGTCTTTGGGCAATACTTTAAAGTTGATAGAAATGGAGCCGCGATTAGAGGAATAGATGATCAAACATCAGGCATGAGAAAGCTCTCCCAAGATACTGTTTCTCAGCATGAACTATCATCAATGGTTGTTGCAGCAATATATGAATCTGACCTTGGCTTTGCAAATCTTAAAGCAATAGCAAGCGTTCAAGAAGATGATGTCTTAGTTGTAAGGGACAACGATAGACATAACTATCTCGACCCAGTTTTATCAATACCAGGCCTAGGTGCAGGAGCAACATATCAAAGAGCAGAATTTACTCCTGAAACTTCTTTAGTTGACACAACGACTTTTGAAATAAATTTGATTTCTAACGAGCCTGCATTTAATGGAAAGCTAGATTGGACTGTTGGGGCATTTTATATGGACCACGAAATAGAAAATGTCATCAGAGGTTACAGAGATGATGATCTAGATGGCAGAATAAAATACTTATGCGATGAACCATTTGCTGACCCAAGCTATTGTTATGATCATGATTATGGTATTCCTGGCAGATTTGATATTTTTGGCCCAGCTGCTGAAGTTGACTTCTTTACTGATGCAAATCCAGGAAGAGAATCCTTTTCTGTATATGGACAAACCACACTTAGCCTAAGCGAATCATTCAGAGTAGTATCTGGATTAAGGTATTCAGAAGATACATTTAAAACAGATGTAACCAACTTTCTCAATGTTGAGTCCTTCAAAGAGGAAGGAACAACTGATGAAGTTACAACAAGAGTGGTTGCAGAAGTTGATTTTTCTGATGACATAATGGGATATTTTGCTTTAGCAAGAGGTTTCAAGCCTGGCGGAAGTAATCTTACATTTGGATTTACAGAAGAGGAAGATGTTGCAGCAGGTAGACCTGTGGCGCCAGCTTTAGTTTTCCCAACATTTGAAAGTGAGACAGTTGAGTCACTTGAGCTTGGTTTAAAATCAACATTTTTAGATGGAAGAGCTAGAGCAAACTTAGCTTATTTCTCATACTCATACGAAAACCTTCAGTTTCAAGCTACTGACCCAGATCCTTATAGGGGAGGGGTAGCCAATATCCCAGAATCAGAGATGTCAGGTCTTGAAGTTGAATTTACAGGATTTTTAACAGATTCACTCAGCTTAGATATGAACTTGGCTTTCACAGATTCAGAAGTTACTTCTGATTATGAGGTTTTAGATAATGTGGATGCATATCAATACTTCTTTGGGCAAGAAGATCTTAGATATGGTCTTAGAGAGAATGTTAAGGGTAATCAATTAGCTAAGACTCCAGAATTTACAGCGGATATTACTCTTAGACACGAAACCAATCTTCCATCTGGCAACACATTAACGACTGTTGCTCAATATGTAAAAAGAGGTGAATTTCAACAAAGAGTCTCAAATAATCCAATCGTTGACTCTATTAGAGCTTATTACATTGGTAATATCACAACCAGTATAGGGTTTAGCGACAGCATGGCTGTAGATTTTATGATTCTTAATCTTAGTGACGAGGATGGAGTCAATTCAAGTATGACCGACGTCTTCGGAGTAGCTGC